>NZ_JBHXLU010000111.1:0-38735 GCF_042720695.1 Streptomyces sp. NPDC058457 | reverse complement strand
GGGCGGCTGCGCAACGCCCACCAGGTGGAGTCCCTGGTCGCGAACCTGATCTCGGTCAACCGCCGCTACAAGGCACACGCCGGGCTCCGCGTCACCGACGTGTAGAGCGTCAACGCTCCTGCGGTTCCACAGCCGGTGCCGCCGCCCCCAGCGCCCTCAGTACGAAGTCGCGCACACGGGCGGCAGCCTCGGTCGCGCTCATGGACACCGTCGGCGCCATCTGCTCGTCGAATGCCTGGGCGATAACGGCGCGAATGAACCGGGCGTCCGACTCGGGGTCGGTCCAGGGGAACGAACCGTCCTGGCGCCCCCGATACAGGATCTGCGCAAGGGCGGCCTCCTGCCCCGCTGCGACCCGGGCCCGCTCCGCGGCGTACCCCGCAGCGCGCTGGGCTCCCTCGGAGGACAGGATTCGTACATGCTGGCGCCGACGCGCCTCGGACGTCAGGCGCAGCATCGCCTCGATCCATCCCTGCAACGCCTCGACAGGAGTGCCCGCGCTGGCCGCGGCGCTCTGCAGTTCGGCCAGCAGCCGCTCGCTGTCCCGCCGGAACATGGCGAGGAGCAGGTCGTCCTTGGAGTCGAAGTGCCGGTAGAAGGCACGCGTCCCGAGCCCTGCGATGCGCAGGATGTCGCCTACCGACGCTCCCGCGCCTCCTGCCTCGGCCAGGCAGCGGTAGGCCGCCTTGATGATCCGCTCACGCTCCGCGGACTCCGTAGGCACGGGCGCGGCCTCCTCTCCGTCTGTCCCGCACGACCACGCGGGACGACCAGGGTAACCATGTCCGGCCCCGGTGAACACGGGCGAGGGGCGGTCAGGCATCATGTGGCCGGGCATCTAGACAGCAGCGAGCAGACCGGTCGCCGCACGCTCTCGCAGCCGGTCCGGGAGCGCGACCAGCGCCTCGGCGGCCTTGGCACGCCGGAGGTAGCGGTGGGCGGGGTGCTCCCAGGTGAAGCCCATGCCACCGTGCACCTGTACGCACCCCTGGGCGACGGAGACCGCGGTCTCCAGGGCCTCGGCGGCTGCCAGGCACACAGCGGTGTCGGTGTCCGGACCGGGCTCGTCGAGTGCACCGGCCGCGGCGGCGACCAGAGCCCGGGCCGACTCGACGGCGATGAGCATGTTCGCGCAGCGATGCGACACGGCCTGGAAAGTGCCGATGGCGCGGCCGAACTGGTGCCTGGTCCTGGCGTACTTCACCGCGAGGTCCATGGCCTCGGCGGCGACCCCCACGGCATCCGCGGCGAGCAGGACGAGCGCCGCCCGTTCGGCGGCGCCCAGGACGTCACCGAAGGTGTCGGGTCCTGCCACCCGTCGGGCGGGGCAGTCGGTCAGAGCGACGGCGCCCAGGGGGCGGGTCGGGTCCAGGGCGTCGACGGGTGTCGTGACACACCCGTTCTGCGGCTCCACCGCGAACAGGGCAGGGCCGGCCGCCGTCTCCGCCGTGACCAGGAACACGGCCGCACACGGTGCGTCGGCGACCACGGGCACGGTTCCGGTCAGGGTCCACTCCCCGGATCCGTCCTCGGCGCGCATCCCCGGAGCCCGGCTCCAGCCGTCGGCGCTGCGTCCGACGGCGAGTGCGGCCGTCACACCGTCACGCGTCATCCGGCGCAGCCATCCCGCGGCCTCGTCCGTCCCCGCCGTCAGCAGGGCGGCCTGAGCCGCGACGATGGACACCGTCGGCACGGGCGCGAGCCGGCGCCCCAGCTCCTCCTGCGCGGCGACCGCGAGGGAGAAACCGGCGCCTTCGCCGCCGTACTCCTCGGGGACCGCCAGTCCCGGTACACCCATGTCCCTGAGCTCCTGCCACAGCTCCCGGTCCCAGCTCTCGGGCCCGTCGGCCAGGGCGGCCACCGTTTCGATGTCGCAGCGCCGGTGCAGCAGGCCACCGAGCGCCTCTCGCAGTTCCTTCTCGATCTCCGCGTCGGCGGTCATCAACGCACCTCGTACTTCCGGTTCTTGACAGCATCGCGGTCGATCTGCGCCTTGCCGATCGGGTTGCCGATCTGGGTGTAGGCGAGCCCCGAGGCGAGGGCCTGGCTGCGCCCGGTGTCCAGGGATTCCCAAATCGCCCTGATGCTTCCTTGCACCGCGACGGGTGGCTTGGCCGCGATCAGCGCGGCCAGTTCGTGCGCCCGCTCGCGCAGCCGCTCCCGCTGGACGACCTCGCTGACGAAGCCGATCTCAAGGGCCCGGCGCGCCGACATCCGCTCGTCGTTGCCCAGCAGCACCATCCGCAGCACCTCCCCGATGGGGATACGGCGGACGAGCCCGATGGGCTCGAGAGCCGCGACCATGCCGTAGGTGGTGTGCGGGTCGAAGAAGGTGGCGTCCTCGGCGGCGACGATGATGTCGGCCTCGTTCAGCCAGTAGAGGGCTCCCCCGGCCACCATGCCGTGCACCGCGCAGACGAGAGGCTTCCAGCAGCGGTTCAGCTTGGGCGACAGGCTGGTCCCGGGATCCAGGTCGCTGAACGGGTTGGGGTGCCGGTCGATGCCCTCCCCCACATCGACGCCGGTGCAGAAGGCCCGCTCGCCCTCCGCCTGGAGGACCACCACGTGGACGGCGTCCTCCTGGGCGGCATACCGCCACAGCGCGGCGAAGTCGTCCAGGGTCTGCTGGTTGAAGGCGTTCAGCCGTTCGGGCCGGTTGAGGGTCACCGTCAGGACATGGTCCTCGCCGAGTTCGGCCAGGATCGTCTGGAAGGCCGGCAGCTTGCTCGGTCCGGTTGGTGGCGTCATCAGGCTTCCTTCCTCCACGAGGGCAGGCCCAGGACCTTCTCGGCGATGGTGTTGCGCTGGATCTCCGCGGTGCCGGCCCCGATGGTCGAGGAGCGGCTCATCAGATATCCGTAGGTCCATCGTCCGCCTTCCGGGGCGGTCTGCTCGCGCTGGCCCAGTACGGCGTCGGGCCCGACGACGCGCAGCGCGACCTCGTGCAGACGCTGGTCGAACTCGGCACGCACCAGCCGGTTGACCGAGGCCGCGGGACCGGGGTCCCGGCCCTGCAGCACTGCGTCGAGGGCACGCCGGCTGTTGGAGGCGAGCACCCGTACCGAGGCCTCGATCCTGGCCAGGTCCTGCCGGACGACGGGGTCGTCCGCGGCGCCCGAGGTCTTGGCGAGCCGGTGCAGTTCGTTGACG
Organism: Streptomyces sp. NPDC058457; assembly: GCF_042720695.1. Classification (NCBI taxonomy): domain Bacteria; kingdom Bacillati; phylum Actinomycetota; class Actinomycetes; order Kitasatosporales; family Streptomycetaceae; genus Streptomyces; species Streptomyces sp. NPDC058457. Next base: position 35,585 of record NZ_JBHXLU010000111.1, on the reverse strand, counting down.
ACCCGCCGATATCGGAACTCGTCGGACAGGAACGCGGTGGCCCGCTCGTGGCCCAGGCTGGTGCGGGCGATGGCCCACCCGCCGTCCTCCTCCCCCACCAGATTCGCGACCGGCACACGTACGTCGTCGAAGTAGACCTCGGAGAAGTGCGTACCACCGCTGATGTCCTTCAGGGGCCGCACGGTGATGCCCTCGCTCTTCATGGAGATGAGCAGGTACGAGATCCCGGCGCCGCCGGGTCCGGCGGGGCCCGTGCGGATCAGGGCGAACATCCAGTCGGCCAGGTGGGCCATGGTGGTCCACAGCTTCTGACCGTTGACGACGTACTCGTCGCCGACTCGCTCCGCTCGGGTGGTCAGCGAGGTCAGGTCGCTTCCGGCACCCGGTTCGGAGAAGCCCTGGCACCAGAATTCGTCGGCGCGCAGCAGTGGTCGCAGGTACCGCTTCTTCTGCTCGGGGGTGCCGTGCTTGATGAGGGTGGGTGCCACGATGAAGGACAGCCCGCAGGGGTGCTTGGGGGCGCGGGCGGCCGTCATCTGCTGGTGGTAGGCGATCTGGTCGGCCAGGTCCAGTCCCATGCCGCCGGCCTCGGCAGGCCAGCCGGGAGCCGCGAGGTGAGCCTCCTCCAGATCGGCGTGGAAAGCGCGGGCCCAGGCCAGGCGCGCGGTCTTGTCGCGGGGCGGCCTGCCCTCGTGGGCGTCCAGGAACTCAGCCAGGCGCACACTCCAGTGCGCCTGGTGCGCGGGGGACGTACCGGCGTCCTGGACCGTGGCGCTGGCCATCGGGCCTCCTCGGAGTCGAAGGATCGGGGGGTTATTCGGTGGGGACGAGGCCGATGCCGGCGGCGACCCGTTCCAGGTGCCACGAGGTGCTGCCGAGCAGCAGTGCCGACGACTTGGCCCGGCGCAGGTAGAGGTGGGCGTCGTGCTCCCAGGTGTAGCCGATGCCGCCGTGGATCTGGATGGTCTCGGCCGCCGCGTGGACGTAGGCCTCGGAGCAGTACGCCCGGGCCACCGACGCGGCCAGACCCTGCTCGCCGGCGGCCGCGTCCGCCGACCACAGCCGGGCCGCGTCCTGGGCGGCCGCCTTGGCGGACTCCACTTCATAGAGCAGTTCGGCGCACTTGTGCTTGATCGCCTGGAAGGCGCCGATCGGCCGGCCGAACTGCTCGCGTGTCTTCGCGTACTCGACAGACAGTTCAAGGCATCGCTCGGCGCCGCCCGCCTGCTCGGCGGCGAGACCGACGGCCCCCAGGTCGAGAACCCTGGCGATGACCGCGTCAGCCGTGCCCTCGGTACCGATGAGGCGGGCGGGCGTCCGGTCGAAATGGACCCGCGCCAGCTTTCGGGTGGGGTCGAGTGCGGGGAGTGGCCGGCGCTCCACGGCTTCCGGATCGACGGCGAAAAGGGAGAGCCCCTTCTCCGTGCGCGCCACGGTCAGCAGGAGCCCCGCCGCGTATCCGTCGGTGACCCGTTCCTTGGTGCCGAACAGCAGGTGGCGGTCCCCGTCGGCGCGCGCGGTCGTCCATACGGCGTCCAGGTCGCGGATGTCCGAGTTGCCCTCGGCCGCCGCGAGGGTCGCGATCACGGAGCCGTCCGCGATGTCCGGGAGGAATTCGGCGCAGGCCGTCTCGTCCCCGCTCTCCAGGAGTGCGGCCGGTGCGAGCACGGCCGAGGACAGGTACGGGGCGCACAGCAGAGTGCGGCCCATCTCCGCCATGACGACGGCGAGTTCGGCCGCTCCGGCGCCGGCCCCTCCGAAGCGTTCGGGAACGATGAGGCCGACCAGGCCCAGTTCGTCCGCGAGGCGGTGCCAGACCTCGGGGTCGTAGCCCTCGTCGGTCTCCGCCAGCCGGCGTACCTCGCTGCTCGGCGAGGCGTGCTCCAGGAAGGCACGGACGACCTTGCGGAGTTCGTCGTGCTCGTCGTTGCGGTCGCTCACGGCGCTCATCCCTTCGGGAGGCCGAGGACGCGTTCGGCCAGGATGTTCTTCATGACCTCGGTGGTGCCCGCGGCGATGGTCGATGCACGTCCGCGCAGGAAGCGGTGGACCTCGGGGCCGTCCCCGGCGGCGATGGCGGCGGGGCCCGCCGCGTCCAGCAGGGTCTCGCCCAGGCGCTGCGTGGTCAGGCTCCAGCCGAGTTTGATGACGGACTGGGCGGGGCCGGGCTGCTCCCCCGCGCTCAGGGCGCGCAGCACGTCCCGGCCGAGCAGGCCGACCGTGCGGGCCTCGACATAGCGGCGGGCCAGCTCTTGGCGCAGCACGGGGTCGGCCACGCCGTCCGGGAACCCGGCCACCGCCTTCTTCACGTCCCGTTGGAGGGAGTTGGCGAGTTCGACGACGCCGGCTCGCTCATGGCCGAGGGTGGTCATGGTGACGCGCCAGCCCTCGTTGAGGGGGCCCAGCAGGGAGTCGGCCGGGACGTGCACGTCGGTGAAGAACAGCTCGGCGAACTCGTAGTCGCCCGTGATCTGGCGCAGGGGCCGGCGTTCGATGCCGGGGGTGTCCAGGGGGACGAGCAGGACCGAGATGCCCTGGTGCGGGCGGGCCCCGAGATCCGTGCGGACCAGGAGCATGCAGTGAGTGGCTCGCATGCCGTCCGAGGTCCACACCTTCTGGCCGTTGATCCGGAAACCGTCTCCCTCGGGCTCCGCACGAGTGCGCAGGGACGCGAGGTCGCTGCCCGCGTCGGGCTCGCTGAAGCCCTGGCACCAGATCTCCTCCGTGGACAGAATCCGGGGAAGGGAGGCGCGCTGCCCGGGGGTGCCGAACCGGGAGATGGTGGGGCCGACGTTCTTGATGCCGAAGACGCCGGCGATGTCGGGGGCTCCCGCGCGGGCGAGCTCCGCGTCGCACTCCAGGCGGTCGAGGATGCCGAGACCCCGTCCGCCGTCCTCGACCGGCCAGTGCGGGGCCGCCCAGCCGCCCATGTGGAGGGCCCGCTGCCAGGCGAGACGGGCCGCGAAGGAGCGGTTGTCCGGCCAGGCCCGGTGCAGAGCAGGGGCGATCTCGTCGAGGTAGGCCCGGAGTTCTCCGGCTGCCGTGCTCATCGTCGTCGTCCTCGTCACTTGGGGCCGAAGCGCAGTGCGCCGTCGATCCGGATCACTTCGCCGTTGAGGTAGTCGTTCTCGGCGATGTGCTGGACCAGCGCGCCGTATTCCTCGGGCCGTCCCATGCGCTTGGGGAACGGCACCTTGGAGCCCCAGGTCTCCTGCGCCTGCTCCTCGGGGATGCGGAAGGCCGGGGTGAAGAAGGTGCCGGGCGCGATGGTCATGACACGGATGCCGACCGCGGACAGGTCACGAGCGGCCACCAGTCCGAGGCCGACCACCCCGCTCTTGGCCGCGGCGTAGTCGGACTGGCCGATCTGGCCCTCGAACGCGGCGATGCTGGCCGTGTTGACCACCACCCCACGGGTGCCGGACTCGTTCGGCGTGTTCTTCGCCATCGCCGCGGCCGACAGACGCAGCACGTTGAACGTGCCGGTGAGGTACACGTCCAGGGTGCGCTTGAACAGGTCGAGGGCGTACGGGTTGCCGTCGCGGTCCAGCACGCGGGCGTGGGCGACCGGACCGCCGTGCGCGCTGACGGCGACCCTCAACTCGCCTAGTCCCCGCGCGACTTCGAGCGCCGCGAGCACGCTGTCCTCGTGGGTCACGTCGGTCCGGGCGAAGACCGCGCCGTCACCGAGTTCCTTGGCGAGGGCCTCGCCGCGTTCGTCGGCGAGGTCCGCGATGACGACCTTGGCCCCGGCCGCCGCCAGGCGCCGTACCGTCGCCTCGCCGAGTCCGCCCGCTCCGCCCGTCACCAGGGCGACGCCATCAGCCAGCTCCATTGCTGCTCCTCGTATCGGAATCGGAATGTCTACTCGCCGCGCCACACCGGCGGACGCTTCTCCGCGAAGGCGATGGCGCCCTCACGCGCGTCGGCGGACCTGAGGACGGGCCCCATGATCGCGGCCTGTCTGTCGAAGGCCTCCTCCGCGGACCAGTCGGCCGAGCGGACGATGATCTCCTTGGTGGCGGCTACCGCCAGCGGACCGTTGGCCGCGATGCGCGCCGCCAGTCGCCGAGCGCCCTCCAGCGCCTGGCCCGGCTCGGTCAGCTGGTTCACCAGGCCGTAGCGGTGTGCCCGGGCGGCATCCAGGAAGTCACCGGTGAGGGCCAGCTCCATGGCGACGGCGTAGGGGATGCGCCTCGGCAGGCGCAGCAGTCCGCCGGCTCCGGCGACCAGACCGCGTTTGACCTCGGGAATGCCGAACCTGGCGTCGTCGGCGGCCACCACCAGGTCGCAGGCGAGGACGATCTCGCAGCCACCAGCCAGGGCGTAGCCCTCGACGGCGGCGATGACCGGCTTGCGTGGTGGCCGCCTGGTGATGCCGGCGAAGCCGCGGCCCTCCAGGGCCACCGTCTCACCGGCGACGAACGCCTTGAGGTCCATGCCTGAGCAGAAGGTGCCGCTCGCGCCGGTGATGACGGCGGCGGTCAGGTCCTTGCGGGAATCGAACTCGTCCAGGGCGGCCGCGACGCCCTCGCTGACTGCGCGGTTGACGGCGTTGCGGGCCTCTGGCCTGTTGATGGTGATGAGTGTGACGCCGTCGGCGTGCTCCACCAGTACCTCGTCGGACATGGCGCGTGGGTCTCCTTGAGGGATCAGCGAGGCGCCATGCGGATGGCGCCGTCGAGGCGGATGGTCTCGCCGTTGACGTAGGCGTTCTCGATCAGGAACTGCGCCGTCCGGCCGTACTCGTCAGGGGTTCCGAAGCGCTTGGGGTTCGGCACACTCGCCGCCAGCGACGCCTGGACGTCCTCGCGCAGGGAGTCGAAGAGCGGGGTCTTCATCAGACCGGGGGCGATGGTGTTCACGCGGATGTCGCGGCCGGCGAGGTCGCGCGCGGCGACGATCGTCATGCCCACCACGCCGCCCTTGGAAGCACTGTAGGCGATCTGGCCGATCTGGCCCTCGTACGCCGCCACGGACGCGGTCAGGACGATCACGCCGCGCTCGCCGTCCACTGGCTCGGTGGCCGCCATGGCCGCGGCGCCCAGGCGCAGTGCGTTGTACGAGCCGATCAGGTTGACCCGGATCACCTTGTCGAAGCCCGCGAGCTCTCCCGGCTGCCCGTCCCGGTCGACCAGCCGGATGGTGTGGTTGATGCCGGCACAGTGCACCAGGGCGCGCAACGGACCGGCTTCGCCCGCCGCGGCGACAGCGTCGCGAAACTGGTCCTCGTCGGTCACGTCGGTGGGGACGAAGCGGACGCGGTCGCCCAGTTCGTCGGCGACCTTCTGGCCCGGCGAGGACGGCAGATCGGCGATGACCACGCGGGCACCGGCCTCGGCGAGCCGTTTGACCGTTCCGAGTCCGAGACCGGAAGCACCGCCGGTGACCAGCGCGGACATTCCCTCGATGTGCATTGGAGATCTCCTGGTGGTGGAGAGAGGCGTCTTCCAGCACCATACCTCGCGCCAGCTCACCTAGTAAACTATGTTGACCTTCTAGTCATGCCGCGTCGGCGGCCCCCTCCGCCCGCACCGCGCCCGTCATGTACAGGCGGCCATCGGCGTCGAGCGCTCCGCGGTCGCCGGTCGCGAACCAGCCGTCGACGATCGGCGGCTCCCCGGCCTGCTCCAGGTAGCCGAGGAACAGTTCCGGTCCCCGGCTGAGGATCCGCCCGTCCCGCCCGGGCGGCACATCCCGGCCGGCGGAGTCCACGATCCGCACCTCGTTGCCCGGCAGCAGGCGCCCGGCACCCGCGACACGCAAATGCAGCGAGTCGCGCGGCGACCCCACGGCGATGGTGGGATGCTCCACCCGGCTGTAGCCACCGTAGGCCGCGATCCCGGCACGGTCGGCTTGTTCCACCACCGCTCGTGTGATCGCGCCGAGGATGTGACATTCCTCCATGTCAGCCAGCCCTTCGCCACTGCGGGCACCGGCCTCCAACAGGGCTGTCAGATGGAAGCGGGTCAGGGCGACCGATGTCACGTGATGCCGCTGGATGAGTTCCACCGCAGTGGTCGCGTCCCAGCGCTCGAGGAACACCGCGGGCAGCCCGGTCACCAATGCGCGCAGCAGGCTCGTCGTGGCGGTGAGGTCACCCGCGCCCGGCGGAGCGAGGTGGACACGCCTGGGAACGACACCGGGCGCGGGCGGCATCGTGGCCAGTTCGGCGAGCAGCGAGGCATGGGTGTGCAGGACGGCCCGCGACGGCATCGACCGGACTGCCGGGGCGTGCGCGATCAGCGCCACCTCGTCCGGGCGCGCGGCCGCCGCCGGAGGTTGCGGACGGAAGCGTTCGAGTATCTCCCATTCGATGGCGTCGGCGGGCACACCGGCCGTCGGCCAGGTCCCGGGGACCGCGACGACATGCCTCAGCCCAGGGAGGCCGTCGGCCGCGTTGCGGGCCCGAAGCACGTCGTGGGAGCGCCAGGCCGAGGTGACCAGCGCGACCGCCCGGGATCGCCGCAGCGCACGCTGCACCTCGTGGGCGCTCCAGGAGAGGTCGAAGGGCATCAGCACCGCGCCCCGCAGCAGGACCGCCGCATGGGCGACAGCTTCCTCGACCCGGTGCGGCAACTGCACGGCGACCACGTCGCCGCGCTCGATGCCCAGGGCCGCGAGTCCCGCGGCGACACTGCACGCGCGCCGATGGAGCTCCGCGAGCGTCACCTCCGCGACCGAGGCCACGCCGTGGAAGACGAGGCGGACATGACCGCGTTCCAGCGCCGCGACGCGGAGGCCGATGGACGGGGAGTTCGCCAGGCGTGCCAGGTGGGCCTCGGCCGGCATCGTCTGCTGTGACATCTCGTTCGCTCCGCTCTTCGCTGTACGGACACACCGGCGCCGGCCGCCGGTCGAGTCTGGTCGGAGGCCCTCGTGCACCCTGTGGGGAGCGACCGGGCCCGGAAGTCAGTCGGCGACCCGATGACGCCGCAGTTCGTGCCGCACCATGCCGTCCAGGTCGGCTGCGGGCGGCTCGGGCAGGTTCACCCGCGGGGCGCGCCTCGTCGGTAGCAGCACGACTGCTACGCCGGGCGTGGTGGTCTGCCCGCGCTGGTTCTCGCACCACACCTGGAGGTGCACCTCGTGACGGCCGTCGGCCTCGAGTTTGCCCACGACCCTTCCCTGCACCCAGGTGGTGTCACCGAGGTAGTTGAACTTGCGGTGCTCGCAGCGCAGCTTCCACAACCAGGCGTCGTCGCCCATCCAGTCGGTGATCGCGTGCACCAGCCAGGTCTCCCGCATACCGCCGTAGTCGTAGGACGTCGGCAGTCCCAGCTCCTGGGCCCGCTGCGGCTCCCAGTGCAGTCGCTGGACGGTGTCGGGCACGCTGAGCGCGTTGGCGGGGTAGAGACCCGGCGCCTTCCTGCGGGTGTCGTACTGGATCCGGAAGGCTCCGGGAGGCGTGAGCTGCATGCCCCAGCCGAGATGCCACACGACGACGTCCGTGGTCGTCAGGGGGCCCTTGACACGGGGCTGCAGTTCGTCGCCGACACGTACGTCCTCCCAGTAGCGGGGCTCGGAGCCGCGGCGTGTCTCGGCCGCGTAGGCCGCGTCGATCTCCGCCAACTGCCCGGGCGTGTAGGGAGTCTGCTCCAGCTGCTCCTTGGCCCGGTTCTTCGAGGTGTGGCGCTCGGCGTTGATCCAGGTTCCGCGCCGTACGGCGTGCATCCGGCCCTGTCCGTCGGTGTAGAGGAAGTCATTGGTGACGTGGGCCGTACGACCACCGAAGCTCGACTTCTTCTCCGCGACGCCCACCTGTGCCTGCAGCACCCGGCAACGGTCGCCCAGCGCCAGCGGGCGCCACCACTCGAACTCCATCACCGCCTGGTAGGAGCCCAGCCCGGCGAACGGGTCACCCTTGAGCAGCGCCTTGGTCTCCGCATCGGGCTTGGGTGCGGCGTCCTCCCCCATCGTGTAGAGAAAGGTCGGCGGGGCGAGGAGCCTGCCCCAACGGGTGCCGGCCGCGTACTCGGGGTCGCAGTACAGCGGGTTGTCGTCGCCGTAGCCGTAGGCGAAGTGGCGGGCGGCGTCCCACGTCACCTCGTAGTTGTGCGGGGGGTTCCGCTGCGGCTGCGGCACGCCGAGGCGCCCCCGGGACCTCTCCAGTGCGGCCTCGGTCAGAACCCCGAAGGCTTCCTCCCGCACTGTCGGCTGCGCGCTACTCACGTGTCCTTCTCCCTCGTGTCGGTGACTTTCCGCTCTCGCACCTTGGACCTACAGAGCTATCATAGTGAACTAGGTTAGATGAGTCTTGGGCGGTTGGGAATGAGGAGGACGGGCATGGAGTACGGAATTCCGTGGCAGGGAGCCGAGGTCGCCGCCGAGGCGGAGGCAGCCGGGGTGACGATGTTCTGCAGCGGTGAGTTCGTGGACCACGAGGCGTACACGACGCTCACCGAGATGGCGTTCGCCACCCGTACGGCGACGGTGGGCCCCGCGATCGCGTACGCCTTCGCCCGTACCCCTTACGCACACGCCGCCGCTCTTCGCGGTCTGTGGAATCACGCCCCGGGCAGGCTGTTCCTCGGTCTCGGCTCCGGGGCGTACCGCATCAACCGGGACTGGTTCGGCGTCGAGGCGGACCGGCCGGTGGCCCGGATGGCCGACCTCGTCGGGGCCGTGCGGGCCTGGCTCCATGCCGAGAACGGCGAACCGGTGCGCTACGAGGGCGAGTTCTACCGCGTGGATGCCGACGTGCGCGCGCCCGTGCTGGGCCGTATCGAGGTGCCTGTGCTGCTCGCCGGCTTCAACAGGCAGATGGCCGGCGCCGCCGGACGGGTCGCGGACGGGGTGATCGGGCACGGCCTGTTCACGCGCAGCTGGTGGGACGAGGTGGTACGGCCCGCGGTGGCACGCGGAGCCGAACGGGGCGAACGCGAGAAGCGGCCCGTCGAGCACGGGTGGGTGATCACCGCCGTGAATGACGACGACCCCGAGCGCGCAGTCCGCGACGCCCGCCGCATGATCGCCTTCTATCTCACCGTGAAGACCTACGACCCCTATGTCGAGCATCACGGCTGGCAGAAGCCGGTCGAGGAGCTGCGGGAAGCCTTCCGGCGCGGCGACACCGACGGCATGGCCGGGGCGGTCACCGACGAGATGGTCGAGGAGATCGCGATCTGCGGCTCCACCCGGGATGCGCGCGAGGCCCTGCGTCGACGCGGCGACTCACTCGCCCGCGACGTGGCCTATTTCGCGCCCCCGTCCTTCCTTGTCAGCGAGCGGCGCCGACAGGCCTACGCTCGGGCAAGCCTGGCTTTGCTCGACTGAGCCCCCCAACCGGCCTCAACGGCAGAAGGCCCACCCGGTTCTCCCGGATGGGCCTCCTCCCCGGTCGCCGCACCGACCGTCACCGTGGTTCGCGTGGCAGCCCCAGAGCCCGCTCGGCCACCACCGTGCGCAGCACCTCGTTGGCTCCGCCCGCGATGGTGTACGCCCGTGCGTACAGGAAGGCGTCCTGCCACCAGCCGTCGGCCACCGCACCGGCATCACCCTCGGTCAGCAGGGCATCGGCGCCCTGGAGGGCCATGCCGAACTCGGCCAGCGCCAGGTTGGTCTCACCGAAGAAGATCTTGCCGAGGGGGGCGGCCGCGGGATCCTCCCGGCCGGCCAGCATCTGCGACTGCTGGAGCTTGTTCATGAGGTTGTTCACGTACACCCGGGTGCCGAGCCGGCCGATGTCCCGTCGCACGGAGGCGTCGTCGAGCGCGGGCCGCCCCGCGACGGAGGCGTTCGCCGCTACGCCGAGGACGTCGTCCAGGTACAGGAACAGTTCGGCGGCGTGCCCGGCGACCCCGGTGCGTTCATGGGCGAGGCTGGACATCGCCACACGCCAGCCGTCGTCCACCTCACCGATGACCCGGTCGGCGGGGATCCGTACGGCGTCGAGGAAGACCTCGTTGAAGTCCGTGGTGCCGGTGATCTCACGTAGCGGGCGGATGTCGACGCCCGGTGCGCGCATGTCGAGGGCGAAGGCCGTGATGCCCTTGTGCTTGGGGGCGTCCGGGTCGGTCCGAGCCAGCAGGTAGCCGACGTCCGCGTGCTGGCCGTTGGTCGTCCACACCTTCTGGCCGTCCACGACGAACTCGTCACCCTCACGGCGGGCCCTGGTGGTCAGAGCCGCCAGGTCACTGCCCGCTCCCGGCTCACTGAACAACTGGCACCAGATGTCCTGGGCCCCCCTGATACGGGGCAGGAAGTGGTCCTTCTGCTCCTTCGTGCCGTACTCGATCACGGCGGCCGCGGCGAGCGAGGCGGCGCCGATCGGCTCCCAGGTGCGCGCCCGCGTCAGCTCCTCGGCCACGATGAACGCCTCCAGCGGATGGGCGTCCGGCCTGCCTCCGTACTGTTCCGGCCAGCCGATCCCCAGAAATCCCTCGGCGTACAGCTGAGCGGTCCAGGCGCGGATCGCCGGAACAAGTTCGGGCTCCGGGGCGCGTACCCCTGTATGCGCCTTGATTCCCGGCGCATGATCGGAGATGAAGGCACGCACACGGGCCCGGAACGCATCGAGTTCGGGCAAGGTGTCGAGTCGCACGGTGGCCTCCACGGGGTACCGAGGCCGATACAGACCTCATCGACTTGGTTAACTTAGTGATACCATACCTCTTCCAATCGATGGAGCCGTGCGTCGGGGACCACAGCCCGGCGGAAAGAGGGAGCGACGGTGGATTTCGAACCCAGCGAGGAGCAGGGGATGCTCCGAGACGTCTCCCGGGTCACCCTCCGGGACCACGCCGGACCCGAGCGGGTACGAGGCATGCTCGGCGCGGACGAGGACGTGGACGCCAAGCTGTGGCAGCTGGGGGCGGACCTGGGATGGATGGGTCTCGCGCTGCCCGAGGAGTACGACGGGGCGGGCCAGGGTCTGACGGAACTCGCACTGGTCGCCGAGGAACTGGGCCGGGCCGTGGCCCGTGGGCCGTTCCTCACCAGCGCTCTCGTCGGACTCGCGGTGAGCCGGGGCGGCTCCGCCGAGCTCCGCGCCGAAGTCCTACCCCTGCTCGCGGCAGGGTCTGCTCGCGCGACCTGGGCGTTCGCGGAGGCCGGGGGGCAATGGAGCACACGGCACCAGCTCACCACGGCCACACCGCAGCGGGACGGTTTCGTGCTGCGCGGCACCAAGTCCGGGGTCCAGGACGCCGGCAGCGCCCGCTGGCTGCTGGTCGCGGCGCTGCTCGACGCGGAGCCGGTCAACTTTCTCGTGGACCGCCACGCCACAGGTGTCACCGTGCGCCGCCAGCGGTCACTGGACCTGACCCGCAACCTGTACGAGGTGTCCCTGGACCGGGTGCACGTCCCGTTCGGGAGTCGGCTCGATGCCGAGCCCGCCGGTGTGAGCCGACTGCGCGACGCGGGCGCCGTCCTGACTGCCGCCGACGCGCTGGGCGCGGCCGAGTGGCTGCTGGCTGCCACGCTCGAATACGCCAAGGTCCGGGTGCAATTCGGTCGGCCCATCGGCAGCTTCCAGGCGATCAAGCACAAGGCCGCCGACATGCGCCTGGCCGTCCAGGGCATGCGAGCAGCCGTGTACTACGCCGCCATGGCCGCCGATGCCGGTGCGCCGGACGCCTCGCAGGCCGCGAGCACCGCGAAGGCCTTTGCCTCCGAGGAGGCGAGCAGACTGGCCGGTGAGGCCTTGCAGATCCACGGCGGTATCGGGTTCACCTGGGAGCACGATCTCCACCTGTACCTGCGCCGCGTCAAGGCCGACGAGGTGCTGTACGGCAACTCCGCCCTGCACTACGAACGCGTGTGCCGACTGCTGCTGGCAGCGCGGCACCCGGTTTTCCCCTGAGGCACCGCCATGGACACCGTCAAACGCATCGGTCCGCGTGAGTTCGCAGACGACGCCTCCACATGGTTGGAGCTGGCCCCTTCCGGGGAGCCGGTGACACCGGTTGCCTTCGTCGACTTGGACCAATGGGTCCCGGGCGACCCGTTGCCGGTCCTCTCCGACGAGCCGCGCCGGATACTGATCGGAGTAACCAAAGACTCCGTGCCGGACCGCCTCTCGCCCCTCGTGCAGAGGCTGACGTTCACTCTCGTGCCGGTCGGCGAGGACGGCGACGGATCCGAGCGGGTGGGAGTGACGGATCCCTGGGCGACCGCCGAGCGCATAGCCGAGTACACGGCCGCCGCGCCCAGGGCCGCGGTGACACTGAACGGTCTGCTCCGGCTCACCGAAAGGCTGCCGGTCGCCGACGGCCTGACCGCCGAGTCACTGGCCTACTCGATGCTGTTGGCGGGCCCCGAGTTCGCCGCCTGGCGCGCCCGTACTCCGCGACGGCCGGTGCCCGAGCATCCCGAGCCGGTCCTGCTCTCCCGCGACGGACCCCTCCTGCGCGTCGTCCTCAACCGGCCGCAGCGCCACAACGCCTTCAGCCGGGACGTGCGGGACAGCCTTGTCGAGGCGCTGGCCCTCGCCCGGCTCGACCCGACGATCACCGAGGTGGAGCTGAGCGGCAACGGTCCGTCGTTCTGCAGCGGTGGGGATCTCGACGAGTTCGGTACGACGCCCGACGTGGCGACCGCCCATCTGATCCGACTCCGCCAGAGCGCCGGCCACGCGGTGCACCGTGCTGCCGACCGGGTCCGGGTCCGACTACATGGCGCCTGCATCGGCGCGGGCATCGAGGTCCCGGCGTTCGCCGACCGGGTCGAGGCCACCCCAGACGCATACTTCCAGCTCCCCGAACTACGCATGGGACTGGTTCCCGGAGCAGGGGGCACCGTGAGCGTCACGCGGCGCATCGGGCGGTGGCGTACCGCGTACCTGGTCCTCAGCGGTGCACCGATCGACGCGCGCACCGCGTTGGAGTGGGGCCTCATCGACACTTGCGTGGGGCGCTGACACCACCGGCTCCATGCCGATCGTGGCCGTTCCCGTCGGGAACGGCCACGACTCGCCCTGCTCAGACCTCAGCCGCGCCGGCGTGCAGCCGGGTGACGACGCTGCGCCGCACCAGCTTGCCCGTGGGCGTCCTCGGAAGTTCGTCCCAGATCTCGATGCGGTCCGGCGTCTTGCTCCCGCGCAGTGCCTCACGGACGAAGCGGCGCAGCTCCTCGGGCTCGGCGGTCGTCCCTGGCCGCGCCACGACGACCGCCTCGATGCGCTGTCCCCACTCCTCGTCGGGCACGCCCACCACAGCTACGTCCTGCACGGCGGGATGCCGCATCAGCACGTCCTCGATCTCCGCGGGAGCGATGTTCTCGGCACCACGGATGATGGTGTCGTCGGCGCGGCCCGCGATGAACAGGTAGCCGTCCTCATCCAGGTAACCGTGATCCCGGGTGTCGAAGAAGCCGCGGGCGTCGACGGCCTTGCCGTGACCCACGTACTCGGCGGAGACCTGCTCACCCCGTACGCAGACGCGGCCCTTCTGTCCCGGTGGAAGCAGACGGTCCTCGTAGTCGCGGATCTCCAGTTCGACCGTGGGCACGGGACGGCCGACCGAGGCCAGCCGGGCGCGCACGACCGGGGCGTCACTGGCGAGCGCGGCCCGGTGGTCCTCGGGGCCGAGGACCGCGATGGTGGAACTCGTCTCGGTCAGGCCGTAGGCATTGACGAAGCCGACGTGCGGCCAGGTCCGCAGCGCCCGCTCGATCACCACCGAAGGCATCGGCGCCCCGCCGTAGGCGAGGCCGCGCAGGGCAGGCAGCGTCTTGTCGGCGCCGCTGTCCACGATCCGCGCAAGCATGGTGGGCACCACCATGGCGTTCGTGATGCCTTCATCCCGCACCAGCCGCAGCCACTCCTCGGGCGTGAAACGCTCCAGCACGACCGTCCTGCGGCCGGCGTAGAGGTTCGTCAGGACGTTGGCCACGGCCGCGATGTGGTAAGGCGGCACGCTCATCAGCGCCGCCTCGTCCGGCTCGGCGGAGGCGAACTCGACCGTGCCGAGCACATAGGAGACCAGGTTGGCATGGCGGAGCAACACACCTTTGGGGGCCGAGGTGGTACCGCTGGTGTAGATGATGACGGCCGCACTCTCCGGTTCGGCAAACGCCTCCTCGACGTCCGTCACGTCGGCCTCGCGGGCGGCGCGCAGCCACTCCTCGGACGAGCGGGCCCGCAACCCGGCGCGCTCCAGCGCCTCAAGTTGGTCAGGGCCCGCGATCCCGAGTGCCTTGGGGTGGTTGGCCAGGAGCAGGGAGAGCTGTTCCTCGCCCAGGCGGTAGTTCACCGGAACGAGCGGTACACCGGCCCGGGCGGCCGCGCACAGGGCGACAGGGAAGGCCGGGCCGTTCACATCGAGGAAGACCAGGGCGTCCGCACCCGCCTCGCGGATGCCGGCGGCGGCCGCGAGGGAGCAGGCTCGCAGCTCCGCTGCGGTCAGACCACCGTCCCGGCGGCCGGTGACCACACGATCCGCGAAACCCTCGGCTGCCATGTCGAGCAGCATCGTCACGTTCACTGCAGGCTCACCTCCCGCCGGTCAGTCGGAGGCCGGGAGCGCCTTGGCGGCCTTGACCGGCAGCGGACGCCCGTCCACGGCGAGCGTGCCCTGCCCGGGCTTGGTGCACAGCAACTCCAGACCGAGTTCGTCGTCCGCGTAGCGCTTGCCCAGCAGCGTCCCGTCAGCCTGCGTGGGGTCCGGCACCCCCGTAACGGCGGCCTTGTCACGTGTGTCGCACATCTCCGCGCCACCGCAGGTGATCCTCACGTCTGCGTCGGGGGCACGGACGACGATGACGGCCGTCTCGTCGACGGTGCTGGCGAGTGTCTGCCCGACTCGTGGCTTCACTGTGACTCCCAAGGTGTGCGTTTCATTCTTGGCGGCTCAGCCGGTTCGTGCACCTCTGCTCTCGATGGAGGTGACTCCGGCCACGTCGGCTGCGGCTCGTACGAAAGCCGACGCAGTCTGGACTTCTGGGGCCTGCCCGTCAGGAGGAGGAGACGGGAGGTGCAGGCCCGGTCGCGCTCGTGGTCCGCCGTCCGAGGGCCGGCCGTCCCCGCTGCTCGCCGGGGCGTCCCGCTCCCGGCGTTCATGCCGCCCCGTCCGCGGCAAGCGCGGCCCGTACGAGGTCGAGCAGCTCGACGCGGCTGACCTTGGACGACGGTGTCCGGGGCAGGGCGTCGACGACCAGGATATGAGCCGGGACCTCGTACGGCGTGAGTACCTCACGGCAGGACGTGGTGAGCTCCTGCACAGTCGGCGGTATGCAGCCGGGTCGCAGCTCGACGGCGGCCACCGGTACATGGCCCAGGCGGGCGTCCGGCAGGGCCGCGACGGCCGCTTCGTGCACGGCGGGATGGCGTTCGAGGGCCCGGCGTACCTGGTCGGGCTGGACCTTGAAGCCACCGCGGATGATCGCGTCGTCCGCCCGGCCGTGGATCCACAGGAACCCGTCCTCGTCGAGGCGGGCGAGATCACTTGTGCGCACCCAGGCGCCACTTCCGTCGGGCGACTGCGCGGTACGGATCTCCAGGTGGCCTACTTCACCGAACTCGACGCCGGTCCCGTCGCCCTCGACGACACGCATCTCGACGCCCGGAAGAGGGCGCCCGGCACTGCCCGCCTTGGTGTCCCACCACTTCTCGTGCAGCGGGAGGGTCCAGGCGGCGACAGCCCCGGCGAACTCGGTGGCTCCGTACGTCATCAGAACGCGGGCGCCGTACGTACGGAAGAACGCGTTCGCGAGTTCGGGCGGGCAGTAGGTGGTGCCGCAGGTGACCACGCGGAGGCTGGAGAGTCTCTTCGGCGGCACCTTGGCGTCGAGAACGGTGCGCAGCGCGGCCGGGACGAGTCCGGCGGCCGGCGGCCGGTGCCGTTCGACCGCGCGTACCCAGGGCTCCAGCGCGAAGCGGCGTAGAAGGACGAGACGGCGACCTGCGTAGAGGCCCGAGAGAGCACTCCACAGACCACCGATGTGCACGAGTGGCGTGGTCACAAGGCTCACGCCAGAGCGCAGGAGCACGCCTTCCTTCGGACTCTGCCCGCTGGATTCCAGGGCCGTGTCGAACTGCCGGTCGAGAAGGCGGACGCGCTTGGGCGGGCCTGTCGTACCGGAGGTGAGCATCTCGATGGACACGCCTGCCGCGGTTTCGGCATCCGGACATGGGCTGCCTCCGGTGGGCTCCACGGTCCCGTCGGGTTCGAGGCGGAGCCCCAGCCCCGTTCCGGTGACGGCGTTCAGTACCCCCTCCTCATCCAGCACGCCGGGGGACGCGACGACCACGGGCAGCCCACTGCGGGTGATGTCGGCGGCCAGCCGCTCGGGGGGCTGCAGCGGGCTCAGGGTGACGACGCATCTGCCGGTGGCGAGCACCGAGCAGACCACGGCGAGATGCTCAGGCCGGTTTTCGAGAACGACTCCGACTCTCGCTCCTGGTCCCAGGCCCGCTTCGGTCAGCAACGTGTCGAGACGCCGAGCGGTCGAGCGCAGCGCTCCCCAGTGCCACCACGACTCCTCGAACTCCACGGCTCGGGCGTCCGCGGGAGCCTTGCTCAGCAGTTCGGCCAGGCGACTGCGAGCGCCCATGGGTCACCTCCATTTCCAGAGAAAGCATACTGAGATAACTATGTCTGGGAAAGCCTTCGCGCCCACAAGTGCGCGACCAAGGGGTCGCCGCACCCGCCGTCACCCCGTCGCGAGCAGTTCGACGATGGTGGCGTTGGCCATACCGCCGCCCTCGCACATGGTCTGCAGGCCGTAACGGATGCCGTTGTCACGCATGTGATGGACCAGGGTGGTCATCAGACGGGCCCCCGAGGCACCCAGCGGATGACCGATGGCGATCGCGCCGCCGTTGGGGTTGAGCCGCCCCGGGTCCGCTCCGGTCTCCGCGAGCCATGCCATCGGTACGGGCGCGAAGGCCTCGTTGACCTCGAAGACGCCGATGTCGTCGATGGACAGCCCGGAGCGGGCCAGGGCCTTGGCCGTGGCGGGGATCGGCGCGCCCAGCATGAGAACCGGGTCGTCCCCGGCGAGTACGGCCGTGTGCACGCGAGCGATGGGCGCGAGGCCCAGCTGAGCGGCCTTCTGCGAGGTCATCATGAGCAGCGCCGCGGCACCGTCACTGATCTGCGAGGAGTTGCCGGCGTGGATGGTGCCGTCCTCCTTGAAGGCGGGCCGCAGCCCCGCCAGCTTCTCGGCGGTCGTCCCTCGCCGGAGGCCTTCGTCGGTGGCGAACACCGTGCCGTCGGCGAGAGCGACCGGCGCGAGCTGCCCCTGGAAGACGCCCTTGTCGGCCGCCTCCGCGAGTTTGGCGTGGGAGCCGGAGGCGAACTCGTCCATCTCCCTACGACCGAAGCCCCACTTCTCGACCATCATCTCGGCGCCGACGCCCTGGTTGAAGCTCCGGCCGTAGCGTTCCTGCACGAGTGGACCGCCCGCCCTGCCCAACTCGGGGTCCCGCACCGAGGACCCGATGGGCACGGCGCTCATCATCTCGACGCCACCGGCGACGGCCACGTCGTACTGCCCGGAGATCAGGCCTGCCGCCGCGAAGTGCACCGACTGCTGGGACGAGCCGCACTGGCGGTCGACGGTGGTGGCCGGAACCGACTCCGGCCAGCCGGCCGCGAGCACGCCCATGCGGCCCACGTTGTTGGCCTGCTGCCCCACCTGCTGCACACAGCCCCAGACGACGTCGTCGACGAGGGCCGGGTCGAGCTTGGTGCGCTCGACCAGCGCCCGGAGCACATGAGCGGACAGGTCGGCGGCGTGCCGATCCGCGAGGGATCCGTTCCGCCTGCCGACCGGAGTGCGGACCGCGTCGACGATGACGGCGTCGCGTGTGGACATAAAGCAGCCTCCTCGCTCACAACAACTGTAGGTTAGTTTACTAGGTCACCTATGCTGACTCCAGAGCTGGCCCGCTCACATCACGACTGCGGTGCGGCGGCCAGATGCCCGAACGAGGTGGGAGAGGACCAGTGACATGCGAATCGGGATGCCGATGGCCTATAGCGGGGGGTTCGCAGAAACGGCCGACGAACTCGTCGACTACGAGAAGGCCGGGCTCGACATCGTCTTCGTCCCGGAGGCGTACAGCTTCGACTCGGTGAGTCAGCTCGGCTATCTGGCGGCGCGGACCCACAACGTGCGGATCGCCTCGGGCATCCTCAACATCTACTCCCGCACGCCTTCGCTGCTCGCCATGACAGCGGCCGGCCTCGACTACGTCTCGGGCGGGCGTTTCACCCTGGGGATCGGCGCCTCCGGACCGCAGGTCGTCGAAGGCTTCCACGGGATCCCGTTCGACGCTCCCCTTGCCCGGACTCGGGAGGTGGTGGAGATCTGCCGCAAGGTATGGCGCCGCGAACCGGTGGTCCACAACGGACCGCGCTACCACCTGCCCCTCGGTTGGGAGCACGGCGGTTCGGGCGCGGGAAAGGCGCTGAAGCTCATCAACCACCCGGTCCGCGAACGCGTCCCCATGCTTCTGGCGGCGCTCGGACCGAAGAACGTCGCTCTCGCCGCCGAACTCTTCGAGGGCTGGGAGCCGATCTTCTATCACCCCGAGGGCGCGCAGGCCGCTTTCGGCGACGCTCTCGCCGCGGGGACAGCTCGCCGCGTACCCGACCTTCCGCCGCTCGACATCGTCGTGGACACCCACGTCGCGATCACGGCGAACTCCGACGAACGCGCCGTCGCCGAACAACAAGTGCGCGAGCATCTGGCTCTGTACGTCGGCGGCATGGGCACCAAGGGCAGGAACTTCTACAACGACCTGGCCTGCCGCTACGGCTTCGAGGAGGCCGCGGCAGAGGTCCAGCGGCTCTTCCTCGACGGCCGCAAGACCGAGGCCATCGCCGCCGTCCCCGATGAGCTGGTACGCGGCGTCTCGCTGATCGGCCCGCCCGGCTGGGTCAGGGAACGCGTCGCGGCTTTCGCGGAGAGCGGTGCGACCACCCTGAACGCCAAGCCGCTGGCCACCACCCACGAGCGGCGCGTCCGCGATGTGGCCGCTCTGAAGGAGCTGAGCGCATGAGCACCAGCGCACACGGACCTCTCGCCGGGGTCCGCGTAGTCGAACTCGCCGGGCTCGGTCCAGCCCCCATGGCCTCGCTCCTGCTGTCCGAACTCGGCGCCGACGTCGTCCGCGTGGACCGTCCCGTCCCCTCCCCCGTCTCCGACTTCCTGGAGCGGGGCCGTCGGTCGATCGTCGTCGACCTCAAGCATCCCGACGGAGCGGAGACGGTGCTGCGCCTGGCGGAGCGCGCGGACGTCCTGATCGAGGGACTGCGGCCGGGCGTCGCCGAACGTCTCGGTATCGGTCCCGACGCCGTCCACGCTCGAAATCCCTGCCTGGTGTACGGCCGTATGACCGGCTGGGGGCAACACGGACCGCGGGCGGTCTCGGCCGGCCACGACATCAACTACATCTCCCTCACGGGCGCGCTGGCGGCGATCGGCCGCGCCGGCGGGCCGCCCCAGGTACCGCTCAACCTGCTCGGCGACTTCGGTGGTGGCGCGCTGTATCTGGTCGTGGGAGTCCTCGCCGCGCTGCACCACTCCCGTGTCACCGGCGTGGGCCAGGTCGTGGATGCGGCCATCGTCGACGGCGTCACGCATCTCGCGGCGATGGTCTGGGCCGAGCGTCGGCACAATGGCTGGGCCGACGAACGCGGCAGCAACATGCTCGACACCGGCTCCCCCTACTACGACGTATATGCCACTGCGGACGGCGGGTGGATGAGTGTGGGCGCCCTGGAGCCGAAGTTCTACGCACAGTTCGTCGAGTTGCTGGGCGTGCCGAAATGGGCCGACTCACAGCACGACCGTGCGGCGTGGCCGCGGATGCGTGAGGCGTTCGCCGCCCGCTTCGGTGCTCGTACGCGCGCCGAGTGGGAGAAGGTCTTCGACGGCACGGACGCCTGTGTGACCCCGGTGCTCAGCTGGTCGGAGGCGGAACTCGATCCTCATATGACGGCCCGGATCGCCCATGTGGCCGTCGAGGGAGGAACCGTCCCCGCGCCGGCACCGCGCTTCTCCGCCACACCGACCCGTGCCGCAGGACCCCGGACGGTACCTGGCACGCACAGTCTGCAGGTGCTGGACGAGTGGCGGGTACGGGGCACCCGGGAACTGCTGTCGGGCGGAGCTGTCGTACAACGGCCGGGTTCTCGGTGACCGGCCGACGACCGGCTCCGCCCCCGGAAGACGGTCGCCTCAGCTCTTGAAGAAACCCGCCTCACACTGCTCCAGGCGCCGAGTGGCCTTCCAGTGCGGAGGCGGGCCCGGTACCTCCCGCGCCGCGCCGAGGCGGCGCAGGTGCGCCAGGATCACGAGTGCCCGCGAGACCGTCGCTCGCAGCGGGAAGCCGCGCAGCCCTTCCAGAGTGCCGGAGCGCCGCAGTCGCCCGGCCAGCCGCCAGGCGGTGACGGGGCCTTCACGCAGCACCGAAGCCGCCACCGCCGTGCGGGTCGCGTGGCCGTGCCGCAGTTCGCCGATGCGAGTCGCGAGATCGGCGTAGCGGTACTCGTGGGCGGGCAGGACGAGGTTCGGCTTCATGCTCTCCAGTGGCTCAAGGGTTCCCAGGTAGTCCCCCAGGGGGTCGTCGTTGTCGTCCCGCGGCTCGTACATCCCCACCGTGGTCCGCGGCAGCAGGTGGTCCCCGGCCAACAGGAGGCGGTGACGCGGCTCCCAGAAGCAGAGGTGTCCCGGAGTGTGGCCAGGTGTCCACAGCGCGGTGAGGTCCCAGCCGGGGACCTCCGGCCGCTCACGGTCGGTCAGATACCGGTCCGGGAGTGCGGCATCCACCCCCGGACGCCGGCCGAGGTCGTCGAGTGCCCTCGCCACGGCCTCCTCCGGCGCCCCGGCCTTGCGCAGCAGCGCCGCGAGCCGCAGGGCGGGATCGCTGCGGAACTGAGAGAGGCCGACGGAGTCGAGCGCGTGCAGGGCCACCCAGGCGCCGGACACCTCGCGAACGCGCGGAGCCAGGCCGTAGTGGTCGAGGTGGGAGTGGGTCACCAGAACACCTCGGACGTCCTCGACCCTGGTGCCCAGAGCCTTCAGTCCCGCCGTCAGCGCGCTCCAGCCCTCTTCGGTATCCCAGCCGGCGTCCACCAGGTAAGGCCCCACATCGGTCTCCAGGACGTACACCAGAACATGGCCGGGAGGGCCCGGCAGGGGGATCGGAAGGCTCCACAGGCCCGGCCGCACACGCGTGAGGCGCGGCCGCCCGCCCCTCACCGGCCGCCCTGTTCCGGAAAGCCGGTCACTGTCTCTGGACATGAGCCCTCCTTTAGACATAGACAACCTAGTAAACCATCGCGGCTCCCTAGAGCCCGAAAGGAGCACTCATGCCCCGCCCCTTCCGCCTCACCCTCGGCGGTCAGGAATCGGCCCTCGACGCCGCGGCCCTCCTCATGCGCGCGACCCTCGGCCCCATGCTGATCGCGCACGGCTGGAACAAGGTCGCCGGCCCTGGAGGCCTGGCCGGCACGACAGGCTGGTTCGAGGCACTCGGGCTGAGGCCCGCCACGGTCCACGCACGGCTGGCCGCCGGAACGGAGATCGCCGCGGGCGTCGGCTTGACGCTCGGGATCGCCGCACCCCTGCCCGCGGCCGGGGCGGTCGGACTGATGGCCGTCGCGGCGGCAACCGACCACCGGGGCAAGGGATTCTTCGTCTTCAAGGGCGGCTGGGAGTACGTCGGCGTCGTGGGCGGGACCGCAGTGGCGCTCGCCGCGCTGGGGCACGGGCGATACTCCCTGGACGCGGCTCTGCGCCGAGGCAGGTCCGGTCCCGGTGCAGCCCTCGCCGCCGCGGGCCTGGGCCTTGCTGGCGCGGCCGCACTGCTCACCGCTTGCTACCGGCCCACCCGCGCGGTCGAGGAGACGGAAAAGACGTCTCGGAAGTCAACCTCGATCTCTTGATCAGTCCCTCGCCACCAAGGCCTCAGACATCCAAACGGTTGACTGAAATTCCAACCCTTCACGTGCGGCGATAGGTCACAGGTTGCGCGATACAAAGACGAAACACCTCGTTGACACCGACCTCCAGGCCATGGATCGTAGCCCCAGACCAGGCCGCGCGAGGCCATCGGTCAAACAACCGGTTGGTTGAGATGGAGCACCCATGAGCACACCCGCCACCCCCGGCATCCTTGATCTGTCCGACCCGGCGAGCTTCTCCGAGGGCGTTCCGCACGAGACCTTCGACCGGCTGCGGCAGGAGGATCCGGTGCACTGGACGCCGGCCGCCACCGGAACCCTCAAGGACGGGTTCTGGTCCCTGACGCGAGCACGTGACATCGCCGAGGTCTCCAAGGACACCGCGAACTTCACGACCACCCGCGGCGTGATGTATCCGATCAACAAGGAACTGCTCGAGCAGGAGAGCGACAGCATCCTGACCTTGGATCCACCCCGCCACACGCGGCTGCGGCAGATCGTGGCCAAGTCCTTCAGCCCGCGTGTCGCGAGCCGCTTCGAGAGCTGGATCCGCGAGACCACGGTGAACACCCTCCAGGAGGTTCGCGGCAAGCAGGCCTTCGAGTTCGTCGAGGCCGTCGCCTCCGTGATCCCCGCCCTGGTCATCGGGCAGGTGATGGGAGTCCCCCTCGGGGATCGTTCCCGACTCGTGGACTGGGGAAATGACATCCTCGCCATGGACAAGTCCGACGGACCCGAGCGCCAGTTCAGAGCCCTGGGAGAGGTGGCGCAGTACGCCTTCGAACTGCGGGAGTTCAAGCGCCGCAGCCCCGGGCCCGACGTGATCTCCGAACTGGTCAACAAGAGCGACGCGGGCACCGAACTGACCGACAGCGAGTACCGGTGGTGGGTGATCACCCTCTTCGTCGCCGGGTTCGAGACCACCCACACGGCACTGGGCCAGATCGTTCGCCTGCTGCTGGAGGACACCGGAATCCTGGAGCAGGCGCGTGGCGCCGTCACAGAAGGCCGTTCCGCCGAACTGGTGGAGGAGTTCCTGCGCTACATCACCCCCGCCATGGGCTTCGCCCGCACCGCCGAGCGCGACCTGGACATCGGCGGGCAGCGGGTGGCCGAGGGCGACCTGCTGCTGATGTGGTACGTCGCGGCCAACCGCGACCCGGAGGTGTTCGACAACCCCCACCACTTCGACTCCCAGCGCAACCCGTCCGGCCATATGACGTTCGGCGGCGGTGGCCCGCACAACTGCCTCGGCAGTCACATCGCCCGCCTCGAACTGCGGATCTTCCTGGAGGAGTACTTCGCCCTGGACACCGGGCTGCGGCTGGACGGGACTCCCCAGCGCGGTTGGAGCACCAGCATCAACCGGCTGGAGAGGCTGCCCGTCGCCTGGGCATGACACGCGCACGCACCGAGCAAGGAGCAAGCCCCGATGAAGGTCCATGTCGACACGGACAAGTGCGCCCTGCACGGCCAGTGCAGCTTCGCCGCACCGGAGGTCTTCGACTTCGACGAGAACGACGACCTCGTCTACGACGCCACACCCGACGACTCCCAGCGGGCCGCGGTCGAACAGGCCCTACGCGCCTGCCCGGTGCTCGCCATCGAGATCGAGGGATAGGCCAACTGCAGCGCAGGCCTCACTCGCCTCGGGAACTCAGATCGCCGTGTCCTAGTTAACCAAGATAGGTGAGTAATCTTAGCTAGCTATCTCGGAGGCGGCGCCGCAGCCTGGCCAGCAAGCGAGGGACCGCCCCGGTCCGTCCTTTCCGCTCCCGCCGGCCCGGACGAGGCCCCATGGAGGAGCCGACACGATGAAGAAGACAGACCTCAAGAGCTCTGATCCGCATTCCGACTTCCGGTTCATCGGATCGGGTCCGGCGGGGCAGGGGCTCAACAGATACGACCGGCTTCGGCGCGAGCACTCGGTCCTGCGCATAGAGGAGCCTCAAGGTTCGTACTGGGTGATCCTCAAGCGCGAGTTGATCCGCTCATGCCTGCAGGATCCGGACACGTTCTCCAGCAGCGCCATCACGCCGCTGAACCCGGATCCCCACGTCAGCATGATCCCGATCCAGCTCGACCCGCCGGAGCACCGCCCCTGGCGGCATCTCCTCGCCGGCTATTTCTCCCCCAAGCGCATGACCGCGCTCAGGCCACGGTTGGAGCGCGGCTGCCGGGAACTGATCGACTCGATCGAGGGCCGCGAGGAGTGCGACTTCGTACGGGAGTTCGCCACCCGCTTCCCCACGGTCGTGTTCCTGGAACTGGTCGGTCTGCCGGCCTCGGAGCTGGACACCTTCCTCACCTGGGAGCACGAGATCCTGCGCCCCGGCGACGACGGTCCGGCCGGCGCCACTCAGTACCTGTCCGGCGTGGCGGCGGTACGGGGCTACTTCACCCAGATACTTGCCGAACGCAGGGCGTCCGGCGAGGGCGGCGACGACATCGTCAGCCAGGCGCTGACCTGGGAGCTGGACGGAAAGCCCATCCCGGACGAAGCACTGCTCAACTGCCTCTTCCTGCTGTTCCTGGCCGGCCTCGACACCGTGACGAACACCCTGGCCTTCGCCCTCTACCACCTGGCGACACATGATGCGGACCGGCGTCATGTCGCCGCGGTCGCTCGTGCCGGGCTTCCCATGGGCGAGGTCGTCGAGGAACTTCTGCGGTACTACGCGATTCCCGAGGTGGCCCGCAAGGTCACCCGGGACGTGGAGTTAGCCGGCCACCAGTTCCACGCCGGAGACATGGTGCTGTTCCCGCTCGTCTCGGCCAACCGTGACGAAGAGGGACTGGAGGAAGCGGACCGGGTCCGCTTCGACCGTGGGCGACCGCCGGCGCACTTCGCCTTCGGCGCCGGACCGCACCGGTGCCTCGGCTCCCACCTGGCACGCGAGGAACTCGCCGTCGCACTCGGGGAATGGCACCGGCGACTGCCCGACTACCGCCTCGACCCCGGCGCCGCCGTCGTCGAGACCTGGGGCGCCGTACACAGTCTCGACAGCCTGCCCCTGCGCTTCACCACCACCGAGGACTTCCGATGAAAGCCGTGGTCGACCCCACCCTGTGCTCCGGGCACGCCCGTTGCAACGCGGCGGCTCCCGAAGTGTTCGAACTCGACGACCTCGGTTACGCCGCGCTCGCCTCCGGCGGTGCCGCCACCGTCGCCCCTGAGTATGAGCAAGCCGCCCGGGACGGCGCCCTGGCATGCCCCGAACGGGCCATCACTCTCATCGGTCAGACCACCACCCCCCAGAACCGCGAAACGAAAGCAAAGCCATGACCACCGCGACAGACCGCAACCCACCAGCCGTCCATCTACGGATCGGCGACCGACGCCTGAGCGAGGGGTCCGGTGGCACGTTCGACCACATCAACCCCGTCACCGGCACCGCGCATTCGGTGATTCCGCTGGCCGGGCCCGCAGAGGTCGACCAGGCAGCACGGGCCGCACACGAGGCGTTCGGGAACTGGCGCCGCACCCGGCCGGCCGTACGGCGCAAGCTGCTGCTGAAGCTGGCGGACCTCATCGAGGCGCACGGCGAGGAGTTCGCCCGCCGCGGCACCCTGGACAACGGCACCCCGTTCGCGTCCGGCGCCCGGTTCGTCGGGCTGTCCGCCGAGTGGACGCGCTACTACGCCGGCTGGGCCGACAAGATCGGCAGTGATGTCACCGCCTCCTTCGGGCAGGACGGGGAGTTCGGTTACACCCTCGCCCAGCCGTACGGCGTCATAGGCGTGATCATCACCTGGAACGGGCCACTCATCTCGCTGGCCATGAAGATTCCGGCGGCGCTGGCGGCAGGCAACACCGTCGTCGTCAAGCCGTCCGAACTGACTCCGTATTCAGCGGAGTTGTTCGCCGACCTGGTGGAACAGGCCGGTTTCCCACCCGGCGTCGTCAACATCCTGCCGGGCACGGCGGCAGCGGGCGAGGCGCTCGTCTCCCATCCCCTGGTGGAGAAGGTCACCTTCACCGGAGGCCCGGACACCGCCCGCCGGATCCTGCGCAGCTGTGCCGAGTCCATGAAGCCGGTCGTCCTGGAGCTCGGCGGCAAGTCGGCCAACATCCTGCTGGAGGACGCCGACCTGGACGCCGCCTGCACCCGGGGCACGCTCCTGTCCATCGGGGCGCTCACCGGCCAGGGCTGCGCCTTCCCCACCCGCATGCTGGTGCAGCGCGGGATCTACGAGGCGGCGGTCGAGAAGGTCGCCGCCATCGCCAGGACCATCACCAGCGGGGACCCCTTCGACCCGAGGACCGTCTCCGGCCCGCTGATCAACGAGGCCGCCCTGACCCGCGTCCTCGGCATGATCGAGAAGGCGAAGGCCGACGGGGCCCGCCTGGTGACGGGCGGTTCCCGCATCGAGGGCGATCTGGCGAACGGGTACTTCATCGAACCTACCGTGTTCGCGGACGTCGACCCATACTCCGAACTGGGCCAGCGCGAGGTCTTCGGACCCGTGCTGTCGATCATCCCCTTCGACACCGACGACGAGGCGATCGAGATCGCCAACTGCACCCCGTTCGGGCTGTCCGCTTACCTGTACACCCAGCAGCTGCAGCGCGCCCACCGCATCGCGGAGGAACTCGTCACCGGTGAGGTCCTCGTCAACGGCGCCGGCAACCTCGGCGTGCACCGGCCCTTCGGCGGATGGGGCATCAGCGGCGTGGGCAAGGAGGGCGGGCGCGAGGGCTTCGAGGAGTTCCTGCGGACCAAGAGCGTGGCCATCGGATTCACAGGGGTGTCGGCATGACTGAAGCGGTGAACTGGTCCCTGGAGGGCAAGGTCGCGATCGTCACCGGAGCCGCGCCCGGCGGCATCGGGGAGACGTACGCCCGTACCCTCGCCGCCGCCGGAGCCGCCGTGGTCTGCGCCGACGTCCGCGAGGACGGCGCGCAGAAGGTCGCCGCCGACTTGGCGGAGGCGGGCCTCCAGGCATTCGGCGCGGGCGTCGACATCACCGATCCGGAATCGGTGGAGACACTGACCCGCGCAACCGTCGAGCGCTTCGGCGGGGTCGACATCCTGGTCAACAACGCGGCGCTGATGGCAACACTCCACCGGGGCCCGGTCCTGGAGTGCGAGTACGACCACTGGAAGCTCGCCATGGACGTCAACCTCAACGGCGCCTACCTGATGACCCGTAGTGTCGTCCCGCATATGCGCGAGCGTGGCGGCGGCCGGATCGTCAACCAGACCTCCGGCGGAGCCTTCCCGGCCGCCACTCTCTACGGCATCACGAAGATCGCCCTGGTCGGCCTGACCACCACGCTCGCCCGTGATCTGGGGCCGTCGCGGATCACCGTGAACGCGATCGCCCCGGGGCTGGTGGAGAGCGAGGCCGGAAAGGCGCTGGTGCCGGAAGGGTCCGCGTTCCGCGAGGCGATGAAGAGAGTCGTCGCGATGCAGGCCTTCGCCGCCCCGGAGGAGCTCGCAGGCCCGCTCCTCCTGCTCACAGCCCCGGCCGGCAACTGGATCACCGGACAGGTCTTGCACGTGGACGGAGGCTGGATCCTACGTCCCTGACGGTTCGGCACGGCACAGCTCCACACGGGTCCCGCGCGAACATGCGCGGGACCCGTGGCCGTCGCGTCCAGCCCGGTCACCACGCCACTTGCACAAAGATGAATAATGGTTCAGGATAAACCTGAGCGACGGTTCACCTTACCCGCGAGGAGCCATCATGCCCATCAAGACCGCCCTTGTCACCGGCGCTTCGTCAGGAATCGGCGAAGCAACGGCTATAAAACTGCACGAACTCGGATACACCGTCTACGGAGCTGCAAGGCACGAGGGCGGACTCGCCGACGTGGCCGCCGCCGGTGTCATCCCCCTGATCATGGACGTCTCGGACGACGAGTCGATGCTGGCCGGATTCCAGCAGATCATCGCCGAGACGGGCCGCATAGACGTCCTGGTCAACAGCGCCGGCTATGGCTCCTACGGCGCAATCGAGGACGTCTCGATGGCAGAGGCCCGCCGCCAGGCAGAAGTGAACGTCTTCGGCGCGATGCGCCTGGCCCAGCTGGCGCTGCCGTACATGCGCGAGCAGCGCGGCGGAAAGATCGTCAACGTGACCTCGATGGGTGGGAAGTTCTACTCGCCGCTGGGCGGCTGGTACCACGCCAGCAAGTACGCCCTCGAAGCCCTCAGCGACTGCCTGCGCCTGGAGACCAAGCCCTTCGGCATCGACGTCGTCATCATCGAGCCCGGCAACATCAGAACGGGCGGCAACGTCGTCACGGCCGCGAAACTGCAGGAAGCCTCGGGGACGGGCCCCTACGCCACCCAGGCCACCGCCGTACTCGCCGCTTTCAACTCGGAGGCGAACGCCCGGCGCGAGTCCCCGCCGTCCGTCATCGCAGAGGCCATCGCCAAGGCGGTCACCGCCCGCAAGCCCAAGACTCGGTACGCCGCCGGATTCGGGGCCCGCCCCTTGATCACGGTGCGCGGCATCGTCTCGGACCGATCGTTCGACGGCCTGATGAACAGGGCGATCGGCATGCCTCGCAGCCGGGCCTGAGAGTGGCGGCCCGGAACCAGGGGTCGACGGTGTGCCGGCCCGCTGGAGTTCGTCCGAGCCGCGTCAGTGTTCCCGGCAGGACGGGCTACTTGCCGTAGCCGACCGCCCTCATGTCGACCTGTACCGCGTTCTCGGCGGCGTCCGCCGGAAAGCCGGAGGTCATGATGTCCTCGTAACAGGCGCCGGCGGCACCATGGCTGTTGTCACCCCCGATGCCGAGAATGATCGCGCCCCCTTCGCCATCGGGTTGTAGCCCGCGGCATCAGGACGCGGTCCGTTGCAGAAGGTCGATACACCGCCCGACTGCGCGTTGCCGCCGCGGATGGCCCAATGGCCCGTTCGGACGGCCTCGGCACAGGCGCTGGCCTGGTCCCGGCATATGATCTCCGCGTCGAGATGGTTGCGCAGCCAGGATATGAGCGTGCCCGCCGTGCGGTCGGGCAGGACATCCACCAGCTCGCCCGTCTCCACGTTCACAGTGATTGCGCCGTGGACGCGGCCCTTTCCTGAACGCAATATCGTCCATATTGACATGTACATGTCATCTCACCGCACGGGTCGGCACCGGAGCGGGCGATCGCGATCCAAGCGGAAAGAACTCACCCCTCACCGAGGTCCACGTAACTCGCAACTCGACCACGATTTCCTCACAGTTTACATTATACGTATTTCATCATACGTATGCCCTTCGCTTCGCACTGCCGTTGCACACGGCGCGCGTTGCCGCGCCCGACCCGCTCGGGCGAGCAATTCGCCGTGAGCCTGACAAATATTCCGCTGGAGGATCTGTGAGCAGTCGGCAGCAGGGGCGCCCGGAGCGCCCGGTCGATCCCGACGCGGGGCCCTCGCAGCGGTTCGCCCATGAGTTGCGGTCACTGCGTGCTCGCTCTGGATCCCCTTCGTACCGGGCGATGTCCGAACGGTCGGGTGTCTCGGTGGCCGCCCTGGCGCGGGCGGCCTCAGGCGAGCGGCTGCCGTCGGTGACCGTCGTGCGCGCATACGCGCAGGCCTGCGGAGCTGATCCGGACTTGTGGGAGAAGTGGTTGGGCAGGGTGGCAGACGAAGTCGCGGTCCACGGTGCCGAGAACGGGGAGTCGCCCTACCAGGGACTGGCGAGGTTCGAACCAGGTGACCGTGAGCTGTTCTTCGGCCGCGACGGGCTGGCCGAAGACGTCGTGAGACTGATGAAGGAGCACCCTTTCACGGTGCTGCTCGGAGCCTCTGGCAGCGGGAAGTCCTCGCTGCTTCGGGCCGGCGTCATGCCCCGCATGGCGAAGGAGGAACAGGAAGCAGGCTCTGGTGCGCGACTGCGGCTCATCACGCCCGGTGCGCGGCCCGCCACCGCCCACGTCCGGATGCTGATCCCCGATGCCGACCAGCCGCATCGGATCGTTGTGGTCGACCAGTTCGAGGAGATCTTCACACTCTGCCGGAACCGGGACGAACGCTGGTTGTTCGTAGACCAGTTGCTCGCCGCCAGGCACTCCGGCGGTCGGCTGCGCGTGGTCGTCGCCGTGGGCTCGGGCTTCCACGCCCGGTGCGCGGAGCATCAAAACCTTGCGGAGGCGATGCAGCACGCGAGCCTGACAGTCAGGCCGATGACCCGTGAGGAACTGCGGGACGCGGTCGTGAAACCGGCCACGGCGGCGGGTCTGAGGGTCGAGCGGGAACTCACAGCACGCATCGTGGAGGATGTGCACGATCGGCCCGGTGCGCTCCCCATGCTCTCGCACGTCCTGCGCGAAACGTGGCGGCGCAGGCGCAGCGGAGTGCTGACGCTGGCCGCATACGAAGAGGCGGGCGGCGTCCATGGAGCCATTGCCGCGGCAGCCGAGGACGTGTACGGCCGCCTGTCACCTGAGCAGGCCGATGCCGCTCGGAGGTTTTTACTGGCCCTCATAGCCCCCGGTGACGGCACTCCCGACAGCAGCCGACCGGTGAGGCGAGCCGATCTCAGGGAGTGGCCCGACCCCGAGGTGCCCTTCGTCCTCCAACGGTTCTCCCGCGCCCGGTTGGTCACTGTGGACACGGACCACGTAGAACTCGCTCACGATGCCCTGATCACCGGGTGGCCTCGGTTGCAGGAATGGATCGAGGAGAGCCGTGAGCGGGTGCGCATGCGCCGACATCTCGCCGAGGCCGCCCGCAACTGGCTGGAGCACGGACGCGATCCCGGGGCACTGTATCGGGGGATCCATCTCGCCCTGGCCGACGTGCTGTTCACCCGGGATGTACTTGACGACGATCTCAACGCTCGGGAGAGAGCTTTCCTCTCCGCGTCTCGCGTGGCCCAACGCATGGAGCGTTGCACGGCCGACCGCATGCGACGGAGGATACGAAGACTCGTCGTGGCGCTCGTCTGCGTCCTGTGCGGGGCCCTGGTCGCCGGCCGGATCGCCTGGTACGAGAACGGCGTGGCCGAGCACGAGCGCAGTGTGGCCGAGGCCCGTCAGGCCGCCGACCTCGCCGGCCGGGATCGGGTGACCGACCCGCGTGCGAGGACACTGCTCAGCATCGCCGCTTGGCGGCTCGCCGTGCTGCCCGAGAGCCGAGCGGCTCTCCTCACCGCTCTGACCGACCCCGAGCGGGACGCCTTCACCGTCCCGGATCAGAACGACGGCACCCGTGACTTCCTCGCCGACTCCGGACTCACTCTGCTGGATGTGGGCGGCGGGAGGTGGTCGGCCTGGGACGTGGTCACACACCGCCGTACAGGATCAGGGCAGTTGCCGGACCTGCCGGTGACCGCGGTGAGCCGGGACGGACGGACCCTCGCCCTGGCCGAGGTCGACGGCTCCCAACGGCTGTGGCACCTGCCTCCGGTGGCAAACGTACGGGCAGGGGAACAGGAACTCGGCGGACGGCGGGCGCCGGACGCCTCAGCCACCGGCGTCGGCGGCTACATCGAGAGCGGCCCGGATCCGGCAAGGCAGCTGCGTGCGTTCACGGACGATCCGGTGGTGCTGCGATCCGCCACCGGTGTTGTGGTCCCGAGCACGGACGGTCGGCTGACGGCGATCTGCTCGCAGCACCGACCGCTCAGCGTGCGGGACATCGTCCATCACCACACTGTCCCGGGTACTTGGGAGCAGTCGGCGGTGTCGAATTGCGCATCGGCCTCCGTGGTCCTCGACCGGGCCGGGACGCGTCTGGCGGCGATATCGGAGAGCGGGATACGCGTCTGGGACACTGCTTCCGGCCGACAGCTCGAGAGCATCGCCCAACGGGGCGCGGCCCTCCTCGCGTTCACCCCGGACGGGCGGTTCCTTGCCGTGGCGGGCCAGGACGCGACGACGGTGTGGCGACTGCCGAAGACACCGGCGCCGATGCCCACACCGGTCTTCCGGTGGACCTCCGCCGACGGGCCCGTCACCGCACTCGCCTGGGATCCCGACACCCCGACTCTGCGCTGCCTCGCCGGGGGCACGGTCCACTCCCTGGACCTCTCTGCGCCTCTCACCTCCCCATGGCTCGCTCGGCCGGCGGACCACGAGACGTTCAGTCCCCACGGCATGCTGCTGGCCACCGCCGAACGGAACGACAGCCGCTTCCGATTCCGTCTGCGCGACACCCGGACCGGCCGCGTCGTCGGCCAACCGCCCGCCATCAGAGTGCCGACGCGAAGCACGAGCGCCGACGTCGTTCCCCTCATGGCGTTCAGCCCCGACGGCCGAGCGTTCGCCTACGGCATCGGCGGTCCGGAGGGAAGCGACACGCGACTCGTCGTATGGAATGTGACCGCTGACCGGGTCCAGGCGTCGTTGCGCCCGGACGGCTCGTCGGCGGTGCGCTCGATCGCGCTCACCTCCGGCGGCAAGAGACTACTGCTCTCGCGGGCGACCTCAGCCGACTCGCTGACCGGAGAGGTGTGGAACACGGACTCCGGAACGCGGACCCACCGGCCCGCGGCCCTGGCCACAGCCCTGAAGTCCGCCCTGGACGCGGGTTTCGCCGGCCCAGCCACGTCATCACCCTTCGGTGTGCATATCGGCGCACTCGACTCGGACAGGGGGACGGACATCCTCGCCCTCGGCCCCGGCGGCGTACATCGGGCCATCGGCGATGACCTAGGGAACATCACGGTCTGGAATGGCCGTGATGAACACCGCCAGGACGCGATACTCCCGCCCGGTGCCGGAACAACCTACGGGGCCCGGGTCAGTGCGCTTGCCTTCAGTCCCGACGGCACCACCCTCGCGGTGGGCTACGCTTCCGGCGCGCTGTTCCTGTGGGACACCGCCAGTCGGCAGCCGATCGGAGGCAGTCTCGACACGCTGGGCGACGCCATCCGCTCGCTCGCGTTCGGCGCCGGCGGGAGCCTGCTCTACGTTGGCAGTGATCACGTGCCCGTCCGACGCTTCGCCGTCGGGTCCACACTCGTCGTCGCTCAGCTCTGTGAGCGAGCCGGCCGTGATCTGACCGCCGACGAATGGCGGACATATCTCCCCGAGGTGCCCTACCAGCGTCTGTGTGATCCGCCCGGCCTCGTCGACCAGGCCCGGGATTTCGGTCCCGCTCCCGCTGGGACCTCCGCCGCGACTCCGGCGCAGGCCCTGCGCGACTCCGCGAAGCACAGCGCTCTCCGGCCTGACGCCGAGCCCTTTCCCGGAACGCCGCAGAGGGCTTCCACCTCCGAGGTCGCCAAGGAGCATGGTCGCGCCAGGACGCAGAGAACCGCCCATCACGAATCCGCACAGCACGAGGGGCACCTTGGTACGACGCGCCACAGCAAGTCCCACGGCCGGGCGTCGACCGCGAGGAGTCACGGTCCGGAAGCGGACAGACCGTAGCTCTCGATGAATCGAGTGTGAACGGCTGCTCCCGTGTCGCAGCCCTTGCTCCATTGGGTTGTCTACACCTCTGACCTGCATTGATAGACAAATCTCGAGTCCTGAAGAGTGAGGTCACCCGGTTCGCTGTGCTCCCCGTCGGCGAAACCGGCGGGCAGTCGACAGCGGTCGCCTCGCCTGCCCGGAACTCGATGGGCCATTCACGCTGACACACCGTCGGCGTCCGCCCCTGCTCACTGGAGTCGATGATGGTATTCGCACGCCGTAAGCCGGCCTCCGCCAAGCGCACCCTTCGCGCCGCCGGGGCTGCCGCCGCCCTGGCCCTGGGCGCTTCGCCGATGGCACCCTCCCAGGCGTCCGCCGCGGACAGCCCCACCACCAGGCAACTCCTGGACGCCTGCAGCTGGGCGGACGTCTGCGACTTCCACGCGCAGTCCTACTGGACCTACACCGGTCCCAAGCACCAGGTCGGCACCACCGCCTTCAACTGCGCGAGCCAGACCAACCAGCACCGTATCGACTGGTCCGACACGACCGGCTCGACCAACACCTTCGGTATCTCGATCAGCGCGAGCTACAAGTGGTCCGAGGTGTTCACGACCAGCATCGAGACCTCGTACAGCCACAGCTGGGAGGTGTCGCACACGGACACCGAGAGCAACACGGTGAACATCCCGCCCGGCTACAAGGGCTGGATCGAGCGGGGCACCGGTAAGCAGCAGGCGAAGGGCTGGTACGAGCTCCACTTCGGCAAGCGCTACTACGGCCACTACATCTGGTACATCTACGACTACCAGGAGTCCGGTTACGACTCGGACCACCAGAACACCGGCTACGTCAACTTCAAGGACGCGAAGATGACGTCCGCCGAGCGCGGCGCGCACTGCCACTGAGCGCGAGCGGACGACAGCATGTGGCGCTCTGTAACCTCCGGAAGCCTCGCCCGTCTCAGGCTCGCTGTCCCTGTTGTGCGTATTCCCGGGCGGGGACACCCTGCCCGGGAACATGGCAGCGACTCTGAGCATGGCCCTGCCGCCAGGCGTCACCGCGCTTCCCGCGGCCAAGGCCCAGCGCGGTGTCGTCCTCGCGGTCCCCCGTGTCACCGCACGCGTCCGGGGCCTGCGCAGCCTCGCCGACCTGCACAAGGCCGGCAGCCGTCCCTCTCCTCGACAGATTGGCAGTAGCAACATGCGTGACATCGCAAGGAAGTGCGCCGTGGCGGCACTCACCGCCGGGGCCGTCCTCGGTGGTCTGGCCTTTCCCACGACGGCCAGCGCCGACGTCTCCTCCGCACAGATCACCGTCTGCAACGACTCCAACGCGAAGCTGCAGTTCTGGGCGAAGGGCTACAACCAGTTCAACGACTGGGACGACTCACCGATCTGGTACGCGAACCCCCACACCTGCGCCACCGGCTGGAACTACTGGTGGAAGCAGAACTCGTCGATCGAACTCCACTACAAGTTCGCAGGCCGCGGTTGGACCTGGCGGGCGGAGTACGTTCCCGGGAGCAGTGGCCAGACGACGACGTTCCACCTGTCCTAGGGACTGGCTGGGCGCAGCCGGTCACCCCACGCGGAGGCTGACTCGCGATCGTGCGAGAGGCCAGGCTGGACGCATCCGTAAGTACCGGACTCCTGTCCGGTGAGACGTGGTCCGGCTGTCCGGAGGCCGCGTGATTGACCTCTCGCAGCGATCGCGGCACGTGATCTTTCACGTGCCGCGAAGCGGTTTCAACAGCCCGCTGGGATCTCCGCAGACTCGGGCGACCGCCCTCATGGTCAGGCTCGGATCCGGAGGAGGAGTGGGGTCGCCGGCCGTCCCGCCGCGCATGGACCCTCAGCGCTCCGGTGGAAACGGACCAGATCTGCCACTCCCGAAGATCGTGACGCGGTCACGGCAATCCGTTGATCCCGTGGCATCCCGCACCCCCGGCGAACGCCTGACGGCGGCGCCGGAGCCTGGAGGTTCCGCCCGGGACAGGAGCGGCGGCCAATGGGGAACATGAGGCGCACGGAAGCATGATTCTCGCGATCGAGCGAACCGCCACCGACCACGACCGGCCACGGAGCCCTGGACTTGCATTAACGTGAACCGGGGTTCATAGTAGTTGATGAACCCAAGTTCACCTTACCTCCAGGAACCCTCATGACCAAGACCGCTCTCGTCACCGGCGCCTCCTCCGGCATCGGTGAGGCCACCGCCCTGAAGCTCCAGTCCCTGGGCTTCACCGTCTACGCCGCCGCCCGCCGCACCGACCGCCTCAAGAAGCTCGCGGACAGCGGCATCCGTCCCCTCGCCATGGACGTCACCGACGACGACTCCATGCAGGCCGGCGTCGCACGCATCGTCGCCGAGACCGGACGCATCGACGTCCTGGTCAACAACGCCGGCTACGGCTCCTACGGCG
>NZ_JBHXLU010000110.1:0-39067 GCF_042720695.1 Streptomyces sp. NPDC058457 | reverse complement strand
CGGCAGGGGGGTGGGCCGCGGGGGCTGCTTCGCACCGGATCCCCGCACGGATCCGGTTTCTTGCGGGTGATGGTCGGTAAATTCCGTGCAACAGCGAAGGGTTACTCGAATTCACTGCGGTTACAGGCTCTCACGCCGCCAATTCGGTCTCACTCCGGCGAATCAGCCTTGCTACGGCCAGCCGGTCTCGCTCCGGCGAATCACCCTCGCTCCGGCCAGTCGGCCTCACGCCGGCCAGTCGCTCTCACGCCTGGAAGTCGGCCTCGCGCCGCCCAGCGGGTCGCACCCGGGTTCCCGGGTCTCGCCCCGGTTATTCGTTCTCGCACCTGTTATCGGGTCTCGCCCCGGTTATTCGATCTCGCCCCTGCGGGCCAGTGCGAAGAGTTCGTCGAGGTCGTACTCGGCTCGCCGCGGGCCGCCGTGCCGGGTGAGTTTGCCGCGGCTGGCCCATTTGCGGATGGTCGCCTGGGTGACGCCCATCGCGAGGGCCGCCAGCTCCGTCGGAACCGTGCGCGGCTTCGACGTCGCGCCCGCCGTCCCGCCCGCAGTCCCGCCCGCAGTCCCGGCAGACGTCCCGGTAGGCGCCCCGACAGGCGTCCCGGCAGACCTCCCGGTCGCCGTCTCCGCCGGCCGACTCTGCTCGGTCATGCCGTTCACCTCCCTCCCTCTCCCCTCGTCCCCTTCGACCCCGTCGTCCGTGCGCATCAGGCCGCCTCCCGGATCCGGCTCGCGACCAGCAGCCACTGGCGTGGCGGCAGGGCATGGCCGGCGTCGCAGGTGACCTGGTCCGGCACCCGGTCGCCGCCGTCCGCCGGCAGGACGCCGTAGAGCGTCCCGGCGCACTCCGGCCGGGTGCACGGGCCGAGGCCGAACCGGCGTACCGGGCCCGGGCCGAGCAGGTGGCGGAAGTCGGTGAGGAGTTCGGTGAGTTCCTCGTCGAGGTCCGCGCCCGCCGGGTGCCCGGCGAACCAGGGCAGCTGCCCGCGCAGGAACCCGACCAGCGCGTCCACCCCGCGTCCCGCGGGCCGCGCGCCGGTGCGCTCGTCCACGACGAGCCGCGCCCACAGCGCCATCACCTCGCTCGCCCGGGTCCGCAGGGCCAGCGCCCGTTCGTCGAGCACGATGCCGACGGTGGCGCGGCTGCCGCTCACCCGCTCGCGCAGTACCGGCGCTCCGGGCACCAGCGCCTGGTCGCTCTCCCGGTACAGATCGAGCAGGGTGCGCAGTCCGCCGTCCATCCGGTCCAGGCAGCGGACGCAGATCCGGCCGCAGCGCCTGCCGCAGTCGCGGCCGACGTGGTCGTCCGTGAGTCGCTCCGGCTCTTCCATTCGGATCCCCCGAATCCTCGGTCCGTGTGGAACTGCGTCCAGTCTCACGGGGGCCGCGGGCCGCTTCAACGCACGGCGGTTCAGGGTTCCCACAATCCTCCGCAGCTCTGTCAGCGGAGTGTCAAACCTGTGTCAAGTGGCCGGATTTGAACACTGTTACAAACAGACCTGTCTGGTTGAGGATCAATCCGAACCTTCGCCCGTCGCGCATGTTTCCAGACAACTACCCCTGCTGCCAGGGACGTTGGGATCCTGTGCAGATCATGAGGAGGTAGACCCCTGCCGGGGTCCTCCCATGAAACAGGCATGGTTGTATGATTCTTTCCATCATTGGCACCGGTACCCGCAACCAGTGCATGTACCGGGCACACTGTTGGCAGGGAAGGCAGGTGCGACCTGATGCAGGCGCGATCCGAGCAGACGCGTCAGGCCCTCGTCCATGCCACCGCGGAGCTCATCGCGGACGGTCGGCTGTCCGACGCGGGACTGGTCAACATCTGCCGCCGGGCCGGGGTCAGCCGGGGGGCGCTCTACCACCACTTCTCCTCCACCACCGCTCTGACCGCCGCCGTGTACGAGGAGGCGAGACAGCGGGTGGAGGCGCTGACCGAGGAGGCCTTCGCGGGCCCGGTGGCGGACGCGCCCAAACGCTTTCTGTTCGCGCTCGGCGAGGCCATGCGCACCGAGAAGGTCGTGCGGGCGGGCATGCAGCTGGCCGCGGACGGTTCGGCCGGCCCGCCCCGGCTGCGCGACGACCTGCTGGCCGCGGTCCACGAGCGGGTCACGGAGGCACAGCAGGAGGCCGAGGAGCCGGCCGAGGACCTCGCGGACCTGGCCGTGGTGATGGCCGCGGGCATCGAGACCCTCGGGCACACCGACCCGAGCTGGTGGGACGGCGAGATCACCCAGCGCCTGTGGCGGCTGCTGCGCCCGCTGTTCGACCGGGACCGGCCGGGCCGGGGCGGCGAGCGCAGGATCTGAGCGAGGTCCGTCACCGTTCCTAGAGACTGAGCGGGAGTGAGTCCTGTTGCCAGGATTCATGCTCAGCCCAACGCCCCGGACGGTGTTGGGCGTTCTGGTCGACCGCGTTCGCTGCGCGTCCGGCGCCGACGGATCGTGTCCGTGGTCCGGGGATGCGGGGGGGGCGGTGTCCCTCACGCCCCGGGGCCACCGAACTGGCCTGGACGGTCCGATGCCCGCATCCATCGCTCTGGTGGGTGCGGGGCGGTGCCGTCCGACGCCGGATCGGGTGTCCCAGGGCGCGCCTTCCGATCGCCACGGCAGCTGCGTCGTGGCGAGTGGTCTTACGAGTAGTGGTGGTGAGGGGTTTCTGCCAGTGCTGGGCGCCCCACCGGGAGGTGTAGGCGGGGTCGACGGCGATGACGGGGATGCCGAGTTCGGCCGCCATGCCGACGAGCCGGGCCCGCAGCCTGCTGACGGGCAGGCCGGAGATGAGCTTGCGGAACCGCTTCCTGCGGCCGTGCTTCTCCCGGGTGGTCTCGGCGGTGAAGTCGAGGTCCTCGACGGCGATGGCGAGACGGTGGCGGCTGGCCCAGTGCAACAGCCGGATCAGGGCGTGCCGGACCTGGGCGTCACGGTGCTGGGCGGTGAAGGTCACGCATTCGACGCAAGAATGCACGTTCCCCGCCCAGAGCACACCTGCCAGCGCCGCCAAGACTCACTCATGCACGCCAGAACGCGTTCAATCAACGACGATCACCAGCTGCTCACAACCCCTCGGGCGGCGTAGTGCGCAGCCGCCCGACCAGGCCCGGTGTGGCGAGGCCCGGCAGCAGGAACTTCCAGAACACGCTGGTGCGTTCGGGCAGGTCGGCGCGGCCCGTGTAGGCCTGGGACATGATCTGCAGGCCGGTGAAGGAGCCGACGATGAGCGAGGCGACCTCGCGCACGTCCACCCCCGGCAGGATCTCGTCCCGCTTCTCGGCCTCCTGGAGCAGCGTCAGGATGGTGTCCATGGACTGTTCGTAGGTGGTCTGCGGCGGGCAGTCGAACGACGTCTGCTCCGTGGTCAGCCGCACGCTCGCGCGCAGCACCGCGTCGTGCTGGAGGCGCCGGGCGAACTCCAGGGTCAGGTCGATCACCGACTGCAGCCGGACCGGCCTTTCGGGCACTTCGAGGGCCTCGGCGTGGGCCTGCACCAGGGCCAGCGCGATGGCTTCCTTGGAGGGGAAGTGGTGATAGAGGGACCCCCGGGTGAGCCCGGTGCGGGCCAGGATCTCGTTGGTGCTGGCGGCGTCGTAGCCGCGCTCGTCGAAGACCTGGGCCGCCGCCTCCAGGATCGACCGCCGTGATCGCTTGCCGCGTTCCTGCTGAGCCATGCCAGATCCTTACGCTCTCCTACCGAATTCAACAGACTGGTCTGTATCGTAAGCCGCATGGACGGCCTACGGTCAGTACCACGGCGGGAGTTGTCAGAAAGCGATTCCCGGACCGAGCACCGGAACCGGGCATGACCTCGGAGAACGCGCCGGGGGTCTAGGGACCGCCGATCCGGAAACCGACCCCACGGACGGTGACGATCCAGGCACTGGAGCCCAGTTTGCCGCGCAGGGTGCCCACGTGGGTGTCGACCGTGCGACCGCGCGGCGACCACGCGTCCTCCCACACCTGGGCCATGATCTGGCGGCGCGGGACCACCGCGCCGGGCTGCGAGGCCAGCAGGTGGAGGAGGTCGAACTCCTTGCGGGTCAGGTCGAGCGGCCGGCCGTCGAGGGTGGCCGTGCGGGCGCCCGGGTCGATGCGCAGCGGTCCGTGGGCGACCACCCGGCCGGCGGCCGGCTCGGCCGCCGGCTGCACCCGGACCCGGCGCAGCACCGCCTCCATCCGGGCCAGTAACTCCCGGAAACCGTACGGCTTGACGAGGTAGTCGTCGGAGCCCGCCTG
This sequence comes from Streptomyces sp. NPDC058457, assembly GCF_042720695.1. Taxonomy (NCBI): domain Bacteria; kingdom Bacillati; phylum Actinomycetota; class Actinomycetes; order Kitasatosporales; family Streptomycetaceae; genus Streptomyces; species Streptomyces sp. NPDC058457. The sequence continues at coordinate 34,835 of NZ_JBHXLU010000110.1, read as the reverse complement.
CAGGCAGAGCACGCAGTCGAGCTCCGAGCCGCGCGCGGTGACGGCGATGATCGGCAGGTCACTGACCGCCCGGATGCCCCGGCACACTTCAAGCCCGTCGAGGTCGGGCAGGTCGAGGTCGAGCAGCACCAGGTCGGCCTCGCGGTGGCCGCGCAGCGCCTGGGCGCCGGTGGTGGCGCCGTGGGTGGCGTAGCCGTGCCGGACCAGGCCCTGCCGGAGGGTGTCGGCGGCCCGCGGGTCGTTCTCGACGACCAGGACGTTCAGCGCTCCCGCCCGGGGCGCGCCGTACGCGGGGGCCGGGCGGGCCGGGTGACCGGCCTGGACGAGCGGGCCGTGCGAGCGGTGGTGGCGCGGCGACGGCGCCACGAGGTCCGCGTACTGGCGGTTCATCTGCTCCCCCTGAGGCACATCCACGTCATCTCGGACTGCGGGTTCACCACCAGACCGTACCAAACAGACTTGTCTGATTGTCAACCGCCAAGGTCCGCGGGCGCGGCGCCCCGGCCGACCCGCATCACCGCCACCGTGAGCTGCGATTTCGTCGGATTACCGGACAAGTGGGAGGCCGCACTCCGCTCAGTCGCCCCATGGAAAGACTTGACCAAGGACCATGCGCTCCCGTCAAACCATACAAGCTTGTACGTTTCACGTCTGCAATCCCGGCATAACGGTCAGCCATCATCGATGACCAGACCCCCGGACATCCCGACTCGCCCAAGAAATCGCCTCGCCTCTTGCAGAACCGGACCGACCTGTCTGTATCTTGTGGGGCAGCACGTCGGCCACGGGGGGTGACAGCCGACGTACGGCCTGTTGCCCCCTCCTTTCCGTCACACCGACACAGGAGCGCTGCACATGCCGCACCTCACCGACCGGGCCATCGCCCCGAAGCCCCTGCTTCCCGGACTGACCACCACTGTGCCGCGTGAGTACGTCCACCGCGCGGCGGTCTCCGAAGTCCTGCTCACCGGCTGGGAGCGCGACGAGTCCCCGCAGGGCAACGGCTTCGACGGCTTCGTCGTCCGGGCCCAATGGCCGCGCAGCCACGCGCTGTTCGCGCCCGACGCGGGCTACCAGGACCCGATGCTGCTGATCGAGTCCGTCCGCCAGATCGGATCCCTGCTCGCACACGCCGAGTTCGACGTCCCGTTCGGCCACCAGTTCCTCATGTCTGACATGTCCGTGACCGCCGAGCCCGACCTGCTGGTCACGGACGCGGTCCCCACCGACGTCGAGATGCACACCGTCTGCCGGGACGTCGTCCGCCGCGCGGGCGGGCTGCGGGAGATGCGCTACGACGTCACCGTGGTGCGCGAGAACGGGGCCCGTGCCACCGCCTCGGCCGCCTTCCGCTGCATGAGCCCGGAGGTGTACCGCAGGATGCGCGGAGAACGCCCCACCACCACCGACCGCACCCCGCCGCCGGCCCTCGCCCCGGCCGCCGTGGGCCACGCCGACACCCGGCACGTCGTGCTGGGCGAGCCCGCGCCCGGCACGTACGACAGATGGGAACTGCGGGTCGACACCGCGCACCCGACCTACTTCGACCACCCGGTCGACCACATACCCGGCATGTTCCTCCTGGAGGCCGCCCGGCAGGCCGCGCACGCCCGCACCGGGGCACCCTGCGCCCTGCTGCTCGGCATGCGCAGCGAGTTCGTGCGGTACGCCGAACTGGACGCGCCCTGCTGGATCACGGCCGACCCCGAACCGTACGGCAGCGGCGGCGACCTGCTGGTGCGGGTGTGCGGCAGCCAGCGGCAGGAGACGGTCTTCACCGCCGAACTCGTCCTGCGGCCACGTGTCCGCTGACCCCGACCGCTCCCCGGGAGAGTCCCCGTGCCCATCCTTCTCATCACCGGCGCGTCCGGGTTCGTCGGCGCCCACGTGACGCGCGAGGCACAGCGCCGACGGGCCGACCTCAGGCTCATGAGCCACCGCCGGTCCCTGCCGCGGTCCTGCTCCCGGACCCGGACCGTGCACGCCGACCTCACCGACCCCGGCTCGCTGCGCGGGGTGTGCGACGGCGTCGACGTACTCCTGCACTGTGCGGCGCAGATCGGCGGCAGCGCCGCGGCCAACGAGGCGGTCAACGCGCGTGGCACGGCGGCGCTGGTCGCCGAGGCGCGGCGGGCCGGAGTGCGCCGGATCGTCCAGCTCAGCACGGCCTCGGTGTACGGCCGCGGCACCTTCCGCGGCCACCGGCCCGAGGAACTCGCCCGCAATCCGGGCTCCGTGACCTCCCGTACCCGCGCGGCGGCGGAGGACGCGGTCCTCGCGGCCGGCGGTGTGGTGCTCAGGCCCCATCTGGTCTTCGGAGCAGGGGACATGTGGGTCGGTCCGAACCTGGCACGGCTGCTGCGGGCCCTGCCGGGAGTGGTGGCCGACTGGCTGTCGCTGGCGTCGGTGATCGGCGCGCCGGACCTGGCACGGCTGCTGGTCGCCACGGCGCTGGCCCCGGACGGTGTCCTGACCTCGCGGGTGTACCACGCCGCGGATCCGACGCCGGTCACCGTCGGCAGCGCGCTGCGGGCGGTCGCCGACTGCGCCGGGATCGCCTGGCCGCGTGACAACCTCACCGTCGAGGGGGCCAAGGCGATCCTCGCGGCCAAGGGGGTCCCGCCGGCGACGCTCGACATCCTCACGACGGACCACTTCTTCGAGGCCGACGCCCTCTGGTCGGATCTCGGGCAGTGTCCGGGCGGTGGCTTCGCCACGTGGTTCGGCCGTGCCGAACAGTGGTACCGCTCGACGCTTGTGACGAACTGAATCTCCGCCCGGCACCCGCTGCGCCCGGTACCGGGTCCGGTGGCCCCACCCACCGGACCCTCTTGCCGCCGCCCTGATCAGGGGCGGCTTTTTCGTGCGGCGATCTGCTGTGCGCCAAGGGGGCTGCCGGGATCGGTCGTCGGGCGGGTGCGGGTGGGTTTGGGCTGGTCGCGCAGTTCCCCGCGCCCCTTTGGGGCGCCTGAAGTCGGGGCGCCCGAAGAGGGTCAGTACTGTGCAGCAATGGTTCTTCGTTGTGCTGTACTCGACGACTTTCAAGGGGTGGCCGGGGAGTTCGGGGACTGGGCCTCCCTCTCCGAGCAGGTCGAGGTCGTCCCGCTTCGGGAGCATCTCGCCGATGAGGACGAGCTTGCGGCGGCCCTCGCCTCGTTCGACATCGTCGTCACCCTGCGCGAGCGCGTCGGCTTTCCCGGGTCGCTTCTTCGCCGGCTGCCGCGGCTCCGGCTGCTCGTCGCCTCCGGGATGCGCAACAGCGTCATCGACTACGCGGCCGCCGAGGCGCTCGGCGTCACGGTGTGCGGTACGGAGAGTTCCTCGGCCCCGCCGGTCGAGCTGACCTGGGCGCTGCTGCTGGGGCTGGCCCGGGGGCTGGTCGAGGAGAGCACGGCGTTGCGTACCGGCGGGCCCTGGCAGTCCACCGTCGGCGCCGATCTGCACGGGCGCCGGCTCGGGCTGCTCGGGCTCGGGAAGATCGGGAGCAGGGTCGCGCAGGTCGGGCTCGCCTTCGGGATGCGGGTGAGCGCCTGGAGCCAGAACCTCACCAAGGAGCGTGCGGAGGAGGTCGGCGTCGACCTCGCGCCGAGCAAGGAGGACCTGCTCGCCACCAGCGACTTCGTCTCGGTCCACCTGGCGCTCGGCGACCGCACCCGGGGGCTGCTGGGCGCCGCCGAGCTCGCCCTCCTCAAGCCCACCGCCTACCTCGTCAACACCTCCCGCGCGGCGATCGTCGACCAGGACGCGCTGCTCGCCGCGCTCCACGAGGGCCGGATCGCGGGAGCCGGCGTCGACGTCTTCGACGTGGAGCCGCTCCCGGCCGACCACCCCCTGCGCACCGCGCCGCGGCTGCTGGCCACCCCGCACCTCGGCTATGTCTCCTACGCCAACTACACGACGTACTACGGCCAGGCAGTGGAGAACATCAGGGCCTTCCTGGCCGGTACCCCGGTACGACGGCTGCCCTGACTCCGGCCCTTGGAGTGATCGTCCCGTGATCGGCGTGACCAGCCGCAGGTCGGGGCGTTGAACGGGGAGTGCGGTGGCTGGTCCGGCCGCCGCACTCCCCGAGCAACAAGAAGGAGAACGTGATGTCTCGCATCGCGAAGGCCGCTGCCGTCGCCCTCGGCACCGGCGCTGTGGTGATCGGCGGGGCCGGCCTGGCCCTGGCCGACGCGGGTGCCAACGGCGAGGCCGTCGGCTCGCCGGGCGTACTGTCCGGCAACGTCATCCAGGTCCCGATCAACATCCCGATCAACCTGTGCGGCAACACCATCGACGCGGCCGGTCTGCTGAACCCCGCGTTCGGCAACACCTGCATCAACGACGGCGGCCACCACCACAAGGACGGCGACAACAAGGACGGCGACAACAAGGGCGGCGGCTACGGCCACTGAGCCACCCTCCGCGGAAGAGCCCCGGCGCCCTGCGCACCGGGGCTCTTCCCGTGTCCGGGGCCGCTCAGGCGTACCGGTAGATCCGGCTCACGTCCTCCAGCGACTGCGGGGTGACGTCCCACGGGGGCAGCTTCTCGGCCCGGGCGACGACCCGGTCGTGCTGCGGGTCGGTGACCCCGGGCGGCTGCGCCGGCAGGTAGCTCTGCCCGCGGTGCCGGCCCTGCCAGCGCTCCCACTGCAGGTCGATGAAGGCGTGGTGGAACCAGAAGACGGGGTCGTTGACGGAAGCGCCGCCGAGCATCGCCCCGCCGACCCAGCGGTGCACCCGGTTGTGGTTGTGCCAGGACGCGCTGCCGCCGCCGGTCCCCCAGCCCTCCAGCCTGTTGCGGAAGCCGCGGGTGACGGTCGAGTCCCAGGGCGGGACGTCGTACGTCGGGTCGGCGAGCGCCCGGTCGAGTTCGGCCCGGGTGGGCAGTTCGATGGGGTCGCGGGCCCGGCCCAGGTCCCGGGCGAGGAACTCGCCGTCGGTGATGCCCTCCTTGATGGTCCAGTGCCCGCCCGTGTAGGCGAACGGACCGGTCATCACCTGCTGGTCGCGGGCCCGGCCGTTCCCGCCGAGCAGGTCCTTCGTCCACGGCACACCGGACTTCGTACGGTCCCTGGTCCAGTCCCAGTAAGGCACGGTCACCGACCCGTCCACCCGGCGCAGGGCACGCTCCAGGTCCAGCAGGAAGCGGCGGTGCCAGGGCAGGAAGGAGGGCGCCATGTGGGCGGTGCGCAGCCCGTCGTCGCCGTCGGAGGTGTAGTACTCGATGTGCATCCGCACGAACTCGTCGTACTCGCCCCGCCGTTTGACCTCCAGGAACGCCTTCACGAGCCGTTTGCGCTCGCCGGCCGTCAACCGGCCGACGTCCTTACGCACGTAGGCCATGGTCTCCCCCCATGTGCATGTGTCCCCCGCCCATCGGCCCCGGAGCCAGGTCGCGCAGCCGCTGCCCCGGACCGATCTCGTCGACGGCCGCCCGGGCCGCCTCCAGCGGGGTCGGGTACGAGCTGTAGTGGTCGACCATGCTGAGCCAGGTGCCGTCGGCCCGCCGCATCAGGTGCAGCGGCCGGCCGTCCACGGTGACCTGCCACTCGCCCTGCCCGGCGGCCCGTCCCGCCGTCGGTACCAGGACCCCGTGGATACGGCGGCCCCGGTAGGTCTCCTCGAACGAGGTGCCCGCCGATCCGTCCGCCGGGGGTACCGGGCGGGAGGCGGCGACGACCGGGGCGAGCGCCAGGGCGGCCGCGGTGGCGAGCAGCCCCCGCGTCATCTCGCGCCGGGTCGGTCTGCCCGCCCCGGCTCTGTCCGGCTGCCCGGCGCCCGGCTCCGCGCCCACCGCCACACCACCGAATCCGACGACCATGTTCACTCCTCGTACGGTTCACCGTTCGCTGTCGGTACCGGTAACCGCCCGAGGGGCCGCCCGGTCACCGCCGCGCCGCCATCCGGTGCACGGGCGGGCCGAACGGCCGTCCCGTGAAGGGAGTCAAAGACCAGGTCCGGCGCCCAGGTCGCCGCCGGCGACGGTCTGGACGACCGGGGCGAGCAGGCCCGCCTTGGGGAGCTGCAGGCCGGGCAGGCCGGAGTTCTTCGGGTCGGGCGCGGTGAGCGGGGCGTCCGCCGACAGGCCGGGGGCGAGGGTGCGCAGGCCGCCGGCGGGGGCGTCGACGCCGACGTGGTCGAAGTCGTCGCCGAGGACGTGCGGGAGCGGGGCACGCAGGCCGAGGCCGGGCAGTCCGCCGTTGACCGGCAGCTGGGGCAGGGCGCGGTCCGGGAGCAGCCGGCCCTCGACGTAGCGCGGCCCGTCGGGGGCGCCGGGCATCAGCAGCGGCAGCTCCATGCCGAGCTTGGGCACCTCCATGTTGAGGGACTTCTCGACGCCGTCCAACGGCACGGGGACGGGGACCGTGCCGGCCGCGGCGGCGGGCGTGGCGGCGGCGCCCACGGCTGCCACGGCGGCCGCGACTCCCGTGACGACGGCGGCAAGGGATCCTCGGGTGGTCGGCTTCATGTCAGGTACGGGCCCTTTCAGGATGCGGGAGAGCGACGTCCGTACCGGGTAACGAGCCGGAAAACGACATCAGTTCACAATTCGCCCGGGTGCAGCATTAGTCGGCTCGTCACTCATCGGCTCGTCCGGAAGTCGGCTCTTCCCGAAGTCGGCTCGTCCCTAAGTCGACTGGTCAGCTCGTCCAGAAGTCCCACCAACGGGTCAGGACCAGCATGCCGACGACCCCGATGTGCAGCAGCGGGAGCACCCAGGTGAACTCGCCGAGGAACGCGCGCAGCCACTCCGGCGCGGGCAGGAACCCCCGGCGTACGACATGAGAGGTGACGTACCAGAACAGGAGGATGGTGGCGACCCAGGCCAGGCAGCACCACAGGCACAGCGCGTTGATCCGGTACAGCGACTCGAACTGCAGCCAGGACACGAACCCGACGCCGAACAGGCAGCCGGCGTCGAAGGTCAGCCAGTACCAGGCGGGGAAGCGGACGCCGGTCAGCAGGCTCGTGCCGACGCAGATGACGATGGAGTAGGCCACCAGGCCCAGCATCGGGTTGGGGAACCCGAACGCCGAGGCCTGGTCGCTCTTCATCACGCTGCCGCAGGACACCACCGGGTTGAGGCTGCACCCGGGCACGAAGTGCGGGTTCTCCAGCAGCTTGAACTTGTCCAGGGTGATGACCCAGGAGGCCAGCAGCCCGGCCGCCCCCGCGATCACCGTCAGCAGCGCGAACCCCCGCCCGGCGCCCGCGGTCCTGGCCATCAGCCGCGCAGGCGGCGGGCCGGCAGCACGACGTGCGCGGCGGCCGTCAGGGTCTCCTCGGCCCCGGCGAAGTCCTTCAGCGCCTCGGGGGTGACGGGCTTGCCGGGCTCCCCCTCGGGCCACGGGCGGGTGGTGAACACCAGGTAGGCGTAGCCGCGTTCGCCGACCGCGGCGAGCCACTCCGCGGGCGCGGGGCACTGGGCGTTGAGCGGGGCCAGGTTGAGGACGGCCTGGCCGGCCTCGACGAGCAGGGTGACGGGCAGGCTGGGCCGGGCGGTGCCGTCGACGACGTCGCCGCCGACCGGCAGCCCGTTGTTCGCCAGCAGCGCCTCGACCGCGGCCGAGGTGGCCTGCGGACCGCCCTCGGCGTCACCGAGGGAGTAGGCCAGCAGGTACGGCATGTCGCTGCCGTCGGGCGCCTCGCCGCTCCAGGCCAGCACGACGAGGGTGCCGAGGTCGGCGACGCGGAAGGGGCGGGTCTCGCTTGGGGTTGAGGTCACCGCGCGACCGTATCCCCGGGTCTCCGGGCGGCCGGGTGCCCGCTCACCCGACCGGCGGATGCCCGCGGGGCTCCGCCACACGAACGAGGGACACCCCTCGATATCACTCGAACGGTGTCCCTCGGACGGCCCCTCGGCGATCCCCGGCCGCCGTCGCCGCGGCTCCGCTCAGCTCTGCAGGGGCAGGCCGCCCAGCAGCGGGTTGTGCTGGTTGAGGCTGCCGGCCGCGCCCTTGACCGTGCTGAGCACGGAGTTCTTGTTCTCGGTGTCGAGCGCGTTGGACTGGTGCTGCAGCGGCATCGCCTGGTCCAGGTCCAGGGGGCCCTTGGTGAGCGTGTTCACGGCGCCGTTGAGGCTGGTGGGGGTGAGGTCGGCGGTGTTGTAGGCGAACGCGGGCGCGGCGACGCCGGCGAGAGCCACGGAACCGGCAACGACGGCGGCGGCCTTCAGGGACTTCATCGTGTTCCTTTCTTCGGCGACTTTCGGCGTGCCTAACGATGTCCTGGCGGGCCGGAAACCCCGTGCGCGGAAGACATATGAGATCAAAGTCCTTGAGAAGGCCCGGTCAGAGGGCCCGGTCGGGAGGGCCGGTCGGGAGGCCCGGTCAGGACGGGGGCAGCGGCAGCGGCGTGGCCGCCGGGAGGCCGGGCAGCGCGGGCAGTCCGGCGAGGTCGGGTGCGGGCAGGCCGCCGCCGAGCAGGAGCGCGGCGAGGTAGTTGACCAGGCCGGTCAGGACGGCGGTGACGGCCGGGACGACCTGGCCGGCGTCGCCGGAGGTGACGGCCTTGACCAGGTTGTCGATCGCGGTCTGCAGGGCCTTCAGCGCGTCCCCGGCCAGGTCCTTGGCCGCGGGGGCGTCGCCGAGCCCCTTGGCCTGGGCGGCCACGGCGGCGGCCACGGCCGGCAGTGCCGGGGCGCTCGGCAGGGCGGGGGTCGAGGGCAGGGCGGGGGCCGGGGCCGCCGCGGTGAGCTGGGCGATCGCCGCCTTGGCCGCGTCGGCGAGCTGGCTGGCCTGGTCGGGGGTCAACTGGCCGTCGTCCGCCTTGAGCGCGGCGCCGAGCAGGTCGGTGACCGGCTTGAGCACGGCGGCGAGGTCGCCGAGCGACCTGGTCTGGCCGAGGAGCGCGTCAGCCCCGGGGACGGGCGCCTGCGAGGTCGCACGGGTGCGCTCGTGGGCCGGGTCGGCGGCCACGGCCGCCGGGCCGGTGACCCCGGCCAGAAGGGCGGCGCAGAGCGCGGTCGCGAGACGCCGTGCGGGCAGAGCACGCATGGGTGTTCCTTTCGGTGTGCGTCGGATCCTGCTGCCCACCGTGAAATCACCCGTGGCGGCCCGCAACCGCTCGTCCGCCCGCCGCCGCCCGTCCGGGGGAACGCCCGTACGGACGCAGGCCGACCGCCCGTCCGCGGGGTGCGCGGGCGGGCGGCCGACCGAAAGGGAACAGCCGCTGCGTCAGTCGTTGACGCAGGTGTTGCCGAACGCGGGGTTCAGCAGGCCGATCAGGTTGATCGTGTTGCCGCAGACGTTGATCGGCACGTGGATCGGAACCTGGATCACGTTGCCAGACAGCACGCCCGGGGAGTGCGCGGCGACGGCGTTCGCGCCGCTGTCGGCGGCAGCCACACCGGCGCCGCCGGCGACGGCCGCGACGGCGGCGGTGGACAGGACCAGGCCCTTCGCGATACGCGACATGGAGAGATGCTCCTTGGGGTCGAAACAAACATCCGGGCGGATGCCCAGCGCTGTGTCAACGCGTGGCACCGGCCCGGGTTGTGCCGCCAAAGGAGTGATCTCCAGGGAGCCCTCCTTCACCAATCCGACACACTTGAACGGTTTCGCCGGATTAGTACAGATAGCGACTAGAGTTGCGAATCTCCTGACTTGCCCGTATTGCCATCACATCGCACTCTTTCCCCCTCTTCCCGAAAGGGCGAAGCCGGTCATGCGCAATCCCCTCGGCCCGCCGCTGCTGCGCCGCGCGTCGGTCGGCGCGCTCGCCCTCGCCGCGATCTGGGCACCGGGCACCGCCGCCCGGGCGACCGCCCCGCCCGCCCCGGAGTCCGCGCGCATCCCGTTCGCCGAGCGCTACCACGCGGTGCAGCACGGCGGTTTCGCCCGCGCAGCCAACGCGTCCATCAGCTGCCGCACCACGACCGCCGACCCTGCCGAGCCGCCCTGCCCGGCCGCCCGGGAGGGCCGGGTCCCGGCGGTGAACGGGAACTTCGACATGTTCTACGTAGACGTCGACAGCGACCCCGACACCTACAACTCCTCCCGCGCCGAGCTCCGGCTGCCGGCGGGTTCCCGGGTGACGTACGCGCGGCTGTACTGGGGTGGCAACCTGCTGGCCGGCGAACAGAAGCCGGCGCGGGACAACGGGCGGGTGCTGATCGCCGAACCCGGCGGCTCCTACAAGGAGTTGCTCGCCGACACCGTGGTGGGCCACCGGGTGGGCGGCGGCGCGGACGCCTTCCAGGCCTCGGCGGACGTCACCCGCCTGGTCCGGTCGAGCGGCTCCGGGCTCTGGACGGTCGGCCAGGTGAACGTGGCGATGGGGAGGTCCCGGTCCGGTGCCTGGGGCGGCTGGTCGCTGGTCGTGGCGTACGAGGACCCGGCGCAACCGCGGCGCACGCTCTCCCTCCACGACGGCTTCGACTCCCTGGACCGACCGGCCGAGATTCGGCTGAACGGGCTACACGCCCCGCGTGGCGCGGGAGGTCAGGTGGGTCTGGTGGCCTACAACGGCGACCGGGGCGGTACCGGCGACTCGCTCACCTACGCCACCGCCGGCCACGCACCCGTCCCCCTCCAGGACTCCGCCGACCCGGCCGACGACGTACTCAACTCCACGATCAACGAACCCGGCCCGGTAGGCGCCCGGCGTGAGCCCGCGTACGCCAACACGCTCGGCTACGACTCGGATGTGTTCGATCTAGGTACCGGTCTCGCCCAGGGCGGTGACCAGCTGACCTTCAGGCTCGTTTCCCAGCGCGACGCGGCGTGGGCGGGCGCGCTCTTCGCCGCTGTGGACGCGCCGTAGTGCGGCGCGTTCCGGCCCGCAGTCCCGAGCGCCCCCCGTGAGCGAGGAAATCCGCGTATGCACCGATCAGCAACCGACCCTCGGCCGCGGGTCCTCCACTTGGCGCAACCCGTCGAGGGCGGGGTGGCCCGGGTCGTCCTGGACCTGACGAAGGCCCAGCTCACGGCCGGTCTGCGGGTCACGGTGGCCTGCCCCGGTGGTGAACTGGCCGAACGCGCGCGGGACCTGGGCGCCGAGGTGCGCCGGTGGCGCGCCGACCGTTCCCCGGGCGCCGGTCTCCCGGCCGAGGTACGACGCCTCACCGGGCTGCTCGACGAGGTACGGCCCGCACTGGTGCACGCGCACAGCGCGAAGGCGGGCCTCGCCGGACGGCTCGCCGTACGCGGCCGCGTCCCGACCCTGTTCCAGCCGCACGCCTGGTCCTTCGAGGCGGTCGGCGGTGCCACCGCCGCGCTGGCGCTGCGGTGGGAGCGGTGGGGCGCGCGCTGGGCGCACCGGGTGGTGTGCGTCAGCGAGGCCGAGCGTGCGACCGGCGTACGCGCCGGGATCCGCGCCCGCTACACCGTCGTACCGAACGGCATCGACACCGGGCACTTCGCCCCTGGAGCACTCGGAGCCTCCGAAGTCTCCGGAGCACCCGAAGCCTCCGGAACCCCTGGCGCCGCCGGAGCCCCCGGCCGGGGAGCGCCTCTGGTGGTGTGCGTCGGGCGGCTGTGCCGGCAGAAGGGCCAGGACGTGCTGCTGCGGGCCTGGCCCGAGGTGCTGCGCCGGGTGCCGGACGCCCGGCTGGCCCTGGTCGGCGACGGCCCCGACGAGGCCGCGCTGCGTCGGCTCGCCCCCGCCTCGGTCGAGTTCGCGGGCGCCGTCACGGATGTCCGCCCCTGGTACCGGGCCGCCGACCTGGTGGTGCTGCCCTCACGCTGGGAGGGCATGGCGCTGGCCCCGCTGGAGGCGCTGGCCTGCGGGCGGCCGGTGCTGGTCACCGATGTCGACGGCGCCCGCGAGAGCCTGCCGCCCGGCCACGCGGCGCACTGCCTGGTCCCGCCGGGACGGCCGGGCGCGCTGGCCGGGGCCGTCGCCGCGCTGCTCCTGGACCCGGAGCTGCGCGCGTCGCTCGGCGGCCAGGGGCGCCGGCACGTCCTGTCCACGCACGATGTGCGGCGCACCGCGGAGGCGGTCGCGGACCTGTACCGCGAACTCCTCGGCGGGCAGCCGCTGGTGTCCTTCGAGTGCAGGGAGTCCATCCACTCGTGACCGCGGAAAGCACCGTCCCCTCCCCGGGCCCGCAGCCCCGGGAGCACGGACTCTCGCCTGTCTCGGTCCTGCCGCCGCGCACCGCCGGCGGCTTCCGGTTCCCGCTGCGGCGGCCGCCCGCGCGGCCCGCCTCCCCGCTGCCGCTGCTCGCCGCCGACCTGTGCGCCGCGCTGCTCGGCGCGGCCGCGCTCGACGAGGCCGTCCGCCGGCCCGTCCTGGTCGGTCTGCTGGTGGCCGGGGCGATACTGCTGCGCCCGCAGCCGATCCGGCGGATGACCGGGATCCTGGACGAACTCCCCGTCGTCTGCGGCCGGATCGCCGTCGTCTGGCTGGGTCTGGCCGCGGCCCTCGCCGCCTGGGACCCGGACCGGGCGCTGACCGGCCGCGTCCTGCTCCTCGGCTTCGCCCTGCACGCGGCGGCGGCCGCCGCCGGCCGTGGCCTGGTGCACTGGCGGCGCCGCCTCGCCCTGCTGCGCCGGCCGCGCGCCGCCCTGGTGATCGGCCCGGCCGCCACCGCCCAGCGGGTCGCCGCCGCCGTGCTGCGCCACCCGGGCTGCGGAGTGCGCCCGGTCGGCGTCGTCGCCGAACACCCCGAGGGCCCCGAGGGCCTGCCCGTGCTGACCACCGGTGAGGAGGTCGAGCGGGCCCTCATCCAGAACGGGGTCCGGGCCGTCCTCACCGTCCATCCCGCCGTCCGCACCGAACAGGGCCCACTGCTGCGGGCGCTGGCCGAGTCGGGCTGCGTGGTGTGGGAGGTCGACGCGGACTCGCCGGCGTACGAGATGCGCGACCAGCTCGCCGGGTTCTCCTGCCGCCGCCTGGAGATGGGCTCGCGGCGGCGCGGCAGCATCGGCAAGCGGGTCCTCGACATCGCGGTCTCCGGGGCGGCGTTGGTGCTGGCGGGCCCGCTGCTGCTGGTGTGCGCGGCGATGCTCCGCCTCACCGACGGACCCGGAGTCGTCTTCCGGCAGGAGCGCATCGGCAAGGGCGGCCGCCCCTTCACGCTGCTGAAGCTGCGCACCCACCGCCCGGTCGACGAGCACGAGGCCGCCACCCGGTGGAGCGTGGCCGGGGAGATCGAGATGAGCCGCTTCTGCCGCTTCCTGCGCCAGACCTCGCTCGACGAGCTGCTCCAGCTGTGGAACGTGCTCTGGGGCGACATGAGCCTGGTCGGCCCGCGCCCCGAACGGCCGTACTTCGTCGGCCAGTTCAGCCAGACCTACCCGGGCTACGCGGCCCGCCACCGCATGCAGACCGGCATCACTGGACTCGCCCAGATCAACGGGCTGCGCGGCGACACCTCCATCGAGGACCGGGCCCGCTTCGACAACGCCTACATCGACAACTGGTCGCTGTGGCAGGACATCTGCATCCTGCTGCGCACCGCGGCCGCGCTCGTGCGCTCGACGGGGAGCTGAGGATGAGCTTCGCACTGTCGCCGACCAGGCCGCTGCGGCTGCCGCCGGTGCTGGCCGCGGTCGCCGTACTCGCGGTCCTCGCGCTGCCGCTCGCCGCGGACGGCGGGGAGGGCGGCGCCGGACCCGCCGATGCGGTGTCCGCCCTTGTCGTGCTGTACGCCGCGCTGCGCACGCTGCGGGAGCGGCGGCGGCCGCTGTCCGGCACCGCCGTGGCGGTGCTCGGCATGCCGGTCGTGGGGCTGGCCGTCGCCGCGATGGGCGCGGCCTCGCCGGGCGCCGGACTGACCGGCCTCGGCCGCTACCTCCAGGTGTTCGTCCTGGTCCCGGCCGCCGTCGTGCTCCTTGTCCGGGACCGCGCCGACTTCCGCCTGCTGGCCTGGTCGTTCGTGGGACTCGCGGTCTGGCAGGGCGCGGTCGGGGTGCACCAGTACGTCACCGGGACCGGGGCGTCGTACCAGGGCGAGGAGATCCGCGCGGTCGGCACGTTCGGGCCGCAGGACGTGATGGGGATGGCCACCGTCGTGTCGTTCGGTCTGGTGTGCGCGCTCGGTCTGACGCTCGGGCGGGCGCCGGTACGGCAGCGGGTGGCGGCGGGCGCGTGCGCGCTCGGGCTGCTGCTGCCGCTGGCCGTGTCCTTCAGCCGGGGCGCCTGGATCGCGACGGTCCTGACCTGCGGGGTGCAGCTCGCCCTGGCCGGGCTGCGTCGGGCGCTGAAGGTGGCGGCGGTCGCGGTGGCGGCCGGTGTGGTGCTGGTGGGCGGCTTCGGGGTCGGTACGGCGATGCTCCAGGAGCGGCTCAGCAGCATCGGGCAGGTCACCGAGGCGCCGGACCAGTCGGTGGTCGACCGGTACACGCTGTGGGCGGCGGCGACGGGGATGTGGCGGGAGCACCCGGTCACCGGCGTCGGCCTGAAGAACTTCCCGGCGTACCGGGACGCGTACGCCTCGCTGGCGCTGTCGTCCGGGAGCGACACGGAGGGGGCGGGGGCCGCGTACCGGAAGCAGCCGCTGCTGTCGCCGCACGACATGTATCTGCTGGTGCTCAGCGAGCAGGGGCTGCTCGGGCTGCTGGCGCTGGCGGGCAGCTGGCTGGCGCTGCTGGCGTGCGGGCTGCGGGGGCTGTGGCGGGTGCGGGGCGGTGACGGCCTCGACTGTGCGCTGGTGGGGTGCGGGTTGCTGGTCTGGCAGCTGGCCGACTTCGCGTACGCCGACATCGGGGGGCCGTCGACCGTGCTCACGGCGGTGGTGTTCGGGGTGGTGGCCTGGTGGGCGTTGGTGGGGGCGGAGCGCGCGGGATGACTGCGACACCGGGGGTGGAAGGGTCGGATGTCGACTGCGGGCCGGTGGGGGCTGGTCGCGCCCACGCGGCGGAGCCGCAAATGTCACAGCCCCGCGCCCCCGAACAGGGCACTGCTGACGCCGGAGTCGAAGGGGCACCCCCCACTGGTGGATTCCTCGCCAAGGCCGCCCTCGTAACGGCCGTCTTCTCAGTAGCCGGTGCGCTTCTCGGGCTCATCCGGGATCAGTCGCTCGCGCGGCTCTTCGGGGCCGGGCGGGACACCGATGCGTTTCTTGTCGCGTGGACGATTCCCGAGTTCGCCGCGACGCTGCTCATCGAGGACGGGCTGGCGTTCGCGCTCATCCCCGCCTTCAGCATGGCGCTCGCCCGCCGGGCGCAGGGGGCGCCCGGCGACCCCGTCCGGGCCCTCGTCGCCGGGACCCTGCCCAAGCTGGCCCTGGCCTTCGCCGCCGTCGGTGCCCTGCTCATCGGCGGTGCGCCGCAGCTCGTCGAGGTACTCGCGCCCGGTCTCCGCGACCCGGCGCTCGCCGTCGGCTGCACCCGGCTCACCGCCACCTGTGTACTGACCTTCGGGCTGGCCGGGTACTGCAGCGCCGCCCTCCGCGCGCACCGGCACTTCCTCGCGCCGGCCGCGATCTACGTCGCCTACAACGCCGGCATCATCACGGCGATGTTCGTGCTCGGCGGCCGCTGGGGCGTGCGGTCCGCCGCGTTCGGGGTGGCGGCCGGGGGTGCCCTGATGGTCGCCGTACAGCTGCCCGCGCTGCTGCGGCAGTTGCGGCACAGGCCCGTGGCCCGGGAGAGCGCGGCCGTCGCCGGGGAACGGCCCCTGAACGTGGCGTTGATGGCCACCGTGCTGCTGTTCGCGCTGTGCCGGCAGTCGCAGGTGCTGATCGAGCGGTTTCTCGCCTCGCACCTGCACTCCGGGGCCATCTCGCACCTGAACTACGCGCAGAAGGTCGCGCAGATCCCGATGACGATGTCGATGATGCTGTGCACGGTCACCTTCCCGGTGGTGGCCCGGGCGCTGGCCGAGGGCGACACCGAGCGGGCCCGGAGCCGGGTGGAGCGGGATCTCTCGGTGGCCGCGAGCGTGGTGCTGCTCGGCACCGCCGTGGTCGTGGCCTGTGCGCCGCAGCTCATCCGGCTGCTGTTCCAGCGCGGGGCGTTCACCGCCGCGGACACCGCCGCCACGGCCGGGGTGATGCGCGTCTACGCGCTCGGGCTGCTCGGGCAGACCCTGGTCGGCGTGCTGGTCCGCTCCTACTTCTCGGCGGGCCGCGCCACCTGGTACCCGGTGGGCGCCATGGCCGCCGGGATCGTGGTGACCTCCTGGACCGGCGCCCTGACCGTGGGCCCGTACGGCGTCACCGGCATCGCCGCCGCCAACGCCGCCGGCATCACCGCCACCGCCGTGCTCCTGCTGGCCGGCATGGGCCCGCGCAGCGTCCCGATCCGTACCCGGCGGGTGCTGGTCGAGCTGAGCCGGCCGGTGCGGGCGGCCGTGGTCGCGGCCGCCGTGGGGATCTTCGTCGCCGCGCACCCGGCGGACCCGTTCACCGGTCTGGCCGCCGGCACCACGGCCGTCACCGTCGTCTTCGTCCTGCTCGGCTGGGCCCTGGACGCCCAGGGCTTCGCACCCGCACTCCGTTCCGTAGCCACCGTCACCCGAAGGCTCGCGCATGCCGTCTTCCATTGAGTCCGCTGAGTCCGCCGACAAGGCCGAGAAGACCGAGAAGGCCGGACACGTCACCGGCCCGGTCCCCTGGGTCGCCATGTACCACTCCGTGGGCGACTGTTCCGACGATCCGTACCGCATCACCGTCACCCCCGAGCGCCTGGAGAGACAGCTGGGCTGGCTGCGCCGGCGGGGGCTGCGCGGGGTGTCGGTCGCCGAGCTGCTCGCCGCCCGGGCCCGCGGCGAGGGGCGCCGGCTGGTGGGGCTGACCTTCGACGACGGGTACGCCGACTTCCTCGACCACGCGCTGCCCCTCCTCGACCGCTGGGGCTGCGGCGCCACCCTCTTCGTCCTGCCGGGACGGCTCGGCGGCGACAACGCCTGGGACCCGTTGGGCCCGCGCAAGCCGCTGCTCACCGCCGACGGGATCCGGCGGGCGGCCAGGGGCGGTGTGGAGATCGGTTCGCACGGGCTCACCCACGTCGATCTGACGAAGGCCGACGCGGAGACCCTGCGGGCCGAGACCGCCGACAGCCGGGCCCTCCTGGAGGAGCTGGTCCAGGCACCCGTCGACGGCTTCTGTTACCCCTACGGCACCGTCGACCGGCGCGCCGTCGACGCCGTGCGGGACGCCGGGTACGGCTACGCCTGCGCCATCGACCCCGGAGCGCTGAACGGGCCGCACGCCCTGCCCCGCGTGCACGTCGGGCAGAACGACAACGCCCCGCGCCTCTTCCTGAAGTACCGGCTGCACCGGTTGCGCCGCCGTCCCGTCGAGGGGCTGTGAAATGAAGGCCCTTCACGTCATCACGGGCCTCGGGGTCGGCGGTGCGGAGCAGCAACTGAGGCTGCTGCTGCGGCACCTGCCGGTCTCCTGCGACGTCGTCACGCTCACCAACCCGGGGCCGGTCGCGCGCGGGCTGGCCGCGGACGGGGTGCAGGTGGTCCACCTCGGGATGGCCGGGAACCGGGACCTGTCCGCGCTGCCCCGGCTGGTCCGGCTGATCCGCCGGGGCCGCTACGACCTCGTCCACACCCACCTCTACCGGGCCTGCCTCTACGGCCGGATCGCCGCGCGCCTCGCGGGGGTCCGGGCCGTCGTCGCCACCGAGCACTCACTCGGCGACTCACAGCTGGAGGGGCGTGAACTGACGGCGGGCGTACGGGCGTTGTACCTGACGGGCGAGCGGCTCGGACGATCCACCGTGGCCGTCTCCCCGACCGTCGCCGAGCGGCTGCGGCGGTGGGGGGTGCCGGGGCCGCGGATCGAGGTCGTCCCCAACGGCATCGACCTGGAGCGGTTCCGCTTCGACCCGGCCCGGCGCCGGCGCGTCCGCGACCGCCTCGGCATCCCGCAGGACGCGTGGGTCGTCGGTGCCGTCGGACGGCTCGCGCCCGGCAAGCGGTTCGGCGTCCTGATCGAGGCCCTGGCCCGGCTCCCCTCCGACTGCAGGCTGTTGCTGGTAGGCGGCGGCCCGGAGGAGGACGCCCTGCGCCGCACCGCCCGGGACGCGGGGGTCGCCGACCGGGTGCTGTTCGCCGGCGAGCGGCCCTACGCCTCCGACAGCGCCCGGGACCCCGACCTGCCCGCCCTCGCCTCCGCCATGGACGTGTTCGCCTCGCCCTCCGCCGAGGAGGCGTTCGGGCTCGCGGTCGTCGAGGCGCTGGCCGCCGGGCTGCCCGTCCTCTACAGCTCCTGCCCGGCGATCGAGGACCTGCCGCCCGCCGCCGCCCCGGGCGCCCGCCGCGTCGAGGGCGGCCCCGGCGCCTACGCCGGGGCGCTGGCCGCCGTCCGCGCCGCCGGACCCGGCCCGCGCAGCGCGCCGGACGCCGCCCGTCACTACTGCATCACCCGCAGCGCCGCCCAGCTCATGGACGTCTACGCGGCCGCACTCGCCACCACACCTCAGGGAGCCAGTACGCCATGACCGAGAACCCCATCCGAGCACCACGCCCGTTCGCCCGCGCGGTCCGGCCCTGGTCGCTGCTGGCGGCCGGGGTCATCGCCGGCGGGCTGCTGGGCGGTGCCTACGGCGTGCTGACGCCGCGCAGCTACTCGGCGACCAGTTATGTCATCGCCGTGCCCGCCGACAAGACCGACACCGCCTCCGCGCAGGGGTTCGCGCAGGCCTACGGCCGGGTCGCCACCCAGCTCGCGGTGCTCGGGGACGCGCAGATGTGGGCCGGGGTGCCGGTGAAGACGCTGCAGAACAGCGTGCAGACGGAGACCTCGCCGGACGCGCCGATGATCGCCGTCTCGGCCACCTCGCCGCACGCCCTGCAGGCCACCGACATGGCGAACGCGGTGGCCCGCTCGCTCATCCGGCACGCCAACGACACCAAGGGCGAAACGAACGTCGAACTCCTCCAGTTCTCCCGGGCGTTGAAGCCGACCATGCCCACCTCGGCGTCCCCGAAGGTGACCGGTCTGGTGGGCGCGAGCGCGGGCGGCCTGCTGGGCGGTCTGGTGCTCCTGGTACGCCCCCGGCGCCGCCCGGAGGAGTCCGCCCTGCAGGCCTCGGTGCCCGGTCCGGCCGTCGCCGCCGACGTACACGGGCAGCTGTGACGGCGACGGCCCACCCGACGCTGGCCGCGTACAGCACCGAACTCGTCACCGACGAGGGCGCCTTCGCCGGGCTGGCCCCGGCCTGGGGCCGCCTCTACCGGCGGTGCGGCACCGCCACCCCGTTCCAGAGCCACGCCTGGCTGCACTCCTGGTGGCGCTCGTACGGAATCCCCGGCCGGCTCCGCCTGGTCCTGGTGCGCTACGGCGGTGAGCTGGTCGGCGCGGCTCCGCTGATGCTGGTGCACCGCCCGCTGCCCACGCTGGTGCCGCTCGGCGGGGCGATCTCGGACTACGCGGACGTGCTGCTCGCCGACGCCGACGACGGCCGGGTGGCGGGCGCGCTCACCCGGGAGCTGGCGGAGGCGGCCCGGACGGCGCTGATCGACTTCCGCGAGGTGCGGCCCGGCGCTGCGGCGGAGCGGGTCTACGACCGCTGGCACGGGCCGTGCCGGAAGGTGCCCGACTCGCTGTGCCTGGAGCTGCCGGCCGTGTCGATGGACGAGCTGGTCGGCCGGCTGCCCTCGAACAAGGCCCAGCGGGTCCGTGCCAAGCTGCGCAAGCTGGGCTCGCTCGGGGTGCGCCGGGACGCCGTCGCGCCGGACGGGGTGGACGCGGCGCTGCGCCGCCTCCTCGATCTGCACCGGCTGCAGTGGCAGGGGCGGAAGGTGACCACCGAGCATCTCCAGTCCCGGTTCCAGGAGCATCTGGTGCGCTCGGTGGGGCCGATGGTGCGGTCCGGGGACGCGGTGGTCACCGAGTTCCGGCTCGACGACGAGGTGGTCGCCGTCGACCTGACCCTGCTGTCGCCGAGCCTGGCCGGCGGCTATCTGTACGGGGCGCATCCCCGGCTGCGGGAGCGTAAGGCGGACGTCGCCGTGATGCTCCTGGACGCCTGCACCCAGCACACCGGCGCCGGCGAGCGGGGCGCGCTGAGCCTGCTGCGCGGCGACGAACCGTACAAGCACCACTGGCGGCCCCGGCCGGTCGTCAACCAACGGCTGCTGCTGGCCCGGCGGCGCACCGCCCCGCTGCTGACGGCGGCGCTGTGCGACGCCGCCGCCCGGCAGCGGATCAAGGAGGTGCGGCACCGATGGAAGGAACGCCGGCAGGACTAGGAGATGCCCGGCGTGCGCGACCACCAGTCGAGGCGGATGCAGAGCTTCCCGCCGATCCAGTACTCGACCCAGGCACCCAGGTCCATCGGCGTGCAGTTGGACGGGGGTGTGGCGGCGAGCGTGGTGCTGGGCGGGGCAGCAGGCTTCGGGGTCGGGCTCGGGGCCGAGACGTCCGGCGACGGAGTCGGGGTTGCGGTCGGCGCCGGCGTTGGCGTTGGTGTCGGGGCCTGGGTCGGCGTCGGGGTGTCGGGGCGGTCGAAGAGGGCCGTGCGGTAGACGCGCGCGGAGCGCGGGTTGGCCGAGCACTGCCAGACGCCGTGCGGGCAGTAGTCGGTCAGCGTGTTGTACAGCGGCTTGTGCTCGTCCATCCAGGCGAGCATCCGCCGCATGTACTCGGCGTTGTCACCGTTGCGGAAGAGGCCCCATTCCGGATAGGAGATGGGTTTCCCGTGGGCCTTCGCGAAATCGACGTGCTGCTGAAGTCCGTAAGGTTCCCGCACCTGTTGGTCGAAGGAAAGTCCGGTCGGCTGGTCGTACGAATCCATACCGATGATGTCGACCGTGTCGTCCCCGGGATAGCACTGCGTCCACGCTACGGCGTCGCGGCCCCGGCTCGGCGTGAAGTCGAACCGGAATTTCTGGCCCGGCACCGCCCGCATGGTGGTGACGATCCTGTTCCAGTATTTCTTCCAGGCCTCCGGGTCCGGCCCGCAACGATGGGTGTAGGTAGTGCCGTTCATCTCCCAGCCGAGCACGATTACCGTGTCCGGCACCCCCAGTTCCACCAGCCGCTCGGCCAGGGCCCGGAAGTGGTGATCGAACTGTCCGGCCGCGCTCTGCCGCAGCAGCGAGCGGACCTCGTCGTCCCCGATGCCGTCCTCGTTGCGCTCCTGCATGGGCACGTTGAGGACGAGCGTCCGGTCGGCCTTGTTCCGTCGCCAGTGCGCCCAGACGTCCAGGAAACCGGGGGCGCCCTCGATGTCGGACCAGCGGTTGCCGGGCAGATACGTGTGCGCGACCTTGAGCTCGGTGCCGCCGAGCCAGCTGCTCAGCTGGGCCATGCGGGCGATGCCCAGCGGCCCCGAGTCGAGGAACGCCCCGAAGGCCGGGGGCGCCGCCATGGCCGGTGCGGCGCCGCCCGGTGCGTGGGCGGCCGGGACCGGCAGCGGTGCCGCCGATGCCGGGACGGAGGTCGTGGGCGTCGGGACGGCCGCCGCGGGCTTCGGGACGGTCGCCGCCGGTGTCGGTGTCGGTGCCGGTGCCGGGACGGTCGCCATGGGTGTCGGGACGGTCGCCGTGGGCTTGGGGACGGTCGTCGTGGGTGTCGGGACGGTCGCCGTGGGCTTGGGGACGGTCGCCGTGGGTGTCGGAGCCGGTGGGTCCGTGACCCGCGCCGCCCCCGCACCCGCGGCGAATCCCGGACCGGTCGCCAGGGTCGCCGAGGCGACGACGGCGGCCGCCGTGACCACGGCCGGCCGATACCACCGGAACCTCGGCCGCTTTCGCTGCTGCGGGGCCATGCCTGCTCCTTTCTCCACCAGTTCTCGTCCGTTCGCAGATTCCCTGAGGAAGTGCCGGCTACTGACACTCAGTCATATCAATATGAATTCCGCCAGTGCGGTTACGGCTTTCGGGTTCCCCGAACGCCCGCACGGGTGAACCGACGCAAAGGAAAAGGTCCGTGTCGCTGCTAGACATCCGGGTCCCCGCGGTTCTGCTGCGGATCGACCGGAATCCCTTTCACCACGGCACCTTGGGGGCCGTGCGCTCGCTCGGCAGAGCCGGGGTGGACGTCCATGTTGTCGCCGACTCAGCCGGAAGTCCGGTCCGCAAGTCCCGTTTCGTACGGCAGCTGCATCCGCCGCCGGCGCCGGGCGCGTCGCCCGCCGAGATCGTGGCCGTGCTGCGCCGGGTGGCGGCGCGGATCGCCCGCCCTGCGGTACTGATCCCGATGGACGACGCGAGCGCCATCGCGGCCGGCCGGCTCCGCGAGGACCTCACGCCCGCCTACCTGCTCCCGCAGCAGCCCGCCACCCTGCCCGAACGCGTCGCCGACAAGGCCGAGTTGGCCGAGGTCTGCGCGGCGGCCGGGATCCCGCACCCGCTGACCCTGGTCCCGGACAGCGTCGAACAGGCAGCCGCCGCCGCCCGGCGGCTCGGGCTGCCGGTGATCGCCAAGTGGAGCCGGCCCTGGCTGCTGCCGGCCGGGTCCGGGCTGCGCAGCACGGCCGTGGTGCGCTCGGCGCAGGAGGCACGGGAGCTGTTCCTGCGCCGCGACGAGGCGGGCAGCACGCTGCTGCTCCAGGAGTTCCTGCCGCCGGGCGCGGACCGCGACTGGTTCTTCCACGGCTACGCCGACCGCACCGGAGCGGTGCGCGCGGGCGGCCCCGGCCGCAAGCAGCAGGCCTGGCCGCGCGGCGCCGGACTGACCGCGGTCGGTCTGTGGACGCCCAATCCGCAGGTCCAGGCGCTGGCCGAGCGGATCACCGGCGAGCTGGGCTTCCGGGGCATCTTCGACCTGGACTTCCGGCGCTGCGGCACCACCGGCCGCTACCACCTCCTCGACTTCAACCCCCGTCCGGGCGCCCAGTTCCGGCTCTTCACCGACAGCGCGGGGCTGGACGTCGTACGCGCCCTGCACCTGGACCTGACCCACCGTCCGCTGCCGGACGGGGTACCGCTGGCCGGGCGGGCGTTCGTGGTGGAGAACTACGCGCCGCTGAGCGCGCTGCGGCCGGCCCCGCGCGGGCGGGAGCTGGCCTGGTCCGCGCCGGACGACCGGGGGCCCGGGCTCGCGATGTGGGCGCTGTGGTGCCGGCATGTGGCGGGCCGGCTCCTCGACCGACTGCACGACGGCGGCGCCGTCCCGGCACCGCGCCCGCACTCCCCCGTGGTCCGCCAGGCCGGGGAGCCTCCCTTGCCCACCCCCCGGGACGAGGAACTCACCGGCGTGGCCGGTGTGTCCGCCACTCCCGGCGTCCCCACCCTCTCCGGTCAGCCCGACCGGTCCGACGACGAGAAAGCGAGCAGCTGCTGATGTACGACCTGCTGGTGGTGGGCGCGGGCCCGTACGGCCTGTCCATCGCGTCCCACGCCGCGGCGGCGGGCCTGAACGTGCGGGTCTTCGGCCGCCCGATGGCGTCCTGGCGGGACAACATGCCCCGCGGGATGTTCCTCAAGTCCGAGCCCTGGGCCTCCAACCTGTCCGACCCCGAGGCGCGTTGGCGGCTGGACGTCTACTGCGCGGGCCGCGGCGTGGCGGCCCGGCACGGGCAGCCGATCCCGCTGGACATGTTCGCCGAGTACGGCCTGTGGTTCGCCCGCAACGCCGCGCCGCCCGTCGACGAACGCATGGTCACCCGTGTCGCGCCCCACGCCGGCGGCTTCGAGGCGACGACGGCGGACGGCGAGGTCCTGCACGGCCGGACGGCCGCCCTGGCCATCGGGGTGCTGCCGTTCGTCGAGATCCCCGCCGCCCTGCGCGGCCTCTCCCCCGACCTCGTCACACACAGCAGCCACCACGCCGACCTCGACCGCTTCCGGGACCGGGACGTCACGGTGATCGGCGGCGGCCAGGCAGCCCTGGAGACGGCCGCGCTGCTCGCCGAAGTGGGCAGCCGGGTACGGGTGCTGGTACGCGCGGACCAGCTGTTCTGGAACGACGTGCCGCCGCCCTGGGAGCGCCCCTGGTGGCAGTCGGTCCGTTCCCCGCACAGCGGTCTCGGCCCCGGCTGGCGCAACTGGTTCTACTCCGAGCGGCCGGGCCTGTACCGGCGGCTCGCGGAGCCGACCCGGGCGCGGATCGCGGCGACCGCGCTCGGTCCGGCCGGCGCCTGGTGGGTGCGGGAGCGGGTGGAGGCCGGGGTGGAGGTGCTGCTCGACCGGGAGGTGACGGCGGCCCGGCCGACGGCGGACGGGGTACGCCTGGACATGGCGGGCGCCGGGGGCGGCACGGCCACCCTGGAGACCGAACACGTCATCGCCGCCACGGGGTTCAGGGCGACCCGGGACCGGCTCGGGCTGCTCGCGGGCGAGCTGCGCTCGACGCTGGTGACGGGGGCCGACGGGGCGCCGGAGGTGGGCCGGGACTTCGAGTCCTCGTACCCCGGGCTGTTCATGGCCGGTCTGATCACGGCCGCGGGCTTCGGTCCGGCGATGCGCTTCGTGCACGGCGCCGACTTCACCGCGGGCACGCTGGTCCGCGGAGTACGGCGGCGGCTGCGCTCCGGGCCCGCCGGCTGGGGCATCCCGGCGCGGCGCCGGGAGTCGGCGGCACCGGACCCGGTCCGCAGCTGACGGAAGGGTGCCGGGCGTTCGCGGCGTCCGGCACCCGCTTCCGCTACGACCGCCGGGAGCCGGCCCGACCGCGCCGGTACAGGATCGTCCCACCCGCGATCAGCACGGCACTGGCCGCCGAGGTCGCAACCATCGCCTCGGTACCGGTGTGCGCCAAGGTGGGCGGCGCCCCGTGGTACTGCCCACCGGCGGGCGGGGTGGAATGACCCGGAGGGGTCGACTGGCCGGGCGGGGTCGACTCACTCGGAGGAGTCGTGTGCTCCGGAGGGGGCGACTGACTCGGCGGAGTCGTGTGCTCCGGCGGAGTCGAGTGACTCGGGGGCGTCGAGTGGCTCGGAGGCGTCGACTCACCGGGCGGGGACGAGTGGCCCGGCGGAGCCTCGTTGCAGGGAGGAGAGTTGTCGCCTCCGTGCGCGGGCGGGGCCTCGTGGCCGTAGGACGGCGGAGCCTCGTGGCCGTAGGACGGCGGGGGTGCCTCGCCGTAGGGCTGGGGGGTCTCGCGGGGGACGGGTGGGGTGTCGGTGCCGTAACCCGGGCTGCCGTAGCCGGAGTTGCCGTGACCCATGTCACCGTAACCCGAGTCGCCGTAGGCCGAGTCGCCGTAAGGCATCCCGTGGGTGCGGGTGTGGTGTCCCTGAGGGGACTCGTTCGCACAGGAGTTGCCGAAGGCCGGGTTCAACGCGGCGGCGGCGTCGACCGAGTTGCCGCAGACGTTGACCGGCACGTTCACCGGGGCCTGGACGTTGTTGCCGGACAGGACACCCGGCGAGCCTCCCGCGGCCCCGGTCGCGTCTGTCTCGGCGAACGCGGGACTGCCGTACATGGACAGAATGCTCGTCGCAGCGGCGGCCACGACCATTCCCCTGCTGAGGGTCTGTCGCAATCTCGTTGTCTTCCTGCTTGAAGAAGTGGGAAAGCCGGCCTCGGAGCGCAGATGCGAAGGATCGACGGTCCGAGGCCGGCCGTGACGCAGCCGGGGGGGGCTGGTGCGCTGCGTAACCTCGTCAGCGGTTGAGGCAGACGTTGCCGAACGCCGGGTTGAGCGCCGCGAAGAGGTTGAGGCTGTTGCCGCAGATGTTGATCGGGATGTTGATCGGCACCTGGACGACGTTGCCGGACAGCACACCCGGCGAACCGATGGCAGCCCCGTGGGCGTCGGCGTCCGCGAACGCGGGGACGGCACCGCCCAGGGCCAGGATCGCGCCGGCGATGACAGCAGCGGTCTTCTTCATGAACTTTCCCTTCTCTGCGGTCATGCCCGTGTGACGGCCGAAACCGAGCGAGCACAGCATGGACGGCTCGCACCATGACCGGCAGGCTGTAGAACGAGGAATAGACGGCGAGGAAACTACGGAACGCATGCCGTCCGGTAATTCACTCGATCGCCTTCACGAAATTGACGCGACGGAAAGGAAACGATTCTCCTAGAAAGAAGAAAGCCGCTCAGGCGGCGGCGCATGAGCACACGCCGTCGCCCGAGCGGATTTCACGCGACCGGGGTCACTTGTTGCCGATACCGTTCGCCGACAGGACCGCGATGTCGTCCACCAGGTGCGACAGCGGCTCGTCACCCTTGGCCTGGGTGGAGTTCTCGGCGCACTGCTGGTTCTGCGGCGCGGACAGGATCGGCACGTCCTGCAGGACGCCGACGGCGGCGACGCCGGCCAGGCTCTGGACGTTCAGCTTGGCCGGCAGGCCGACGCAGAGCTTGTTCAGCGAGCCCCCGACCAGGGTGGCCTGGGGGCTCATGTTGCCCTTGGTCACCGCGTTGCCGAACGCCTCGTGGGCGCCGTTGCCGCTCGCGGAGGTGGTGCCGTGGTCGTTGCCGGTGGCAAGCGCCTGAGGGGCTGCCGCCGCCGACACACCTACGACGGACGCGGCGACCGCCGCCGCGGCCATTGCCTTCTTCAGCATTTTGCTTTTCCTTTCGCGGCTTTACGCCAAGGCGGACGTTCCTGCCCGGCATCAACCACCCGCGCCCGGAATGGTTGCGGCAGGGACGCGGCACGTCACCCGATCGGATCGGTGGCCCACCCGGAAATCCCCGTGAACACCGGGCCTGCGGCGGGTTCGAGGATTGCCGGGCCGTGGGCCGTTGGGGTGAAGGGGAGCAACCAACCCGATCGCAGGCAGTTGACCAGAGCGCTCCGGTGGACGGGGTGTCCTATGAAGGGAACTGACAAGTGATCAAGAAGGTTCTGGCCTCCGCCGCTGTCGCAGCCTCCGTCGTCGGCGTCTCGGCCGCGGCGGCCGCGCCGGCCCTGGCCACCGGCAACGACCACGGCACCACCTCGGCCAGCGGCAACGGCGCCTTCCAGTCGTTCGGCAACTCCGCCACGTACGGCAACATGAGCCCTCAGATGGCGCTCATCCAGGGTTCCTTCAACAAGCCCTGCATCGCCCTCCCGGCCAAGCTGAACCTCCAGAGCCTGGCCGGCGTCGCCGCCGTCGGCGTCCTGCAGGACGTGCCGATCCTCTCCGCGCCGCAGAACCAGCAGTGCGTCGAGAACTCCACCCAGGCCAAGGGCGACGAGCCGCTCTCGCACATCCTCGACGACATCGCGATCCTCGCGGCCAACGGCGTCAAGAACCGGTAGTCCGGACGCCTCCCGGGCCCCTTCCGAGGTGCCCTCGGCCGGCGGGCCGCCGGCTTCCCGGTGGCCCGCCGGCCTGCGTCGTTTCCGGCGCGGCCAGTCCCGGAGGGGCGCTTGTCGACTGATCGCACCGCGCTACGCCAATCGGGGCAAAGCACGCAACCCCGGCGGGGTTCCGGCCGTTGATGATCACGCAGCTCCTCCCCGGAGTCCGCCTTTCGAAAGGGAACGAACATGAAGAAGCTGTGGGCAACCGCGGCCGTCGCCGCCACCGTCGCCGGTTTCGCCGCCGCGGCCGCCCCGCAGGCCCTGGCCACCGGCAACGACAACGGCACCACCTCGGCCAGCGGCAACGGCGCCAAGTCGGAGTTCGGCAACTCGGCCACGTTCGGCGACCAGAGCCCGCAGCTCTCGCTGGTTCAGGGCTCGCTGAACAAGCCGTGCATCGCCCTGCCGGTGAAGGCGAACCTCCAGAGCCTGGTCGGCGCCGCCGCCGTCGGCGTGCTGCAGGACGTGCCGATCCTGTCCGCGCCGCAGAACCAGCAGTGCGTCGAGAACTCCACCCAGGCCAAGGGTGACGAGCCGCTCTCGCACATCCTCGACGACATCGCGGTCCTCTCGGCGAACGGCGCCGGCAACAAGTAGTCCGGACGCGCCGCGGGCGGCGGGTCACCGGTTCTTCCGGTGGCCCGCCGCCCTCGTCGTGCTTCGTGCGGCTACTTCCGGTACAGCGCCTCGATCTCGGCCGCGAACCGGGCGGTCACGGCGTGCCGCTTGACCTTCAGGGACGGCGTGAGCAGTCCGTTGTCCTCGCTGAACTCGCCCTCCACCAGGGCGAAGGCGCGGATCGACTCGGCGCGGGAGACTGCCTGGTTGGCGTGGTCGACCGCCTTCTGCACCTCGGCCCGCAGCCGGTCGTCGCGCACCAGCTCGGCGAGCGGGGTGTCCGGCGGCAGCTTCCGTACGGACAGCCAGTGCGCGACCGCCTCGGGGTCCAGGGTGACCAGGGCGGCGACGAACGGCCGGTTGTCGCCGACGACCACGCACTGGCCGACCGGCGACCGGCTGCGCAGCCGGTCCTCCAGGACGGCCGGGGAGACGTTCTTGCCGCCGGAGGTGACCAGGATGTCCTTCTTGCGGCCGGTGATGGTGAGGTAGCCGTCCGCGTCGAGCGCACCGAGGTCGCCGGTCTCGAACCAGCCGTCGTCCGCCAGCACTTCGGCGGTCGCCGCCGGGTTGTTCCAGTACGACCCGAACACCACCGCGCCCTTGATCAGCACCTCTCCGTCGTCGGCGATCCGGACGGCCGTCCCCGGAATGGGCTGCCCGACGGTGCCGGGGCGGGGCGCGAGCGGCGGCACGATGGTGGCGGCCGCGCTGGTCTCGGTCAGGCCGTAGCCCTCGTAGACGACGATCCCGGCCGCGTGGAAGAACAGGTTGAGGTCGCGGTCGAGCGGTGAGCCGCCGCTGACGGCGTACCGCATCCGGCCGCCGAGTTCCTTGCGGATACGGCGGTAGACCAGCAGGTCGTAGAGGGCCCAGGCGGCGTACAGGCCGGGTCCGGGGCCCTTCCCCGTGCCGAGGAACCTGTTCAGGTAGGCCGTGGCGAAGCGCACGCCGATCCGTTCCGCCCGGTCGAAGGAGGCGGCCCTGCCGATCTTCTCGGCCGTCGCCCGCCCGGTGTCATGGATCTTCTCGAAGAGGTACGGCACCCCGACCAGGAACGTCGGCCGGAACTCCCGCAGCGCGGGCCGGAGTTCGTCCGGTTTCACGCTCGGGAAGTGGCCCATCTCGATCCGGCCCAGCAGACAGGCGATCTGGAGCGTACGGCCCAGGATGTGGGCGAGCGGCAGGAACAGCAGGGTGGAGGCGGTCTGGCCGGTGACCGCCTGGAAGACGGGGTGCAGCAGCTCGACCGTGTTGGCGGCCTCGGCGTGCAGGTTGGCGTGGGTGAGGACGCAGCCCTTGGGACGGCCGGTGGTGCCGGAGGTGTAGCAGACCGTGGCGGTGGTGTCGGGGGTGAGGGTGCCACGGCGCTTGGTGACCTCCTCGTCCGGGACGTCCTGGCCGAGGGTGGTGAGGTCGGTGAGCGCGTCCGCGTCCAGTTCCCAGATGCGCGGGGGGTGGGGGTGGGACGCGGTGCCGGTGGTGACGGTGGCGGTGTTGTCGGGGGTCTCGGTGACGACGTGGGTGGCGCCGGAGTCGCGGACGATCCAGTCGACCTGCTCGGCGGAGGAGGTGGGGTAGACCGGGACGGTCACACCGCCGGCCGCCCAGACGGCGAAGTCGAGGACCGTCCACTCGTAGCGGGTGCGGGACATCACGGCCACGCGGTCGCCTGCGGCGAGGCCGACGCCGATCAACCCCTTTGCCACGGAGGTCACTTGGGCGGCGAACGCGGCGGCCGTGACGGTGCCCTCGCTGCGGCGGATCGCCGTGGCGTGGGGTTCCTCCGCCGCGTTGGTGTACGGGAGGTCGGCGAGGGAGCCGGTGGTGAGCGGGGCGGCGAGGGGCGGCCGGCGCGCCTCCCGCACGATACCGGCCGCGTCCTTGACGACCTCGACCTTGCCGCGGTCGGCCAAGTCGGTGCGTCGGCGTGCTCGTTTGAGGTCGCTGCGTACGCTCATGGGGCGTCAACTTACTCGGAAGTAAGGGGAGGTCAATGGGTTCGGATGGTTGAGTCTCGGGTGCGGGTGGGTGGGGGGCTGGTCGCGCAGTTCCCCGCGCCCCTAAAGGGGCGCTTCAGTTCGCGGCGCTTGAAGAGTCTGCCTCCCGAATGGCCGTAGCCAAGTCGGATACGTCCTTGTCCTCTGTCGTCTTCGCCAACGTCGCTGCCCGGGACTGGAGTTTCGTCAGGCTCGGTGCGCCCGGGATGTTGTAGTCGCCCCCTGCCAGCGCGTCCGCGAAGTAGGCCGCCACCGCCGTTACCTGGAAGCGCGGGGACGCCGTCCACACCGAGTCGTGCAGGGCGTCGGTCTCCATGGAGCCCGTGTTCTCGTGCGGGGAGCGGGTGTTGGGGTCCAGCCAGCGGACCGTGGCGGTGGCGAGGTGGCCGTCCGTGCCGGGCCTGGTGCGGACCGCGTAGAGGGCCGTGACGGTGTGGCCGGGGCCGATCTCGCCGCCGTCCACGTGGTCGTTGCGGAAGTCCTTGTCGGCGACCTTGCGGTCCTGGTAGCCGATCAGGCGGAAGTCGGCGACCGTGTGCGGGTCGAAGGCCACCTGGGCCTTGGCGTCGCGGGCCACCAGGTCGATGTTCTGCGGGAGTTGGCGGCAGAAGACGTCGTCGGCGGTCGCGGTGTCGGCGACGTACACGGTGTGGCCGTCGCCCTTGTCGGCGAGGCGTTCCATGAGGGCGTCGCCGTAGTCGCTGCCCACCCCCACGCCGAACAGGGTGATGCCGTACTCGCGGCGGTCGCCGTCGATGCGCTTGAGGATGGCGTCCGGGTCGGTCTCGCCGTCGTTGGCGAGGGCGTCGGAGATGAGGACGACGCGGTTGGTGGCGTTCCTGCGCAGGCCCTCGACGGCGGTGGCGTAGCCGGTCTCGACCCCCTCGCCGAGGTTGGTGGAGGAGAGGGCGGTGAGGCCGTCGACCGCGTCGTGGATCTCGGCGCGGTGGCCGCCGAGGCGGGTCATCGGCAGGACCGTCTCGGCGTGTTCGCTGAAGGTGACGAGCGCGACCGAGTCGTCGTCGCGCAGCCGGTCGGTCATCGTGTCCAGGGACTTCTTGGCGAGGTCGAGGCGGCCCGGCTCGCCCATGGAGCCGGAGACGTCGATGACGAAGGTGAGGGCGGCCGGCGGGCGGGCGCCGTCGGCGGGGCGGGTGGTGAGGCCGACGCGGACCAGGGACCAGTCGGGGTCGCTGGTGCGGGCGCCGTCGACGGTGACCGTGAAGCCGTTGTGCGCGGGGGTGCGGTAGTCCTGGCGGAAGCTGTTGACGAACTCCTCCGGGCGGATCGTGGAGGGGTCGGGGCGGCCGCCGTCGGCGAGGGTGCGGCGGGCGTAGCCGTAGGAGGCGGTGTCGACGTCGAGGGCGAAGGTGGAGAGGTAGTCGTCGGAGGCGGGGGCGGAGGGGGTGGCCTCGGCGGAGTCGTCGCCTCGTGCCGAGGGGGCGGGGGCCGGGCCGCGGGTGTGGTCCGGACCGTTGTAGTGGGTGCCGCCGTCGGCTGCACAGCCCGCCAGGAGCAGGGCTCCGGCCGTGGTGACGGCGAGCAGCGCCCCGCACATTCCTCGTCGTGTCCGGTGTCGGTCCATCGCGTGTGCCCCCTGTGCCGGTCGGAGTCGACTTCCTGACTTGTCGTCGACTCTGACGGCGCAGGGGGCCGGAACGTGCGCCCCGATGCGTTGCGGATGGATCTCGAAGAGGCCACGGACCAGGGGTGTCGAGGCCGGAGGGAGATCGTCCGGTGACCTAGGAGACCACGTCCTTGCTGGCGAAACCCCGGAAGGCCAGGGCGAACAGCACCAGGGCGTACGTTATCGAGACCGCGGTGCCCTGGATCATGCCGGACCACTCCAGGTGCGGTTGTACGGCGTCCGCCCAGGCGAACTGCCAGTGCGCGGGCAGGAAGTCGCGCCAGTGGCCGAGGGCGGTGACCGCGTCCAGGACGTTGCCGACGATGGTCAGGCCGACCGCGCCGCCGACCGCGCCGAGCGGGGCGTCGGTCTTCGTGGACAGCCAGAACGCCAGGCCCGCGGTGACCAGTTGGGACAGGAAGATGTACACGATCACGACGGTGAGGCGCTGGGTGGCGGTGGCCGTGTCGAGTGCGCCGCCGGTCGGGATCTGGAGCGGACCCCAGCCGTAGGCGGCCGTGCCGACGGCCAGGGCGACCAACGGCAGCAGGATCATCGCGGCCAGGCTGAGACCGAGCGCGACGAGCAGCTTGGACCACAGCAGGCGGGCCCTCGGCACGGGTGCGGCGAGCAGATAGCGCAGCGAGGACCAGCTGGCCTCCGAGGCGACCGTGTCCCCGCAGAACAGGGCGACCGGGATGACCAGCAGGAAGCCGGCCGACACGAACAGGTTGACCGCGGCGAAGTTGGCGCCGGACGCGGTGGCCGTGTCCAGGAGGGTGACCTGGCCGTTCTGTTCGCCCGGGTTGCCGCCGATCGCGAACGCGATCAGCAGCACGAAGGGCAGGACGGCCAGGATGCCGCCCATCACCAGGGTGCGGCGCCGCTTGAGCTGGCGGACCAGCTCGACGCGGAGCGGCAGGGTGCGGCCCGCCCGGTAGCCGGAGGCCACCGCGGCCTTCTCGGTGAGCGTGCTCATGCGGAACCTCCGATCAGGGTCAGGAAGGCGTCTTCCAGACGGCGGTGCGGGCCGACCGATGCCACCGGCACGTCGAGCCGGACGAGTTCGGCGACCAGGCGCGGGGCGCCGGCGCCGGGCTCCAGGCGGACGAGCAGGCCGTCGGCCGTACTGGTCACGGAGGCCACGCCGGGCAGCGCGGCCACCTTCTCCACGACTGGCTCCTCCAGGGGGGTGCCGGTGCCGACGAGAAGGGTGTCGCCGGAGCCGACGATCTCGGCGACCGGACCGGCCTGGACGAGCCGGCCGTGGTCCATCACCACGAGGTGGGTGCAGGACTGCTCGACCTCGGCCAGGAGATGGCTGGAGACGATCACCGTGCGGCCGGCGGCCGCGTAGCGGATCATCACCTCGCGCATCTCGCGGATCTGCGGTGGGTCCAGGCCGTTGGTGGGTTCGTCGAGGATGAGCAGGTCGGGCAGGCCGAGCATGGCCTGGGCGATGGCGAGGCGCTGGCGCATGCCCTGCGAGTACGTGCGGACCGCGCGGGCCAGCGCGTCGCCGAGGCCGGCGATCTCCAGGGCCTCGTCCAGGTGGGCGTCCTCGGGTGGACGCCCGGTGGCCTGCCAGTACAGCTCCAGGTTCTCCCGGCCGGACAGGTGTGGCAGGAAGCCGGCGCCCTCCACGAAGGCGCCGACCCGGGAGAGGACGGGCGCGCCCGGGCGGATGGCGTGGCCGAAGACCCGGACCTCGCCGCCGTCCGGCTTGATCAGCCCCATCAGCATGCGCAGAGTGGTGGTCTTGCCCGCGCCGTTCGGGCCGAGGAGACCCAGGACCTGGCCCTTCTCCACGCGGAAGGACAGCTCCCGGACCGCGTACCGGTCGGCGGAGCCCGCGTAGCGCTTGCTCAGGTCCGTTATCTGGAGCGGGACTTCGGCGAGTGCCGGGGCGGGTGCCGGGGTGGCGGTGCGGCGGCGGCCGGTGAGCAGCAGGGCCAGGGCGGCCACCGCGCCGGCCAGCGGCAGCCACCACACCCAGGAGGGCAGCGGCGCGGCGGCCGTGTCCACCCTGGGTGCCGTCGGCACGCTCAGGGCGCCCTTGAGGGAGACGGTGTAGGTGGCCGGGGCGCTCGGGGAGGCGTAGCCGAGGTCGGTGGAGGCGAGGACCAGGCGCAGCCGGTGGCCCTTCTGCACCTCGTGGTCGATGGCGGGGAGGGTGAGGGTGACGTCCTTGCCGGTCTTGGCGCCCTCGACGCGGATCGGGGCGACCAGCTGGGAGGGCAGCACCTGCTGGGTGCCGTCCGGGCCGACGTCGTACACCTTGCCGAAGAGCACGGCGTCGTCGCTGGTCGAGGTGATGTGGACGGTGGCCGTGGGGGTGCCGGTGATCTGCACGGTGTCGGTGACGGGCGCCGAGTCGAAGCGGGCGTACTGGCCCGGGAAGTCGAGGGAGATGCCGACGCCGAGGGAGGAGAGCTGGGCGAGGCCGCCGCTGCCGCCGAGGCCGGGCAGCGCGGAGACGCCGGGCGGGCTGGCCCCGGCCGGGTTGTCGACGCGCTGGGTGCCGCCCTTCAGGGTGATGGACCTGCGGTCGCTCTCCAGGCCGGGGTAGCTGTCCGCGGTCGCGCCGCGCAGCTGGGCGGCGCCGTCGGTGGAGTCGACGCCTCCGGTGCGGGTGATCCGGAAGGCCGGCCCGGTGTCGGTGGCCTTGTCACCCTTCAGGTACCGGTCGAACCACGACGTCACCCGGCCCTCGACACGGCTGGTCTCCAGGTCGCCGCCGTCGTGGCCGCCGGCGATCCAGTCGACGTCGACGGGGGCGCCGTTGGCCTTGATCGCCTTCGCCGCGGCATCCGACTGGGAGAGCGTGAAGAGGGAGTCGGTCTGGCCCTGGAAGAGCAGGGTCGGCACCTTGATGCGGCTGCCGACGGCCGACGGTGACCGTTCCTCAAGGAGCTTGACCGCGGCCGCGTCCGGCCTGCCCGACTCGGCGACCCGGTCGTACATCGCGCACAGCTCGGGCTGGAAGTTGGCGCAGCCGCCGCCGGTGTTGACGAAGATCCCGGCCCAGAGCTTCTTGAAGACGCCGTTCGGGAACAGGGCGTCCGCGAGGTTCCAGTACGTGATGGAGGGGGCGATGGCATCGACCCGGTGGTCGTAGGCGGCGGTGAGGAGGGAGATCGCGCCGCCGTACGAGCCGCCCGCCATGCCGACGCGCGGGTCGCCGGCCTTGTCGAGCTGGACCTGGGGCTGCTTCGCCAGCCAGTCGATGAGCCGGGAGACGTCGGCGACCTCGCCCTTCGGGTCGTTGAGGCCGATCTTCCCGGTGGACTTGCCGAAGCCGCGGGCGGACCAGGTGAGGACCGCGTAGCCGTCGCGGGCGAGGTCCTCGGCCTCGGCGCGCATGTCGTCCTTGCTGCCGCCGAAGCCGTGGGCGAGGAGGACCGCGGGGCGTCGGCCGGTGCCGGCCGTGGTGAAGAACGAGGTGTCGAGACGCACCCCGTCCACTGCCATGACCTTGTCGGTCTGCTGCACCGGGGGCGGGCCGTCGGAGGCGACGGCCGTCCACGTACCGTCGCCGACGAGCACCACGACGGCGGACGCGGCGGCCATAAG
>NZ_JBHXLU010000109.1:0-39362 GCF_042720695.1 Streptomyces sp. NPDC058457 | reverse complement strand
CCACAATCACAGCCCCCCTCCCCACCATGACACCCACAAGCCACAAGGCCCCAACCAACACCTCACCACCAACATCAAAACCGGAACAGCCCCCCAGCACCCCGCCCGCGGCCCGGCAATGACAAGGCCCCGGGGCCGGACCCCGCTCGCCGAGCACCTTGCCGCCCGCCCACCGCTGTCGCCCTTGCCCGCGGAGCGGCCACCGGCCGGGTCCGGTCGGATGCCCGGGCAAGGCGGTCATGATCGAGACGCTGCCCGTGCGGCCCCGATGTCCGGGGAGCCGTCCGCTGCCGCACGCCGCAGGAGGTCGCGTTCAAGGTCGTCCAGGGCCTGGCGGGCCGCGGTGATGCGGGTGAACAGCAGGCGACGGACTTCGAGCCCGGGGGCCGGGTACGGCGGCTCTTCCGTCGCCTCCTCCTGCTCCATCTGCCGGGCCTCGTCGAGGGACGTGATGACGACACCGATGAGGACGTTGACGAGGACGAAGGAGGCGATCAGGACGTAGGAGGCGTAGTAGACGAGGCTCCAGCGGGAGACCTCCAGGCCGGCGTGGACCGCGTCGCCCCGGGGGCGGTCGGCGTGCGCGCCCAGGCGCAGCAGGATCTCGACGGTGAACACGGCCAGGCAGCCGTGCTCGGCCAGCCGTAACCAGCGGTGCCACTCCTCGACCACCGCGGAGTAGCTCTCCAGACCCAGCAGCGCCGCGTTGAGGAGAATGACGGCGCCGTCGTGGTCCTCGGCATCGAGGGGCGGCCGGAGCCGACGCGTTCGGCGGGCCAGATGGCCCGGATCCTCAAGAGCGAGGCCAAGGTGCTCAAGGAACGGGACTCGTCGGGTGCGGGTGCGGGAGCCTCGCTCTTGCTGCGGCAGGTGACGGCGCCGGTGTCCTTCTCCGGCCGGAGCGCATTCGTGGCGCGCTGGTAGGCCCGACTGGTCGTCGAGTCGACCGGCGCCCTCAAGTCGGTCCGGCCGATCGGGTCGGCCTGGGCGGCGGGCCTCGGGCGTTCAGCTCTGTTGCAATCCCTCCGCCGCCTCCGGGCGCAGAGGCGGCTGGGCTCGGCTTGGTCGACGAGCCCGCGTCGGTGCTCGGCACGAGCGCGCGGGCCGCCTCCCCCCAGTGGAGACGGCCCGCCATCCTGCGACGGCGTGGCTGCTTCGCCCGTCGTCTTACCTCACCAAGGCGCCGGGGCCGGTGGCGGGGTCACCGGGGGCCGGTCTTCGCAGGTGATGGTGTTCGGCAGTTCCCAGGACGCCAGCCAGGGGCCGGTCGTGCCGCCGCCGTCGTTGCCGCCGAGGTCGTTCACCGTGAACTCGGAGCCGGACGCGGGGAAGTTGAAGGAGCCGCAGTTGTTGATGCCGACCGCGCCGACGTTGCGGGCGTCCACGTTCTCGAAGGACGCCGATCCGGCGGAGCGGGCGCTGAGCACGGAGGTGCCGGTGCCGTCCACGCGGATGTCCTTGAAACGGACGCCTCGGATCGCGTACTTGTCCTTCACCGGGAAGTCGGAGACCAGCATGACGGCGTTGTAGGTGTTGTCGAGGAAGTGGTCGCCGGTGACCTGGATGTCGGCGTCTATGTCCTGTTCCAGGGCGTAGAACCAGATGGCTCCCAGGCCGATCTTCCAGTTGAGCTCGAACGGCCCTGAGCGCACTGTGGTGTTGTCCGAGATCGTCAGGTGTCCGGTGAACGGCTGCGCGCCGAACCGGGAGCCGACCTGGATGGCGCTGCCCTCTCTGATCGGGTCGGCTATGAGGTTGCCGGTGACCGTGTTGTCGGTGCCGCCGTACAGGGCGATGCCGTTGGCGAGGACCGGGGTCTGCACGGTGTTGTGGGCGAAGACGTTGCGCGCGTCGCCCGTCTTCTCCGACCACATGGCCAGACCGTCGTCGCCGGTGTTGCGGACGAAGGTGTCGGAGACGCTCGAATCAGTGACGCCGGTGTGGAAGTTGAGTCCGTCGGCGATCTGGTCGGCGATCTGGGTGCGGGTGACACGCAGTCGGGTCATCGGGCCGTCGAACCACATGCCGACCTTGGTGTGGTGGAGGTAGAGGCCGTCGACCGTCGAGTCGCTGAGCGCCCCGCCGAGGGCGTTGACCTGGTCGGTGTCGATGCGTTCGCGTACGTCGCCCTCGACGGCGAAGCCCGACAGGTGGACGTCGTGGCTGCCGCCGTGCGCGGCGTCCTTGCCGTAGAAGCCCACCCCGGTGTGGACCGAGCCGTCGGGGGCGGGGGTGCCGAGGGTGACCTGGTGGCCCTTGACGATCGTGTACCAGCTGCCGGCCCCGACGATCGTCACGTCGTCCACGATGATGTGGCGGTTCACCTGGTACGTGCCCGGCGGCAGGTACACCTTGAGGTGCCGCTTCTCGGCGTAGGCGATGGCCCGGTCGAAGGCGTCTCCCGCGTCACGGCGGCCGGTGGGGTCGGCTCCGAAGGCGATGACGTTCGCGGCGTGCGTCTCGACGTGGGGCGCGCCGACGAGTTGTGTGTCGAGCAGGTCGATGACGGTCCAGGCGGCCGTGGTGTTCCTGGGCGCGGTGAGGCGGACCGTGTCACCGGCCGCGTACCGCTTGCCGAGCAGCAGTCTCTGCTCGTCGTAGAAGTGGCTCGGCCTGAACGGCTTGTCGATGGTGGGCGCCGGGGTGGTGGCGGCGGGAACGCAACCGCATTCGGTGATCCACCAGTCGGGGTGCAGCAGGTCGCCCTGGGGGTCGTTGCTGAACGGGTACTGGTTGTAGAGCCAGGAGTACTGGGAGGTGAGGGTCATCGTGGTGCGGTGCCGGCCGTCCACGGAGACATCGAGGGGTGCGGTGATGCCGCCGCCTCCGGGAGCGTCGGGGATGCTGTACCGCACGGTGAGAGCGTTGGCCGCGCGCGGCAGGGTGAACTCGACGTACTGGCCCGGCTTCAGGCGCACCGCCGTGCGGCCGGATGCCTCCGAGGGCAGCGTGTAGGCGGTGCGGTCCGGGCCGATGACGGTGCCGTCCGTCGCCGCGTTCTCCGCCTCCTGTTCGTCGAAGTCCACCGCGGCGCCCCGCCCCGCGACAAGGGCGGGGTCGAGCCCGGCCCGGGTCACCGCCGGGAAGCCCTCACGGCCACCGTGCCACGACGACGCCGGGGCCGGAGCGCCGAGGCCGAGGACGAGTCCGGCGGTGACCGCGGTCAGCGCCACCAGGGTCCGAGCCGGTCTTCGCGCACGGCCTCTCAGCCGCGCCGCAGCCAGGTCGTTGGTGTACCGCGCCATCGGATTCTCGTTTCTCTGGGAGCGGAGGTCACCGAGGGCAGCTCGGTGCGCGACAGCACGACGGGAACGGGCCGTGCCGCTGCGTACCGGGACATTAGGGCGCGACAGGACGGCCGGACAAGACGGCGGACACTTCTTTCCATTCATCGGTACGGATTCTGCAAGTGATTGTCGATTACTTGCGCATGGATCTCATTCCACGGGAAGCCGCGCTCACGCTTCGGAGCTGGGCCGGAGGAAGGCGGAGACTGACCGATGCGGCGGTGGCAGGACTGCTCGCGGCGCTGCCGGCCATCCACGTCCACCGGTCGCCGGTCAGCGTTCCTCCGCCCGTCGGCAACAGAAGCAGCAGGCGGTCTCGAACCGTTGCTCATCGGTCTGTGACCTGCGATGATCCAATCTCGATTCGTGTTCACCGGGGGGAGTCCGAAGCGTGGGGCCTTTGAGACCGGGCAGTCACAACACCCTGTCCCCTCGGAGCCTGAAACGACCGCGTATCACGCTCCTGGGGGCACTGGGCATCACCGCCGTCTTCGTTACGGGGTGCGGAAGTTCCAGCGACGACGGACTGCCGGTGCGGCTGGTCAACGAGTCGGCCTGGGGTGCTCGCGTGCTCGGCTGTCCGTCATGCGGAGAGCGCGGTGTCACGGTCGAGGGCGACTCCGACCGAACGTCGGACGAGGGCGGCGGTACCTACTTCGGGTGGACCGAAGAACGCGCATGGCCTGTGACGTACAGGGTGGTCGTCCGGGGAGTGGAGTCGGTCTGCCCCGTCTTCGACCCCGAGCCCGGCAAAGCAGCCGGCGAAATCGGCACCCGAGACATCATCTACGTAGTGGACAAGACCGGGACGTGTGTCGCAGGCCCGGCGAGCATGGACGACATCTGACGTCAGACGTCTGACGTCGGGATGCGCGGAGGGCGACCGCGTCTCGAGGTACGACACGAAATCGTCCGCACGCGGCCTCGCGACGGCGAACTGCCGCGCGGACATCCGCCCGGCGCCCATCGACGCCCGTCAGCGCCCGGGCGACGCCTTCGGCGGAGGCCGACGCCGACGGCGCCTGCGGACACGAAGGGCGTGCGCCCCTGTCCGCCAGCGGTCGGTCCGGGCGCCGCGGTGGTGCATTCCTGGGGTGCGGGCGCAGGTGACCAGTGGGATTCTGTACTTCCTGGAAGCCAAGGAGGGCGACAGGGCGGCCCTAGGCACCGGCAGTTGCCCGAGGTGGTTGAAGTGATGGGCATCATGGGAACAGGACGTCCACGACGAGGGCCCCTCACGCCGCTGGCCGCCGTCGTCGACGGCGTCGTCGCCGGTGTCGCGGGGACGGTATGCATGGATGCCACGCGCTATCTGCGATATCGCCGCGCAGGAGGCACCGAGAGTCCGAAGGAATGGGAGTTCGCGCCGGTCGAGGGCTGGGAAGAGGCCCCGGATCCGGGCAAGGTGGCGAAGCGGCTCCTGGAGGGGTTCACCCAGCGCGAGGTCCCTGACCGGTGGGCATGGCTCATAAGCACCGCGATGCACTGGTCCTACGGCTCCGCCTGGGGTGCGTTGTACGGGATCGCTGCCGGATCGGTCCCGCGCCCGAACCCGTTGTTCGGCATTCCCTTCGGCGCGGCTGTGTGGGCCAGTGCGTATCTGGTCCTCCCGCAGTCCGGGCTCTACAAGCCGATCTGGAAATACAGCCCGAGGACATTGGCTGACGACCTGAGCACCCATCTCGTGTTCGGTCTGGGAGCCGGGACCTGCTTCTGGCTCACCAGCAGACACTGCTGACGTGGCGCTCTGCGAGAGTCCCGGCGCGCCGCTCTCGGCCGCCACCGCCGAGTGGTCGTCACCCACTCCCTGGTGCAGCGGGCGCTGACGGGAGCGCTGCCGGGTGCCGGCACGGCGGTCCCGCCCCCGCGCAAGCAGCGGCCGGGCGGGGCGCCCGTCGCACAGGCGCTGCTCGTGGCGGTGGTGCGCGGCGCGCTCTCGTACGACCGTGGTCCGCGCCGGCGCCTGATACCGCTGCTGCCCCGGCTGCCGCTGGTGGTGGGCCTGAGACTGTTCCCCCGGTCCGGCGGCAGCGACGAACTCACCCTCGCCCTGCGGCTGTCGGGGGTGACCGCGGCCGACCGTGCGGCGTTCCTGCTGCGCACGATGCACGGCCTGTCCGACGAGGCCGTGCGCGGGGTCCTGACGGCGGCCGGGGCGCGGCACCCCGACGCCGCCCTGCGCACGGCGGACACGCTCGGCGAGAGCGCCGGACCGTCGGCCGCCCGGCTGCTGGCATCGCCGGAGTTGAACGCCTGCGCGCTCCAGGCGAGCCCCACCGTTCTGCTGCGGCGCAGGCGCCGGGTACGGCTGGGCCTGGCCGCCGGGAACGGTGCTGGCCGCGACCCTGTCCGGCGGCCCGGAGCCCTCCGACGGCACGCCGACGTCCGCGGCGCGGGCCGCCTACGGCCCGGCGGACCTGCTGCCGAGCAGGACCTGCCCGACGGCGGCGGGCAGGCCGTGTGGACCTGCGCTCGCGCCGACTCGCGGTGACGGCTCTGCGCGTGAGCCGGTGACGTCTCCGCCGCGCGGGACGGCTGTACCTTGGCCCTGCCCGCGCCCGGGCGCCCCCACGTCGCGGTACGAGCGCGGCTCGCGAACGGAGAGAACCTGGACGGCTTGGACCGGCCCGACTGACGCCGTCTCGGCATCGCGGCGATCCGGGCGGTAGCCGACGAGGTCGCGCGTGCGCGGGGATCTGGTACGTGTGTCGATGTGTGAGCAGCGGGTTCGCCTCCCGCGCGTAAGGCACGTACGGCATGGCTGTGGGGCGCCGGCGATTCCGTACCCTGGCGGCATGCGCATGCGCCCCACCCTGAGCTGGACCCCTGCCGCGGATCTGCCGCCTGGCACCACCGATCTGGAACCGGTCGTCGATGCGCTGAGCACCGGCGGTGTGCTGGTGCTCAGCGGCGCGGGAATCTCCACCGAGTCAGGCATCCCGGACTACCGGGGCAAGGGCGGGAGCCTGAGCCGGCACACCCCGATGACCTACCAGGACTTCACCGGCAGCGCTCACGCGCGGCGCCGCTACTGGGCGCGCAGCCACCTCGGCCGGCGCACCTTCGGCCGCGCCGTCCCCAACGCCGGGCACCGGGCCGTGGCTGCTTACGCGCGGCACGCCCATGTCTCGGCTGTGATCACCCAGAACGTCGACGGACTGCACCAGGCCGCCGGCAGTGAGGGCGTCGTGGAACTCCACGGCAGCCTCGACCGGGTCGTCTGCCTCTCCTGCGGCGTCTTCAGCCCGCGCAGCGAACTCGCCCGGCGGCTGGAGGCCGAGAACCCGGGCTTCGACCCGGTGGCCGCGGGGATCAACCCGGACGGTGACGCCGACCTCACCGACACACAGGTCGGGGATTTCCGCGTCGTGCCCTGCGCGCGCTGCGGCGGCGTCCTCAAACCGGACGTGGTGTTCTTCGGCGAGGCGGTTCCGCCGCAACGCGTCGAGCACTGCCGGCGCCTGGTCCGTGAAGCGTCCTCACTGCTGGTCCTGGGCTCCTCGCTGACGGTGATGTCCGGGCTCCGGTTCGTCCGCCAGGCGCACCAGGAGGGGAAGCCGGTGCTGATCGTCAACCAGGACCCGACCCGGGGCGACCCGCTCGCCCTCACCCGGGTCGCGCTCCCCCTCGGGTCGGCCCTGACCACCGTGGCCCACCGGTTGGGCATTCCGGTCGGCGGCGGGTCTGCGGACTGAGCGGCGCCCACCCGGTGAGCGGTCACAGCCGTTTCACCTGGAAGCGCAGCCGCAGGAAGGGGCGGTGTCCGGACGCACCGGCCGCGGGCCCTGGTCGTCCTCATGTCCGGCAGTGGTGGAAAGCGGCGTATGCGAACAGAATTGTGATCCGTGGGACCGTCTTCTCACAGCCACGCGCCGCGACGCCGGTGTCCCGCCGGCGGAGGGTGGAAGACATGCGGCACTACGATCTCGTCGTCCTGGGGGCAGGCAGCGGCAACATGCTGCTGTCCGAGGAGTTCGATCGT
The DNA here is from genome assembly GCF_042720695.1 of Streptomyces sp. NPDC058457. Classification (NCBI taxonomy): domain Bacteria; kingdom Bacillati; phylum Actinomycetota; class Actinomycetes; order Kitasatosporales; family Streptomycetaceae; genus Streptomyces; species Streptomyces sp. NPDC058457. The sequence continues at coordinate 32,093 of NZ_JBHXLU010000109.1, read as the reverse complement.
CTGCGGATCGCCATCGTCGAGCCGGACCGTTTCGGCGGCACGTGTCTGAACCGGGGGTGCATCCCGAGCAAGATGTTCGTCGTCGCCGCGGACGCCGCCGAGGGAGCGCGGGAGGCGCGGCGTCTCGGTGTCCACGCGAGCGTCTCGCACGTCGACTGGAAGTCCGTCCGGGACCGCGTGTTCGACCGCATCGATCCGCTGCACGAGAGTGCGGTGGAATACCGCAGAAGCCAGGGCGTCGACGTGTTCACCGAGGCGGCCCGCTTCGTGGCCCCGAAGGTTCTGGAGGTCGGGGCGGAGCGGATCACCGCCGAGACGTTCGTCGTCGCGGTCGGGTCGCGGCCGGTGGTGCCGGACATCCCGGGGCTCGACACCGTGCCCTTCCACACGTCGGACACGATCATGCGGATCGACGACCTGCCCGCCTCCATGCTGGTGCTCGGCGGCGGCTTCATCGCGGCCGAGTTCGGCCACGTGTTCGCTTCGTTCGGTGTGGACATCACGATCGTCCAGCGCGGGCCACGCCTGCTCATGGCGGAGGACGAGCAGGTGTCGCAGCGCTTCACCGAACTCGCCGCACAGCGGCACCGTGTGCTGCTCGGTTCCGAGGTCACCTCCGTCGGGCCGAAGGGGGACGGCGTGGCGGCACGGGTGGCCAGTCCGGACGGTGAGCATGCCGTCGAGGCCGACATGCTGCTGCTGGCCGTCGGCCGCAGGCCCAACACCGACCGGCTGCGGGCCGTCGACGGCGGGCTGGAGCTGGACGGACACGGCCACATCGTCACCGACGACGCCTACCGCACGTCCGTGCAGGGGGTGTGGGCACTCGGCGACGCGGTGAACCACTTCCAGCTCAAGCACGTGGCGAACGCCGAGTCGCGGGTGGTGCGGCACAACATCCTCCATCCGCAGGCGTTGCGGACGCTGCCGAACACGGCGGCGCCGCACGCGGTGTTCACCCACCCGCAGATCGCCGCTGTCGGCCTCACGGAACAGGAGGCGCGGCGGCGCGGCATCGACTTCCTGGTGAGCGTCCGCGACTACGCCCGGACCGCCTACGGATGGGCCCTGGAGGACACCACCAGTTTCGTCAAACTCCTCGCGAGCCCCGCCGATCGCATGCTCCTGGGCGCGCACATCATCGGGCCCCAGGCCGCAACGCTCATCCAGCCCCTGATCCAGGCCATGTCCCTGGGACTGACGGTGGACCGGATCGCGCACGACGTCATGTACATCCACCCGGCTCTGACGGAGGCCGTCGAACAGGCGCTGCTGGAGCTGTAGTCAGGCCGGAGCCGTGATGGCGGTGACGATCAGGCGGTGACGTCGAGGACGACGCGGAATCGTGCCTTGCCGGAGAGCATCCGCTCGTAGGCGTCCATGGCCCGCTCGAAAGGCATCGTCTCGATGGAGGGGCGGATGCCGTGGGCCAGGGTGAAGGCGAGGTTGTCCTCGTTCTCGATCGACGAGCCGGTCAGGCTGCCGACGATGCTCCGGGTGCCGAAGATCAGGTCGGCGGTGGCCACCGACAGCGGGTCGGGCGCGGCACCCACGACGACGAGCTTCCCGCCGGGCGCCAGGCCGCGCACCAGCGGGCTCATGGACGCGCCGCTCGACGCCGTGGCGACGACGAGCGAGGCGCCGCCCAGGCCGGCCAGCGCCGCGCCGGGGTCCGTCTCCGAGCTGTCGATGTACTCGTGAGCGCCCAGTTCACGGGCGAGCGGCTCCTTGTCCTTGCCGCGGGCTACGGCGGCGACCCGGTAACCGAGGCTGCGCGCGTACTGGAGGGCGAGGTGTCCCAGCCCGCCGATGCCCTGCACGGCCACCAGGCTGCCCGCCCTGACGGAGTCCTGCTGAAGCGCGGAGAAGGTGGTCAGTCCGGCACACAGCAGAGGGGCGGCCTCGGCCGCGGACATGCCCTCGGGGATACGGACCAGTCCGCTGGCGCGCGCGTAGGTCACCTCGGCGTAGCCGCCGTCGACGTTCGTGCCGGTCTGCCCCTGGTCGAGGCAGTTGACGAAGTCGCCCCGGCGGCACGGCTCGCACTCCCCGCAGTGCCCGTTCAGGAAGCCGACGCCGACGCGGTCGCCGGGGTGCCAGGTGGTGACGCCCGGCCCCACGGCGTCGATGACGCCGACGATCTCGTGGCCGGGCACGATCGGACTCGACGGGTCGGCGCGCAGGCCCTCCACGGCAAGGACGTCGGAGTGGCAGACGCCGCAGGTCTCCACCCGGAGGCGGACGTGTCCGGGCGCCGGGTCGGCCAGCTCCCGCTCGACCAGCCGCAGGTTGTGGACTCCGGTGGCCTCGAAGGCTCGGTAGGTGGTGGACATGGGGGCTCCTTGGTACCGCCCGCCGGGCGTGGGCCAACGGGGTTCGGTGTGACGGCGTGGAATCAATATGACCGGTCGTCTTGGATGGCGTCAAGCCTGGTCGGCAAGGGTGCGCGGGCTCGCGTTCCAGCCTTGACAGCGGCCAAGACGACCGGACATATTGAGGGCGAGGTGATCCGAATGGCACGTGCGTCGAAGCGCGAGGAGATCGCGCAGGCGGCACTGGAGCAGTTCCGCACCCGGGGCTTCAACGCCACCGGCATAAGCGACATCACCTCGGCCGCCGGCGCTCCGAAGGGTTCTTTCTACAACCACTTCCGCAGCAAGGAGGACAGCGCCCTGGAGGCGCTCGACCGCTATGCCGTCGGCCTGCGCTTCGACATGCTCGACGCGGCCGGGCGCCCCCCGCTGGAACGCCTCCGGGCACACTTCGAGTTCATGGGCTCGGACACGGTGGACAGCGGCTTCGTCCGCGGCTGCCTGGTCGGCAATTTCGGCGCCGAGGTGGCCGACCACTCCGAGGAGATCCGCTCGGCCGTCCAGCGCGGCTTCCGGCAGTGGGCCTCGCGCATCGAGCGCGTACTCGCCGAAGCCCAGGAATCGGGCGAAGTCAGCACCTCGCTCGACGTGTCGGCGACCGCGCTCTTCGTCCTCAGCGCCTGGGAGGGCGCCCTGATCGCGGCCCGCGCCGACAAGTCCTCCGCACCCATCGACGCGTTCTTCCACATGGTGTTCGACGTCGTGCTGCGCTGAGCCTGCCCGCCACCGTCACGGCCGCGCTTCGGAGGTCGACAGGGTCGTCCGCCACCCGGCCGAGACGGGGGCACCAGAACTGGGTCGTCAACGCCGACGGCTCGATGTGCAACCCGGCCGGCGGCCGCCGCATCGACTCGCCCTCGGGCGCCACGGCGAACGGCACATGGCTGCAGATCCCTCACCTGCCCGCCCGGTCCTGGGCGGCGCTGACCGACGCCACCGGACTACTTCGGGCGGACTCCGTCCAGCAGGTTGTCCACGAGTCCGACGATGAAGTCGTCGGTGACGGGTTCGTCGGGGATGAGCAGTCGGTGGTAGACGGCACCCCAGAGCTGGTCGACGAGAATCTGCACGTCGATGTCGGCGCGGATCTGGCCGAGTTCCTGGGCTCGATGGAGACGTTCTCCCGCCAGCCGGCGCCGCTGCGACGAGTAGAGCCTCCGGTAGGCGGTGGCCAGGTCCTGGTCCGTCTGCGACTCGCCGATGAGCTCGGCCAGGATGCGACCTCCCGGGGTCTGGGTCATGACCTGGGCGAAGGCGCGCAGCTGGGCGAGCAGGTCGGCGCGGATGTCCCCGGTGTCGGGGAAGGCGAGCGTGTCCTCGACGGCGTGGAAGTAGCCGTCGAGGGAGAGCGCGCCTCTGGAGGGCCACCATTTGTAGAGGGTGGTCTTGCTGACGCCCGATGCCCGGGCGACGCGTTCGAAGGTGAGGTCGGCGATGCCTTCGCCGAGCAGCAACTCCCCGACGGTGCGCAGGACGTCCGCCCGGACCTCGTCCGCGGGCCGGCGCCCGCGTCCGCGACCGCCGCCCTCCCCGGCGGGAGGTCGGTTCGAATCGTTCGCCATGTGTGCTCCTGCTCGGTTGCCGCGGGGCGGATCGGTTTGTGTGTCAGGTCAGGCGCGGTGTCACGGAGCGATCCGCAGGCTCGCGATGAGTCCGTCGCGCAGGACGAAGGTCATGGGGCCGGTGCCGTTGTAGCCGTTGCCGGTCACGGTCAGGGTCGCGACATAGGTGTCGGACGACGCGCCGGGCTCGATCGCGTCCAGCGTGAGACGCGCCTGTACGCCGATGTTGTCGGTCCGGTCCCAGGCGCGCACACTGTCGCGGCCGTGGTACTCGCGGCCCCAGTCGTCGAGCTCGGCGTCATGGGTGAACGCGGCGGCGAACGCCTCGGCGTCGCCGCGGTTGGTCGCCTCGACGAAGGTCTGGATGGCTGCGGGGATTTCGATGACGCTCATGGTAAATGTCTCCACCGTGAGTGGCCGCGGGAGGCGCGGTCTCAGGCCCTCTTGCGCGTCCGCCTGAGGCCCTCTTGCGCGTCCCGGGCCAGGGATTTCAGCTCTGGACGGTGAGCAGGTCGGCAAGGCCGATGCGGGTGAGGAAGCCACGGCGGATACGGTCGGCGGTCGCGGAGACCTCCTCGGATCCGTCGTCGGCAGGGTCGACGTGCACACGGTAGGGGCGCTTTCCGGCGGGCATGGCGACGATGCGGGCGATCTCCTCGGAGACCAGCGACGCGGGCGCGTCCTCGGGAGCGAGGGCGGCGAGCTTTGTCGCCACCTGCTCCATCAGGCCGGGGTACCGGCTCTCGTACTCGGCCTCGACGGTGGTGTCGTCGGGGTGGCCGGAGTGAGCGAAGTGGTTGGTGCCGCTGGTGAACGAGCCGGGGACGACGATCGAGGTCTCCACGCCCCAGCGGGCGAGTTCGCCGGCGTAGGACACCGCGAGGGAGTCCATGGCGGCCTTGGCCGCGAAGTAGGGGGCGAGGTAGGGCGGGGTGCCGCCTTTGACGCTGGTGCTGGACACCCAGAGCACCAGTCCTCGCCGACGTCGGCGCATGCCGGGCAGCACGGCGCGGTTGACGCGCTGGGTGGACAGGACGTTCACGTTGTAGAGCTCGGCGAGCTGGTCGGGGGTGAAGGCTTCGGCCGGCCCGGTCACCATGTGCCCGGCGTTGTGGATCAGCACGTCGACGCGGCCGTGCTCGGCTTCGATCTGTGCCACGGCGGTGTCGACCGAGAGCTGGGAGTTCACGTCGAGCTCGATGGACCGCAGGTCGACGTGGTGCTCGTCGGCGTACTGGGCGGCGGCCTGGACCTGGGGCGCGTTGCGGCCGGTGGTCTGGCGCATGCCGGCGTAGACGGTGTGGCCGGCGTCCGTCAGCGCACGGGCGGTGAGTGCTCCGAAACCGCTGGAGGCGCCGGTGATGACGACGACGTTGCCGGTGGTGGACATGGACGTGGTTCCTTTCGGCGATGACAGTGCAGGGGCGGGGTGGTGCGTGTACGGCGAGGGGGTCAGGCGAGTCCGCCGTTGGCGTAGAGGACCTGTCCGTTGACCCAGCGCGCGGGACCGGCCAGGAACGAGACGACCTCGGCGATGTCCTCGGGTCCGCCGAGCCGCTCCAGCGGGGTCGCCTTGGCGAAGTTCGCGATGGTGGCGTCGTCCTTGCCGTCCAGGAACAGCGGTGTGGCGGTGGGGCCGGGCGCGACGGCGTTGACGGTGATGTCCCGGCCGCGCAGCTCACGGGCCAGGATGAGGGTCAGGCCCTCGACCGCGGCCTTGCTGGCGACGTAGGCGCCGTAGCCCGGCAGCTGGGTGCGGACCACCGAGGTCGAGACGTTGACGATCGCGCCACCGGGGCGGACCCTGCGTGCCGCCTGCTGGGAGACGACGAAGGTGCCGCGGATGTTCGTACGGTGCATCCGGTCCAGGTCGGCGAGGTCCAGCGCCGCGATCGGGGACAGGATCATGATCCCGGCGGTGTTCACGACCACGTCGATGCCGCCGAAGGCCGACTCGACCGCGTCGAAGGCCGCGCTCATCGCACTCTCGTCGGCGACGTCGCCGCCCACGGCCAGGGCCCTGCCGCCGGCGGCGGTGATCGCGGCCACGGTGTCCTCGGCCCTGGCCTTGTTTCCCGCGTACTGCACGGCGACCGCGAAACCGTCCTCGGCGAGCCGTTCGGCCGCGACGCGGCCGATGCCGCCCGAGCCTCCGGTCACCAGTGCGACACGGTCGGTGGTGGGGGTGCTCATGAGGGTCTCCTTCTCAGGTGCTTCGATATGAACGACACGTTCATATAACCATGAAATGAACGTGTCGTCCATATCCGAGGGTGAGCCTCGTGCCGGATGTCGTACAGGCTTTTCCACCAGGTGTCCGCCGCTTCACGCAGGGGTCTTGGTGTCGGTCTGGGATGGCCGGGCGGTGCGGGTATGACGGGTGGCGCCGCACAGGTCCAGTCGTACGTCAGGAGAGGCATGTCTGTCGGAGCCGGGACGTTCGGGTATGTGGTACGGGGTGCGCGCCGCAGGGCGGGACGGGGGTTCGTGCTGGGGACCGTACTGGCCCTGGTCGCGTTCGTTCCGCCGGCCGGCGCGAGCACGAGGACCGGGCGCGCCGCCGCGGATGCCGTCGCGTGGACCACTCGGTACGTGGCGCCCGGAGTGGAGGTCCGTACCGGGGTGCTCAGTGACCCGCGGGGCGCCGGTGCGTGGACCGTCACCGTCCAGGCCCCGGCCGTCAACCGCCTCACGGGTGCCGCCACCTGGGCCCCGCTGGGTGACCGCGGGTGGGCCGACACCACCGCCGGGCAGTTGCGGGCCGCCGGGTTCGCGCCGCGCGTCGAGCGGGTGACCTGGGACCAGTACGCCGACACGCCGCACGGCACGATGGGCTGGCAGGTCAGAGCCGGCGGGTACGCCACGCAGGCCGAGGCGGGGACGCTGGGCTCGGCGATGTCGGCCGCCGGTTTCCGTACCTCCGTCGAGTGGACGGGCTACGACGGACGCCGGCCAGCCGACGCGGAACGCGTCCACGTCGCCGTCGTCGATCCGGCCCGGCTGCGCGGCACGATCGAGGTGAGTGACGGCGGGGACGCCGCCGACCGCGAGAAGACCTCGACGGTGGCCGCCCGTCTGGGCTCCCTGGTCGGCGTCAACGGCGGCTTCTTCGTCACGTCCGACGCGGACGGCGTCCAGGGCACCTCGGCCGGGCTGTCCGTGGTGCGCGGCGAGTTGCAGTCCATGGCGGCCGGTTCCCGTGCCGCGCTGGTCCTCGCCGACGGCGGACGGCACGTCCGGGTCGCGGACCTGTCCACCACTGTGACCGTCCGCTCCGGCTCGGCCGTCCACGCGGTGCAGGGCATCAACCGGGTCCCGGGCAAGGTGCGCGACTGCGGCCGCCCCGGGGCCGTACCCACCGAACTCCCCCGGCAGGACGTCACCTGCTCGCTCGCGGACGACCTGGTGAGGTTCACCTCCGAGTTCGGGGCGCCCCTGCCGACCGGCACCGGTTTCCAGGTGGTCCTCGACCGGCACGGTGTCGTCGTCTCCCAGGGCGACCGCGGCGGCTCCGTGCCCGCCGGCGGCTCGGTCCTCCAGGGCACCGGGACCGCAGCCGCCTGGCTCGCCGAACACGCCGCGACGGGCCGCCGGCTGGAGCTGCGGGAGACGGTCCGGGACGCCTCGGGCAGGCAGGTCCGGCTCGGCCCCGACGACAGCGTCGTCAGCGCGGCCCCGACCCTGGTCGAGGACGGCCGGGTCCACATCGACGCCGCCGCCGAGGGCACACTCGACCCGCGCGACCTCTCCTTCGGGTTCGCCTGGTCCAACGTGCGCCAGCCGCGCACCCTGGCCGGCATCGACGGTCGCGGGCGGCTGCTCCTCGTGACCGTCGACGGCCGGCAGCCCGGTGTGAGCGAGGGCTTCACGCTCGCCGAGGCCGCCCGGTTCATGCGCTCATTCGGCGCGGTACAGGCCCTCAACCTGGACGGCGGCGGCTCCACCGCCATGGCCGTCGACGGCAGCCTCGTCAACACCACGTCCGACGCCACCGGCGAGCGTGCCGTCGGCGACACGGTCCAGGTCCTGCCGCGCGCCGGACAGGACTGACCACCCGCGCGCGGCACCGTCGAGGCGCCGCCTCCCCTCTCCGCCGCCCCGCTCCCCGCCGGGTGGCGGAGGCAGGGGCGGGTGTTGATCGCAGGGCTCGTCATTCGCGTCCGCTGTCATGGTGTCGCGGCCGTCGTCCGAAACAGGTGCTCTGGCAACGAAGTTCGCGGTCGGGTGAGAACGCGTCTGCCCGGCCTCTTCGTCGAGGGCCCGTCGAAAGCCCGTCGAGAACCCGGTCCCACCAGGGATCGGGCGATCCGGTACGGCTGTGGACGGCCTCGCACAACCCTTCGGGTCGCTGGCGGGTCCCATACTCTGCGGCGGGCGGCGGGGCTTCGCGGCCCGGTGCCGTTCGTGTCCGTGTCGGGCCTCGCAGTGATCCCGGCAGTATGACCTTGCGCCAGAACAGACCCTCCACCACACAGGCCGCGCCGCACCACCGGCGTCGCCGCCGCGACCCTGCTGCTGACCGTCGGAGCCACCATCACGGCGACGGCCCCGCCCGCCGACGCCGCCCCCGCGCCCATCACGCACGACGACTTCAACAACGACGGCTACCGCGACCTCGCGGTCTCGGCCCCCGGCGGAACCGTGAGCGGGAAGAAGGGCGTCGGCTACGTCGCCGTCCTGTACGGGTCCGCGAGCGGCCTGTCCCTCGCACACCGGGCGACGTCCAGCATGAGCACGCCCGGTGTGGTGGGCCTCGCCCAGACCGGCGACCACTTCGGGCAGGCCACGGCCACCGCCGACCTCGACCGGGACGGCTACGCCGGTGGTGCGGCGCGGCCAGGTGGTCTGCACGTGAGCGCGGCCGACGGCGGCGAATGCCGTGCGCCGGGAGTGGAGGCGTCCCGTGCCGATCGCGCAGTGGACGGGACGCCCAGGCGGCGAACATCCGCGACCCGACTACGGTGTGGACGGCTGCCGGTGCCGGGCGGGTCTGCTGTCAGCGGCCGTGCGGGGCAAGGGTCTGACCGAAACGGGCGTCGGGGTTGGGGGCGTGCAGTGTGCCGCCGTCGAAGGACCATGAGCGGCTGGGAGAGGGCCCGCTGCCGGCGGAGGGGAAGACCCACACTCCGCCGTTGTCGCCGTCCTCGCCGGGAGCGCCGACGATCAAGCTGGCCCTTTTGTCGCGGTCGGCGTCGATGAGCCGTACCGCGGCGCCGAACCGGTCACCGCGTTCCGGGATTCCAGGGACGGCGCGGGGGCTCTGGCTGAGCACACGGATGTCCTTCGTGGTCAGGCCGGACGCAGAACCGCGTATGACCCAGACGGTGTCGGCGTCTACGGCGCCGCCGATGTCGTTGCCCGGTGCGCCGATCACCACGTCGTCGTATCCGTCGCCGTCGACGTCCCGGACGCCGAGTGCGGCGCCGAAGCGGTCAGCGGGCTTGTTGACGCCCGGAACCCGTCTTCCCGCCAGCCAAAGGTGCTCGCGGAGCACGCCCGAGTCCTGGCCGGAGGCACACTCCTCAGGGCAGACGAAACGGGGACAGGTTGGGCACCTTGGCCATCATCCTTCGGGGGGAAGCGTGACAGGCCGGGATCTCAGGGCCTTGTTCAGCACCAACGACCGCAGTCTCTCTGCGGACGAGGCGTTCACGAACAGGCAGGCGCAGTGGGAGCTGGTCGCGGTCGCGCCCACCCAGCATCTACACCACGTCGGCGCTCGCGGCTTCGGCCCCGAGTACTTTGAGGCGCCCCGCAACCACGTACTGGTCTTCCACCGCGTCGGCAACATCGGCAAGACCACCCTGGCCAGGACGCTGGAGGCGGCGCTCGCCGACTCCGGCCGCCGCCCCTCCCAGTGGGGCGCGCCGGGTTGGCCGGCCGACCGGATCCTGCCCGTGCGCATCGATCTCGCCCGCTCGGCCGGCACCGACTTCGAGCAGATCGTGCTGACGATCCGGGCCGCCCTCACCAGGATCGGGCGCCCGCTGCCCGCCTTCGACCTGGCGCTGCGCCGCTACTGGGAGGCCAACCACCCCGGCGAGCCGCTGGAGGAGTACCTGCGCCGCGGCGGGCTCGGCTCCCGGTTCGGGCAGGCGCTGCCGCAGCAGATGCAGTCCGCGCTCGCCGACGTCGCCCAGGCGCTCATGTTTCCCGGCACCGTCGGCTCGGTCATCGGCCAGGTCACCGGCGCTCCCATCGGCGCGCTGCGCGAACATCGCCGGACCGTGAGGGATCTGGCGGGCTGCGCCCGGCTGGCGGCCGAACACGGTCCAGACGCACTGCCGTTGCCTTTGCCGTGTGCGTAGTCTGCTTGGCCGTGCATCCCGGGGGTGGTTCGGGTGGCTGCGAGTACGTCTGACTTATCGGCGACGATCACCTGTTCCGCCGGGGCGCTTGTCCCGGCGCCCAGCAAGCAGCAGGAGCGGAGACTCGGGGCATTTCTGTCATGTTCACATCTTGACGGTCTTGGTATAGACCTTTTACCTTCCCGATGTCAGGTCGTCCTCATGTGCGTCCTGTCGGTGTCCGCCACACCTGCATGCCACCTCGGAAAGGCTTCCCACCCCCCATGGCTGCTCGCTCTTCCTTCCTCACCACCGCGTTACGCGGTACGCCTGTCATAGCCCTGCTGGCCCTGCTGCTCAGCCCGCTGACCGCGGCACCGGCGGCCGCGGCGACCGGCGCGATCACGGGCCTCGCCGGCAAATGCCTCGACGTCGCCGGCGCCGGCACTGCCGACGGCACCCCTGTGCAGCTCTACGACTGCAACAACACCAGCGCCCAGCAGTGGACCACAGGAGCCGACAACACCCTGCGCGCCCTGGGCAAGTGCCTCGACGTCACAGCCAACTCCACCGCCGACGGCGCCAAGGTCCAGCTGTGGTCCTGCACCGGTGCCGCCAACCAGCAATGGACCGTCACCGCCGCCCACGACATCGTCAACCCCGCGGCGAACAAGTGCCTCGACGTGACCGACCGTTCCTCGGCGAACGGTGCGCGGATCCAGATCTGGACCTGCACCGGTGCCGCCAACCAGAAGTGGAACGCTCCCGGGGAGCAGACCGGCGAGCAGTGCTGGGCCACGCACTACGGCCCGCAGCCGCCCGGCGCCCTGACCGCCAGCGGCGAGGTCTTCGACAACAACGCCGACACGGTCGCCACCTCCCTCTCCCGCCAGCCCCAACTGCCCTTCGGCACGCGTGTACTGGTCACCAACGTCGCCAACGGCCGGTCCCTGACCGTTCGGGTCAACGACCGTGGCACGTTCGTCCAGACCCCGCAGGAGCCCAAGTGCCTTGATCTGACCGACGGCGCGTTCAGCCGGCTCGGCGGCGTCCTCGACCCCGACGCCGGACACATCGTGGTGACCCAGCAGGTCCTCGGCTGAGACGTCTGCCCCCGCAGGCCGCAGACCGGTCACGTCACACACTCCCACCCCCCTCGTTTCACGTCAGGAGGAGTTCCCCGTGCGCCTTTCTCTCCGCATGTCCCGCCTCCGCGGGCGAACCGCCCTCGGACGGCTGACGCTCGGCGTCGTCCTCGCCGCCGTCCTGTCCGCCCTGTTCACCGTCGCCCCGGCCCAGGCGGCAACCGGCCAGATCACCGGGCTGGCCGGCAAGTGCATCGACGTGGCCGGCGCGAGCAGCGCCAACGGCACCGCCGTCCAGCTCTACGACTGCAACGGCACCGGTGCCCAAAGCTGGTCCAACAGCGGCGACGGAACTCTGCGCGCCCTCGGCAAGTGCCTCGACGTGGTCGACCGCGGCACAGCCGACGGAGCCGCCGTTCAGCTCTGGGACTGTTCCGGCGGAACGAACCAGCAGTGGGTCGTCACCGCCGCCCACGACATCGTCAACCCGGCCGCGAACAAGTGTCTCGACGTACGGGGCAACAGCAGCGCCAACGCCACGCGCCTGCAGATATGGACCTGCACCGGCGGTGCGAACCAGAAGTGGAACACCCCGGCCAGTGACGGTGGAGGCGGCAACCCGTCCGGGTTCGTCGTCAGCGAGGCGCAGTTCAACCAGATGTTCCCGAGCCGGAATTCCTTCTACAGCTACAGCGGTCTCACCGCCGCCCTCAGCGCCTACCCCGGCTTCGCCAACACCGGCAGCGACACCGTCAAGAAGCAGGAGGCCGCAGCCTTCCTCGCCAACGTCAGCCACGAGACCGGCGGACTCGTCTACATCGTCGAGCAGAACACCGCGAACTACCCGACGTACTGCGACTGGAGCCAGTCCTACGGCTGTCCGGCCGGGCAGGCCGCCTACTACGGGCGCGGCCCCATCCAGCTCAGCTGGAACTTCAACTACAAGGCCGCGGGCGACGCGCTCGGCATCGACCTGCTCAACAACCCCTGGCTGGTGCAGAACGACTCGGCGGTCGCCTGGAAGACCGGCCTGTGGTACTGGAACACCCAGAGCGGCCCCGGCACGATGACCCCCCACAACGCCATGGTCAACGGCGCCGGCTTCGGCCAGACCATCCGCTCCATCAACGGCTCCCTGGAATGCGACGGCCGCAACCCGGCCCAGGTCCAGAGCCGCGTCGACGCCTACCAGCGCTTCACCTCGATCCTCGGCGTCGCCCCCGGCGCCAACCTGTACTGCTGACCATCCCCGCCTACTGGTGGAGCCGGCCGGGCGTGCAACTGCCCGGCCGGCTCCGGGGGTACCAGGGCTGTCAGCTCGCCCGCCGACGGCTCAGCCCGGCAGTTTCCAGTTCCGGGCCGCCGTGCCGTTGCAGGTGTACAGCTGAAGCTGGGTGCCGTTGGTCGTCCCGCTGTGATCGGCGTCCGGACACTTGCCCAGGGCCCGGACCGTTCTCATCCTGCAGAAGCCCCGGAAGGAGACGAAGCGGGTGGCTGACCACCTGGGCGTGCCCGGGCCGCGGGGTGCAGTTCCGCATGATTCCTGCTTCACCGGCGGGTGTAGTGGGCGATGATCACCCCCTTGGTGGTAGTGACGCTGCTGGTGAGCTCGAATTCGGTCAGCGGGGCGGGGCCCTCGAACAACCGCGTTCCGGTGCCCAGGGCGAGCGGGTGGATCAACAGCGTGTAGGTGTCCACCAGGCCGGCGGCGTGCAGGTCGCGGACCAGTGCCACGCTGCCGATGATCGTCAGATCGTTGCCCGGCTCGGCCTTGAGCTTGGCCACCGTCTCGGCGGCCTCGCCGGGCAGCAGGATCGAGTTCTGCCATGCATCGGCGTTCTCCAGCGTCCTGGACACCACGTACTTCGTGGCCGCGTTCATGTGCGTGGTGAACGGGTTCCCGTCAGTGGCGTTGCCCCAGGCGGTGATGAAGTCCGTCCAGGTCCGGTGTCCGAACAGCATGTCCGTGGGCCTGGCCATGCCCTTGCCCATCTCGCGGCCCATCACCTCGTCGCTGTACTTCCCGCCCCAGCCCCCGTGGGTGAAGCCACCGCGGGTGTCCTCGTCCGCACGGCCCAGGCCCTGGACAACTCCGTCGAGGGTGATGGACAACGTGGCGTTGATCGAGCGCATGACATGCTCCCCTGCTTCTGCGGACCGCTCCTCCGCGGCCCAGTCACCCCCTACACGAACGGCCACCGGCCGAATCGACACCTGCACCAAACTTTCTTGCTCACCGAAGCCACCACGCGGACAGCACCACATCATCAAAGCGGGTGGCGCCCCGTGCTGCCCGGTCGAAGCGGTGCCCAGCCGACCCTGATCTTCCTCCGCACCGAGCAGAAGTGACAACGGCCGGGCGCCGCAGCGGCGGGTGCTCGCACCGCCCCACCTATGGGGCCCGGGGATCGATCACCTGCCAGGTGGTGTCGGCGGGTCAGACAGTCGGGTTGTCGAAGGGGCAGGTAGCCGGAGGGGGCAAGGGGCAGTACCCGCCCTTGCTCTCGACCCAGACCTCTCCGCCATAGTGGCGGAGGAAACGGTCGCAGGGACGGGCGGTCCGGTCGTGGCAAGTTTCAGCACCACCAGGGAGTTGGCCTCTTCGAGTTGGTGCCTGAACTTTCGCAACTTTGAGGGGGGAAACCCGTACTGTCTCTCAGATCTTACCGAACGGAAGTATCTTGGCGACGATATCGTTTACCTTCTGCGCCGCGTCCGATGGCGCAGAAGCGAGTGCCAAGACTCCCATCACGATGAGCGCAACGCGCACGTTGTCTGCCACTTCGGGCTGCTTGGCAATTTGGGGAATATAGGGAAGGGCGATGCCCGCAGCCAACAGTATGAGGCCCGGATATGCCCGTTTGAAGGCATCCTTCACCATGGTGCTCCTCGTGATTTCTGGCGCGTTCGCGAGGAGGCGGTCACGATTCCCCAGTGTCAGTGCGACCAAACCATCGGAGAGGGATTCGAGGAGCTGCTGGAATCCCTCCCCAGTACCACACCGAACCAGCCGACTCCTGTGCCGCAGTATGGCTGCATAGACTCTGTAAGCTTCCAAGTGAAAATGTGGAAGCATAAGATAGTTCGTGTCACGCAGCCAAGTCATCTTCAGTTCGCCCCGCACTACGACCGCCAGACTTTCAAGCTGCATAACCGACTGCTTCATCAGGGCTTGTGTCGGCCAGTCAGGCGCCGCCAGCTCCAACCAGCGAATCGTCCACGCCCATGAGGCAATCGCTCGATCGTATGGTCCAGTGGCCGGGTCTGCCTTTTGGAATTTTCTCGTCAGACGGAACTCATTCCAAGTTGCAAGTGCGGCCACTATCGCGAGTCCATCTATCGAGTACGTAAGATAAAGCAGCCCTGTCGTGATTCCTTGTGCATCAAGGACAGATGAGCCCCCATGGACGCCGAAGAGCCATGACTCAATTACGGATGATTTTATCCAGTACAAAAGCAGGAAGATATTCAAGCAGCATACGGGTACGTAAAACGCGGCTTTTTCTGCCCTCTTCGTGATCTGCGCCGGAAGCAGCTTAGCCATGAGGGAAGCGAAGGCGAAAAGGAGCCCCCAGATGATGGATGCCGCAACCACCACAAAGAAGTACCGTCCTGCGTAAGTGAATATTCCAACGGTCATCACGACGAAGGAAAACAAGGTTCCAGCCATCAATGACCAAGCGGTGATGAGTGAAGTCCTGGCATCCAGAGCCTCACTCCGACTAATTGCTTGCTCGATCTTTCCTCGTATGCGTGTTTGACCGTCCTCGTCCAGGCCATAAAGCGGAAGTGTCGCCGGCTGCACTCGGGTAATAGCCCTGTTCGCTGCTTCGGTGCCTTCTCGGTCCAGGCGTCTGCAAATGGCAGCGTGAACGTTCTCCGGTTTGGCCCGCTCGACTGTCTGAGCCACTGACTGGCGCAGGGTATTCACCCGATGCCGTACTTCCCGTACCAACGCCGGCATGTCCCCCACGCTTTCCCCCCTCGGCCGGCTCACCGGGGAACGAGACGCCCGCGACGCCCAGGCAAGCCGGTACTCAAAGCGATACCACCGTGATGGTCGTCTTACGCCTGGGCTGCGGAAGTCACCGAGGCCTCTTGGCTGGGCCCGTTCTTCCAGATGGAAGAACCTTGCGAACGTGGAGCTCCCCGATGTCCTTGCTGGTCGACGGCATTGGGCCGATCTACACCACCAGGCCGACGCCCCGTCAGCTGCCCATCAAGGCATACGCGGGCTCGGCGCGTGATCACATGGATGTTCATCAACCCGCGGAAACGGCTCTGGTGGGGCTGATCGGTTTTACGCCGGCGTCCTCGGTGTGCCGACGTGGACTGCTGGCCGCGCAGGTGGCCAAGTTGGGCCGTGCCCGGGGGTGATGGCGGTCCGGCGCGGTCTGTGGGTCCTCGCGGCTGACGACGGCGGGCGTCGGGGAGACTTGGGCCGGGGCGACATGATGCTGAGGGAATGGTTGAGTCGTTGCCTCCCGCGGTCGCGCGTCGGTTGCGGCCAGGCGCCGGGTTCGTCGTTTGCGTCGGGCGTCGCACGCTCGTGGAATCGTTGTATCTCCTTACTGCGCCGTTGAGTGCCGTTGTCGGTCTGCTGCTGGTGGTCGGCGGCCTGGGCGTCGGAATGGGCGGTTCGTTGTTGCCGGGCGGGTCGCCCGTCGCGGCCCGGGCGCTGGCGCGGTGGCCCGGCGATGTGGAGTGGTGGCGGATCGGCAAGGTGCGTTCCTGGGCCGTCGGGGCACCGGACGCGGGCCGGCGGCCGAGGTCGAGGTCGAAGGAGACGGCCGACGCGGCTGCCCCGGTGCTGTGGCTCGACCTGGCGTACACGGTGATGGTGCTCCCCGTCGTACTGGTCACCTCGGTGGTGACGGTGCTGTGGTGGTTCGTAGGAGGCGCGACCGCCAGGTACCCGCTGCGCAACCAGGTCACGCCCGGGTCGCTGCGGCCGATGACCCTGTACGCGGGCAGCGACCGGTCGCACATAGCTCTGAGCCTGGGGCTGACGTCCCCGGCCGGGCGGGTCGCCTTCGCGATCACGGTCGCCGTGCTGCTGCTGTTCACCCTGCCGCTGGTGACCCGGGTATGTGTCGCCGCCCAGGCCGGTCTCGGCCGGGTACTGCTGTCCGGCCTGTCAGCGTTGCACCGCAGGATCAGCGGACTTGAGCAGAGCGCGACACCGCCCGCGCGCAGGCCGTCGCAGCGGTGGGGCCGAGGCCGCGGCCCTGCGCCGGCTCGAACGCGACATCCACGACGGGCCCCAACAGCAGCTGGTCCGTCTGGCGATGGAACTGGGCCGCGTCCAGCATCACTTCGACCGCAATCCGGAACTCGTCCGGGTCGCGCTCGCCACGCGGTCGTCCAGACTCGGCAGGCGCTGGACGAGCTGCGGGCCCTGTCACGAGGCATTGCCCCGCCGATTCTCACCGGCCGAGGGCTGCGCGCTGTCCGTTCTGGCCGCGCGCTGCGTCGTCCCCGCCGACGTCGACGTCGACGCCGGTCCCGTCAGCCGTCGGCTGGACCCGGCCGTCGAGACGGCCGCGTATTTCGTGGTCGCCGAAGCGCTGACGAACGTGGCCAGCACAGCCACACCCGCCGGTGCACGGTCGGGCGTTCTGCCAGGTGGTTGCGGTATCGCTGGGCACACTCGCGGATCAGGGGTGCGACGCGTGACCGGCGGCTCTTCGCCCGGGCTCCGTTGGCGTCCTCCTGCCGAGGCCGTAGATGCGCCGCCAGGAATGATCGGTGCCGTTTTGGCGTGCGCTGCTGCTGGTCAGGACTTGCGGGCTCGTAGGCGGCGCAGCATGCGGGGGTCCTCGAAGCCGACCGCGCGGGCGGCGGCATCGACCGTGGCGCCGTGGCTGATGAGGTGCTCGGCGCGTTCGAGACGGAGGGTCTGCTGATAGCGCAGTGGAGTGAGGCCGCCGGTGGCGCGGGTGAAGAGGCGGGTGAGGGTACGTTCGCTCACGCCCACGGTCGTGGCCAGGGCGGACAGGGGCAGCGCCTGGTCGTAGCGTGCGTCGAGCACGTCCTGGGCGTGGTGCACGGTGTCGTCGAGATGGGATCGGTATCTGAGCATTGCGCTGGCCTGCGATTCATGGCCGTTGCGCCGCGCGTAGACGACCATGTCCCGGGCCACCTGTGCGGCGACGGCGGGGCCGTGCCGGGTGGCGATCAGGTGCAGGGCCAGGTCGATGCCGCTGGCGATGCCGGCCGAGGTGACCACCCGGTCGTCGGCGGTATGAAGAACATCGCGAACGACCGTAGCTCGGGGGTAGCGGCGGGCGAGTTCGTCCTGCACGTCGTGGTGGGTGGTGCAGCGGCGGCCGTCGAGCAGGCCGGCCCGGCCGAGTGCCTCGGCTCCGGCGCAGACGCTGGCAACGGTGCCGCCCCTGGCGTGGTGGTCGCGAAGGGACTGCAGGGCGGCCGCGCCGATGGCAGGACTGCCTGCCAGGGTGGGTGCCCGCCAGCCGGGCACCACGATCAGGTCCTCGGGGCCGAGGTCCGGCCAGTCGGTCTGGGCCACCAGTGGCAGGCCTTGAGCGGTGGGAACCAGCGGCTGCTCGGCGATGTAGCCGAGTGTGTAGGAGTGCCCGAAGTCGGCGGCCGTGGAGAAGACCTGCGCGGGGCCTGCCAGGTCCAGCAGATGGAGTCCGGGCACCAGGAGAAAGGCGATGTGGCTCACGATCCGGTCATCATGCCCGAGACTCGGCCGCGGCTTCCAGTTGCCCGACGGTGGTGATGGTGGCGAAGCGTCCGGCAAGGGCGTACTCCGTGCGCCTGATGATCTCCTCGGCGCTCAGGGTGCGGGGGTCCGACAGCAGTTCGGCGACGCTCTGGTCGGCGGGAGCGTCACGGTGCGGGATGGGGTTGGTCGCGGTGGCGTCGCTGACGAAGGTGACCTGGTAGCCGAAGTCGCTCGCGACGCGGGTGGTGGTCTCCACACACTGCTCGGTTCGGATGCCGCAGACGGTGAGCTCGTGGATGCCGCGCTCTGTGAGGAGTTGCTGCAGGTTGGTGGTGGTGAAAGCGTTGTGCGAGGTCTTGTGGATCAGCGGTTCCGTGTCCCGGCGCTGCAACTCGTCCATCAGCCGGACATGGCCGAGGGCGGGGTCGAAGACATCGCCGCTGCAGGGCTCGGCATGCAGCACCCACACCACCAGGTCCCCGGCCTGGCGGGCGAGCCGGACCAGCCGGTCCACCTGGTCGGCGATCTTCGGGTTGGAAATGGTCTCCCACAGCGGGCGGGCACGGAAGGATTCCTGGACATCGATGACGATCAGCGCTCGGGTCATGTCCCCAAGCCTGACCGGCGGGGCCGGAGTGGCGACAGGCCTCATCGGGTCCGGGTACGGACCGATCCGGTCACGGCCTCGGCGTGACCGGATCGCTGTGTACTTCGCCGCAGGTCGCCGGGGTGGAGTGGTGGTGTGGCTACCTCGGGTGCACGGCGTAGGTCAGGTGGGTCACCCGCGAGGAGGGCTCCGAGCGGACCGGCTCCAGCGCGACCCTGGACGCGTCCACGCCGTCGAACAGGCGGGTGCCGGCGCCGAACAGCACCGGTGACAGCGTGATCGAGAACTCGTCGACCAGGCCGGCGTTCAGGTACTCCAGGATCGTCGCGCCGCCGCCGGCGATGCGGACGTCGCGGTCGCCGGCGGCCTCGCGGGCGTGGTCGAGGGCGTGCTCGATGCCGTCGTTGACGAAGTGGAACGTGGTGCTGCCGGGCCGCTCCCACGGGTCACGCCTGGTGTGCGTCACGACGAAGACCGGGGTGTGGAAGGGCGCCTCCTCGGGCCATGACTGCTGGCCGAGGTCGAACATGCGCTTGCCCATGACGCTCGCACCGGTGCGCTCGAACGTGTCCCGCGCGACGTCGTTGTCGAGGCCCTCCGCGCCGCCCTCGCCCAGTTTCAGGTTCTCCCGGAAGAACCGCAGCGGGAACACCCACTGCTGCAGCTCCGTCCACTGCGCCATCCAGCGCCGAACGTCCGGGTCGTCCTGCTTGTCGGGCGCGAAGAGCTCGTCCTCGACGGGCACGGACTCGGGCGCGATGAAGCCGTCCAGCGACATCGACACACTGAAGAACACCTTCCCGGCAATCAGCCCTCCGCCCCCTTCCGCGCGAGGTCGGTGACGTAGGCCGCCAGGCTGCCCAGGGTCTGCCGGCCGCCCTCGATCGCGTGGTACTTCTCGACCGCCTCGTCGCGCAGTTCCCTGGTGGGGAACACCGTGTGCATCACGATCCGGGTCGCCGCGCCGTCCGGCGCGAAGGTCAGGACCGACTCGAAGGCGTTCGGGTCGTCGCGGGACTCACCGTGCAGCAGCTCGATCCGCTCCGGCGGGACGATCCGCGTCCAGCGGATCCATTCGGAGTAGTCGGTCCCGTCCGGCCCGTGCAGCACGAAGACCCACTCCCCGCCCTCGCGGAACTCGAAGGACCGCGTGGTGGTGGTGAACCCCTCCGGACCCCACCACCGCGACAGGTGCCGGACCTCCGTGAACGCCTCGAACACCAGCTCACGCGGGGCGTCGATGACCCGGGAGATCACGATCTCCCGGTCTGCCGTCGCCGGCTCCGCCCGCGTTCCCTGTCTTGCCCGTGCCATCGGTCATTCCTCCTGCCGTGTCTGCTTGAGGTCCTGCACGTAGGTGTCCAGCCGGTCGAAACTCTCGTTCCAGAACCGCTCGAATCCGCCGACCCACTCGTGGACCGGGCGCAGCCCGCGGGCGTCCAGGCCGTAGAGGCGCTGCTTGCCCGCCTCGCGGACCCGCACCAGTCCCACCTCCCGGAGCACCCGCAGGTGCTTGGACGCCCGCGGCTGGCTCATCCCCAGCTCCTGGGCCAGGTCGGTCACCGGCCACTCCCGCGCCCGCAGCAGCGCCAGGATGTCCCGGCGCTGCGGCTCGGCGATCGCGTTGAACGCGTCCGACGTCGTCGCTGCTCGTGCCATGGCAGCCATCATATGCCCATATCGGAATGCGTCAACTCGGTGGCGCTGCCGAGTCCGCGGTCTCTGGTGGGGCGCGCCGGCGAGGAGTCGGACAGCCTGCGTACCACCCGGTCGCACACGGCCGGGTCCGTCGCGAGGGGCGCCTCCCGGCTTCCCGTGTGCGACCCCACGGCACGATCAGTGAAGTGCCGTCGGCGGATCGCCGGTTGCGGCGGCGAGGCAGGCCGGCGCGACCGGGGCGGCCGCTTCGCCGGGAGCCGAAGCCGATCCCCCGGCGCACTGTCACCGACTCGGCGTGTCGGCGGTGGCGGTTCGGTGACAGGGCGGGGCCGCCCCCTGCCGAGGGCGGCCCCGCGTTGTTCGTCGTTGTTCGGGAACTACTCGATGTTGATCTTGAATGTGCTGGTCGTGTTGCGGATGTCCTGGGCATTGCCGCTCATGCGCAGGTTGCGGAAGGTGGCTTCGCCGACTGCGGGCCCCTGGCCGGGCTCCGGGAGTTCGTTGGCCCAGATACCGAAGCCGGACTTGGCGTCGAAGGTGTCTCCGCTCTTCTTGGAGTTGGTGATGGAGATGTCGGTGAAGATGGTGTCCTTCACCGGGAACTGGGGTTGGCCGCCGACGTAGTTGGTCTGGAACATGACGCCTCCGTAGGTGGAGTCGTCGATGTCGACGTCGTTGACCCTGATGCCCTGGAAGACCTTCGAAGCGGAGAACGCCCAGATGGCGGGGAAGACCTGGGATCCCCAGAAGTGGCCGCCCGTCCGGTCCAGGGAGACGTTCTCGATCGTCGTGGGATCGGTGCCGAAGCCGTTCATCGGGTAGCCGAAGTCCAGCGAGGAGATCGTGATGCCGGAGTAGACGAGAGTGTCGGCGACGCGGATGTTGCGGAAGGTGTTGTCGTAGCCGCCGTAGACGGCGATGCCGGCCGCCCGCCAGGTGAGGGTGGACGTCAGGTTCTCGTAGAGGTTGTTCTTCTCGTCGGCGCCGCCGGCGTCGATGGCCGAGAAGAGGGCGAAGCTGTCGTCGCCCGTGGCGCGGGCGTCGTTGTTGACGACGTGGTTGTCCGTGGAGCCGTTCGTCATGTTGATGCCGTCGGCGAACGTGTCACGGATGCGTGAGTTCGAGATGGTCATGTTGTCGGTGTTGGCGCCCCAGTAGAGGCACACCATGTGCTCGGCCCAGATGTTGTCGATGGTGATGTTCGAGACGTTGGAGAAGTCGAAGACCTTGCCGGGTCCGTCGATCCGGGACGTGTAGTTCCCGAAGTAGGCGAAGCCGGCGAATGTCGAGCCGTTGGCCGTGGACTCGGCACGGAAGCCGATGTCGGTGTCCTCCTGCGAGGAGGGGGCGTGGAAGCGGGTGAACCAGGGCCCGGCTCCGACGACCTTGACGGCCTTGCCGTAGACCTGGAACTTGCTGGAGGTGTCGTAGTCACCGGCGGGCAGGTAGACGCCGACGAGCTTGCCGGTGGTGTCCATGCGGACCTTGTCGAGGGCGTTCTGCACGTCCTGCTGCGTGAAGCCGGCCGGGACCGTGTAGGCGGCCGGGTCCGGGTTCGGGATCGCTGTGGCCTGTTCGGTGTTGATGAAGTCGATGGCGTAGTAGGCGGAGGTGTTGGCCGCGTCCTTCTGGAGGCGGATCTTCGAGCCGGCCGGGACGGTCCTGCCGAGCAGCAGGTTCGCCTCGTCGTAGATGTGGCGCTGGGCGCCGGAGCTGGGCGAGTTGCCGGGCGCGGTCTCGCTGCCGTAGAGCCAGGCGTACTTGGAGGTGAGGTCGATCGCCTTGAGGAACTGGCCGTCCACGTAGACGTCGAGGGTGGCGTCGGTGCCGTCCGGGATCGCGAAGCGGGTGACCAGGGTGTTGGTCGCGGCGCGGGTCGTCCACTCGACGTACTGGCCGGTGGCGTTGAGGGTGACCGCCTTGCGGCCGCTCGCCTCTCCCGCGAAGTCGCCGATGGTGCGGTTGGGGCCGACGACCTTGGCTCCGCCGCCGACGGTGCCGTCCTCGGCCTCGTACATGTCGTACGGCATGTCGGCGCCGCGGCCGACGAACAGGTTCTGTGTGGTGGTGTTGTTGGTGCGCTTGACAGGGAGTTCGTTGGTGTCGTCGGCGATGACCGTCTTGACGGTGTACTTGCCGTTGACGGCCGTCCAGGAGCCGAGGCTGATCGGTGCGGTCGTCTGACCGGAGGCGATGGTGCCGCTGTAGGAGCCGGTGAGGGTCTTGACGGTGGCGCCGTTCGCGTCCTGGACCGTCAGCGTGACGCCGTGGGCGCCGGAGGCGGAGTCCACCGTCCCCTGGTTCTTCATGGCCACGGTGAAGGCGACGTTGTCACCGGCCGAGGCGCTGGAGGGCGTCCAGGCGACCGGGGCGGCGACCAGGTCGGAGCTGGAGACGGGCTTGACGACGAGGGCGTCGGAGCGGGTGAAGGTGTTGTTCCCCTCGTTCTGCTCGATGACCTTGTTGGACGGGTCGACCTCGGCGCCGAGCGGGTAGCTGCCCGCGTCCCGGGTGCCGATGCTCGCGGTGACCGTCGCCGAGGCGCCGGCCGCGAGGGCCGGGACGTCGGCGGTGGCCGCCTTGGTGCCGCCTAGGGTGAAGTTCAGGTCGGTGGCCTTGGACGCCTTGCTGCCGCTGTTGGTGACGGTCGCGGAGAGGCTGATGGCGTCCGACTCGACGGGGGCCGCGGGGGTGTTGGTGATGCCGGTGACCTTGAGGTCCGGGTTGGCGGCCGGGGTGCCGATCACCTGGAGCTCGCCGACCTGTCCGCCCGGGGCGCCGGTGTTGGAGGCGAACTTGAGCTGGATGTCGGCGGCGGCGCCGGAGACCGGGATGGTCACGGTGTTGCCGGTGGCCGGGTTGAACGTGTAGTCCTTCGCCGCGACGAGGCTGGTGAAGGTGGTCGCGTCCTGGTCGCGGCCGAGCACCTGGATGTTCTGGGTGCGGGTGGACCAGGCCGGGTCCGGGTTGAGTTTGACGACGACCTGGCTGAGGTCGGCGTTGGCACCCAGCTTGGTGGTGAGGGTGGCCGGGTAGGCGCCGCCCCCGCTCTCCCAGTAGGTGCCGATCTGGCCGTCGTTGGCGTTCGCGGCGACGTAGGTGAAGGTGTACGAGGAGGCCTCGATGGGCTTGCCCTGGGCGAGGTCGGAGCCGCCACCGGATCCGGGCCGGGTGACGCTGTTGCTCGCCACCGACACGTTCCCGGCGGCGTCCTTCGCCTTCACGTAGTAGGTGACCGTGGCCGTCGCCGACGGGGTGTCGGTGTACGTCGTCACGTCGCCCGCCACGGTCTTGACGAGCTGGTCGTTGGCGTAGACGTCGTAGCCGGTGACCTGGACGTTGTCGCTCGACGCCTGCCAGGTGAGCTTCACGTCGCTGCCGGACTGCGTGTAGGCGAGGTTGCCGGGCGCCGTGGGGGCCTGGGTGTCGCCGCTCGCTCCCTTGCGGGTGACGCTGTTGCTGTTGGCGGAGACGTTGCCCGCGGCGTCCTTGGCCCGCACGAAGTACGTGATGTCGGTGCCGGCCGGCTGGGTGTCGGTGTAGGTCAGGACGTTACCGGCGACACTCGCCCGCAGCTGGCCGTTGGCGTAGACGTCGTAGCCGGTGACGGCCGTGTCGTCGGTGGCCGCGTTCCAGGTCAGCTTGATCTGCCCGGTGGCCGGCTCGGTGTAGGCCAGGTCGGCCGGCGCGGTGGGCGCCTGGGTGTCGCCGGTGGCCGGTCCGTAGACCTCCAGCTCGGACGCCTGCCCGGCGGGCCAGCCGTCGTTGGCGGTGAACAGCGCCCGCACGTACCGGGTCGTGGTCGCGTCGAAGGAGATCGTCGTCGACTGGTCGTTGGAACTGTTGAAGGCGTACGCCTTCGACGCCGTCAGGTCGGTGAAGTTCTGGTTGTCGGTGGACCCCTGGATCTTCAGTGTCTGGTTGCGGCTCGGCCAGCCGCTGGGCAGGCGCAGCGTCACCTGGTTCACCGAGACCGACGAACCGAGGTCGACCTGGAGCCACTGCGGGAAGGCGTTGTTGGTGCTCTCCCAGTAGGTGTTGCGGTTGCCGTCACCGGCGTTGGCCGCGCCGTAGACGTCGGCGTGGCCGCTCTCGCTGAAGGGCTTGCCCAGCGCGAGGTTGGGGGTCGAGGCGGCGGTCGTGAGGACCTGCAGCTCGGCGAGCTGGGCGGTGCCGGCGACCGAGTTGGCACTGAAGTCGGCCCGCACGTACCGGGCGAGGGTCGCGGGGACGGCGACCTTCACGGTGTTGTCGTTGCCGGGGCTGAAGACGTACTGCGCCGACGACTTGAGGGTGGCGAAGCTCTTGCCGTCGGCACTGCCCTGGAGCGCCAGCGTCTGCTTGCGGGTCTGCCAGTGCTCGGGCAGCCGCAGCACGACCTCTCTGACGCGCTTGGCCCGTCCGAGGTCGGTCTGGACCCACTGGGCCGACTTCTTTCCGGCCTGCCA
Organism: Streptomyces sp. NPDC058457; assembly: GCF_042720695.1. Classification (NCBI taxonomy): domain Bacteria; kingdom Bacillati; phylum Actinomycetota; class Actinomycetes; order Kitasatosporales; family Streptomycetaceae; genus Streptomyces; species Streptomyces sp. NPDC058457. The sequence continues at coordinate 7,382 of NZ_JBHXLU010000109.1, read as the reverse complement.
GTAGGTGTCGGTGTCGCCGTCCGTGACGTTGACGGCCGCGTGTGCGGCTCGGGCGCTGCCTGCCGTGGTCGCGGCGTCCGCGGCGGCGTTGGGGCCGCCGGCTGCGTGTGCGCCGACGGCCGGCAGGCCCAGCACCATGACGGCGGAGGCGAGCACAGCGGTCGCTGCGCGCCGTCTCCAGGATCTCGGCTTGTGTCGAGTCATGCGGGGTCACTTCCTGCGGGGCTCGCGCGCCGGCGGGGCGGCGAGGGCGGCTCGTTCCTGACGGAGTGGTGCAGAAAGGTGCGTGCGGAGCAGTGGCGCGAGGCGTGCGGACGGCGGGGCCGTCCTGCCGGTGACGGGCGATCCCCGGAGGGGCTCAAGAGGGACGCAATACGCAGGTTCTTGCATTGTTTCATCGAAATATTGCATGATACTGTGAGCCCGTCTACTGTAGGGACTGCACAAATTTCACCAGAACCACCCATGCCTCAGCGACGGAGACGGCGCACGCATCACTCTGAGGCAAAGAGACACTCAAGGAGCGGGCAACAAGGGGCACTTCATGGAAGCGCGCACGACTCGGACCCTCACGCAGGCCGCACGCCACGCTTGCACCCCGAGCCGCAAGCGAACGCAAGCAGCGCAAATTCTTGCGCAATCGGGGAGAACGACGAACGCCCCCCGGACCTCAACAGGTCGGGGGGCGTTCGGTTTACTGCCGGTCGCGCTTCGGTCAGCCGCGCGGACGCTCGAAGGTCAGGAGCAGGCCCTCGACGGCTCCGGGGCCTACGCGGCCCTTGACGTCGGCGGACGTGATGGCCTTGAGGGCCCAGCCGTCCTCGGCGTGCTTGTTGAGGACCTTCTCCAGCTTGTCGCTGTCCAGCGCGTCGCCGATCAGCGACTCCCGGAACGTGACGACCTTGTATTCGTAGGCGTAGGCACTGCTCATGACTGCGGGGTCCTCCTGCCGGCAGAGCCGGGTCGGGATGGGATTGGCCAGGGCCAGACAATCATCCCCGGGTGCCGTGACGCACCGTGGGCCTCCGTTTTTCTGGTTCAGGGGCGGTCGACGCGGAACTGGTAGCAGCCGTATTCGACGGCACGCACGTGCACTTGGGCGGTCTCGGGATCCGCGAAGGCCTCGGCCAGCGCCTGCGCGAGAGCCGCCTGGGCGTCGTCGGGAAGCTCCAGCATGCGGCCGCCCGTGATGTGCCCTCGGCCGTCGTAGCGGCGCAGGACGCGCAGGGCGCCCGGTCGGGCCCACGGGTAGCCGAGGTTCCCGTCGGCCGGGCCGCCGCAGTCCTCGGCGTGCACGAAGACGGGCCCCTGCTCGTCGTAGGCCCCGGGGTCGGCGTGGGTCTGCGCCGCCCAACGGCGCAGCGGGGCATACGAGATCAGGGCGATCCGCTCTCCTGCGGTGCTGGACCGCAGGCAGCAGCGCAGTGGCGCGTCGCCCTCGTCGTCCGTGTACGGGTGCGGCGGACTGCCGGCGTCGTCACGGACACGAAGTTCCTTCAGGACCGCGGAGGGGATGGCGAGGGGAGGGAAGGCGGTGGTCATGGTGTTCAGCGTGCCGCGGGGCGGCTCGGGTCACCGGCGGGAATCGGACTCCGTTGTCCGGTCCGGGTCGTCCGCCCTGCCGGCGGTCCTGCTTGCGTACGTCGAGCGCCCGCTGGGCCGGTTGACGGGTTGTCGGCCCTCCCGCCGTGGTGCGTGATCACTGGTGGGCCGTCGGGTCAGGCATCGCAGCGCGGCGTGGGCGGGCGGACCCCAGGTGGACTTGCCGCAGGGGCGGCCGTGGACGCCGGCGAGTTGCACGAGCACCCCTGCCGCGCTCGTGCCGGCCATGCAGGACATGGCCCTGCTTCCGTTGAGAAGGGAGTTTCCCTCCACGTGGCGTTCGGCGGGGACCAGGGAGACGAACAGCGCGGCGTTGCGCACGTCGAAGAGCACGCTCAGTGTGCCTACCGTGAACGCGACCGCGCAGAGCCGGCCGAGGCCGAGCCGGCCGAGGCCGAGCCGGCCGAGGCCGAGCCGGCCGAGGGCCCAGGCAGCCGGGAGGGAGACCGGGCCAGGGCCCGCCCGAGGGTAACCGCCCGGCCGCGATCACGAGTGTGGTGCTTCCGCCTCGCCCTGTGGCTGGGTACCGAAGTCGCGTGCCGGGTGACCGAAGTGGACGTACGACACCCGGCGTGCCCCGGCGGGGCGCTGCTCCGGGTGGTCGGCCCGGTGGAGGTACGGCTGGAGCAGCTCCCACACCTCCTCGTCGAGTTCCCTGAGCTCGGCGGCGGTGACGAAGATCGTGGCGTCTCCCAGGGGGGCCGCCTCCTGCCAGTCCGCGGGCTCGGTGTGCCGGCGCTCCAGCCAGTGGGTCGCCTCGGTGAAGTACCGCTCGACGATCGCGAGGCTGAGCGCGGTGGCGGCCTCCCGCACCTCGGGGTCCGCCGTGTGGCCGGGCCAGGAGGTGAAGGCCGCCGTGGCCCGCCAGGGCTTCTCCCGGCCCTGTCCCTCCCCGGTCTGCTCCGCGAGCCCGTACTTGGCCAGCATCCGCAGGTGATAGGAGCAGCCGGCCACCGACTCCCCCGTCAGCTCGGCGGCCCTGGTGGCCGTGACCGCGCCTTCCCTGCGCAGGAGCCCGATCAGTGTCAGGCGGAACGGGTGGGCGTACGCCCGCAGCGCGCGCGGGTCGGTGAGCTGTCGCCGGTCCATGAGGTAAAGGTATCTTTCTAAAGAAACCTTTACAATCTCCGACGTCACTCACGGCTTGTGTTCTTTTGATCACTTTTGCCCCTTCGATGGTCCGGGTATTTGTGTTACTCATGAGATGTGCGGTCGAGGGTTCTCAGGGCTCGACCGCAGGGACTCGGGAAGATCTGCCGGTACGCGCCGGAGTCAGGCGAACTGTGTGAGCCGCATGGACCCCACACCCTCCTCTGCTTCGCCGTTCGACACGGTCAGCGGCGCGCTGGGTGACTACATCCCGAAAGGCGGAGCAAGAGCGGCGGGCGAGCGGCCTCTGCGTCGGCTCTCGGGGACCGGTGGGGAGGCCGAAGGCGGGGAGCAGATCCTCGGGGTGGTCAGTCTCGGCCGGGATCTGAGGATCAGCGGCTCCAATCTGGACGCAGCTCCGTTCGCGGGGGTGACCGCCGCGCCGGGGGCCGCCTTCGCCGATCTGCTGCCGCCCGGGGATGTTCCGATAGTGGTGAAGCGGCTTCGCCGGGTCCTGGAGACGGGAGAGGCGCACGTGGCCCGGGTCCAGCGGCTTCGGCGCGACGACGGGACCGAGCTGGTGGTCTCGATGAGCATCCTGCCGGCCGCACCACCGCTGGACGGTCTGACCGTCTCCCTGATCGCCATGGCCAAGCGACTGCACCTGTACGCCTCCGCCACCGCGATCGGGACGTCCCTGGACATCGGGGAGACCGCGCAGTCGCTGGCCCAGTCCCTGCTGGCCTGGGGGGAGGTCGCCGCCGTCAACCTCGACTACGCCGTGTGGACGGGCGAGGCGCTCACCGAGCAGCCGCAGGAGCGGATCCGGCTGCGGCGGGCCGCCCTGGTCCCGGACCGGGCCTGGCCCGAGGGATACCTGACTCCCGGGGACAACCTTCCGCGCGAAGCGAGCCGTCTGCTGGCCGGTGCGGTCATGCGCGACGACGTTCCGCAGGCCGTCGTCCTTCGCGACCGTGCGGCGATCGAGCGGGTGCTCGACGATCCGCAGCTGGTGCGCGCCTTGGTGCCCGGCGACCGACCGGTGAGTGTCGCCTGCATACCGCTGGTCGTGGAAGGACCCGAAGGCCTGCCCAGGCCCATCGTGCTGGGCGTGACGGAGGTCTGGCGACGGCCGGACAACCTCTTCCGCGACGGTGAGCTGCTCGACCTGCAGGAACTCGTGGCCAAGACCGCCCGGCACGTGGACCTGGCTCGGCAGCACCAGCGTGAGCACGCCCAGGTGCTGGCCCTGCAGCGCCGGCTGCTCCCGCGGGCCGGCAGCGACACCATCGAGGTCGCCAGCGTCTACGAGCCCACCACCCCGGACAGCGCGGGCGTCGGCGGCGACTGGGTGAACAGCTTTCCGCTGCCCGGGGACCGTACCGCGCTGGTGGTCGGCGACGTCGTGGGGCACGGTCTGGGGGCCGCGGCGGCCATGGGCCAGCTGAGCATGGAGGCCCGGGCGCTGCTGTCGGCGGGGCTGGGCCCCGGGGAGGTGCTGGAGCGGCTGGACGAGACGGTCACGCTTCTGGACGACACGGACGCGGGGCTGGCGGCCGGGTACAGCGCGCTGGGCTCGACCTGCTGCATCGCGGTCTACGACCCGGTCGACCACCGGCTGCAGATCTCCAACGCCGGCCACCTGCCCCCGGTCCTCGTCCATCCCGACGGGTCCGCCGAGACCGTCGCGGGGCAGCCGCACCCGGCCCTGGGCGCCGAGTTCGTCGTGCGGGAGCCGTTCGAGGTGCACGAGTTCACCGTGCCGCCCGGCTCGCTGCTCGTCCTCTACACCGACGGTCTGGTGGAGGATCCGGCGGCGTCGATCGACGAGGGCATCGGCCGGCTGACGGGCGTGGTGCGCGAGGTGCACCCCTGGGACGATCTGCAGCAGGCGGCGCGAGGTGTGGTCGCCGCGCTGGCCCCGACGGAGCCCCTGCGCGACGACGTCACGCTGCTGCTCGCCCGGATGGCCGGCCGCCGCAGCCGGGACACCGCCACCTGGCACCTGCCCGCCCGCGACGACACGCCCGCCCGGGCCCGCTCCCTGACCGCTCCCCTCCTGCGCCGCTGGCACATCGGCGAGCAGGTCCGCGACAACGCGCTACTGGTGATCAGCGAACTGGTCACCAACGCAGTCCGGTTCGGCACCGGGCCCGTCACGGTGCGGCTGGTGCGGGCCGGCAGCCGGCTCACCTGCGAGGTCGGCGACACCGGCAACGGCCGGCCGCGCCCGCACCAGGGTGACCTGCTCGAGGACACCGGGCGGGGTCTGCACGTCGTGCACAAACTGACCACGCGCTGGGGGGTGCGGTGGACCGACACCGGCAAGGCAGTCTGGGCGGAACTGGAGGGATAGCGCCCGGGCCGGAACGGGAGGGGCGGGCTGCGGCTACAGCCACTCCCCCTCGACGGCCGTGGCCGTCAGTCCGGGCGCCGCGGCGTACAGCACCGTACGGCTGCCCGACTTCTGCCCGTCGTCGTGCGCGCGGCGCAGGATGTCGAGTACGGCGGCACCGCCGCGGTTGCCCGTGGTGTAGCTGTCCCGGCTGTAGGCCAGGAGCCCCTCCGGCCAGTCGTCGGGCATGGTCTGTTCCATGTACTCCAGCACGCGCGTACCGCCGGGATGCGCGAGCAGCAGATCGGGATGCCAGGGGCGGTCGTCGTCCTGGTGGCGGGCCTGCAGCCACTTCCACATCTCGGCCACCGTCTCCTGTACGGCCCGCGGCCCGCGGCGGTCCATCACGAAGTGCGTGCCGTCGTCCCGGGTCTCCAGCCGGTGCAGGTCCATGGTGCCGGGCAGGGTGTGGTGCCAGACCGCGTCCAGTCGCAGAATCGATTCCGCCCTGGGGCGGCCGGTGACCACCACGGCGACGGCGGTGTCCGCGAACAGCAGCCGGACGATCAGCGATTCCAGGGTGTCGTCGGCGGGCTGGTAGGTGGTGCTCAGCGCCTCCGATATCACGACCAGCACGACCCGGTCGGGGTCCGCGGCGACCAGGTCGGCCGCCAGGGCCAGCGAGCGGGTGCCGGCGATGCAGGCCCACTGGGTGGCCGGCAGCAGCAGTACGTCGCCGCGCAGGTCGAGGCGGTTGAGCAGGGACAGGTCCAGCCCCGGCAGGGCCGGGGTGGTGGAGTGACTGGTGATCAGGCAGTCGACGTCGGCGGCCTCCAGTCCGGCGGTCCGAAGGGCTTCGCGGGCCGCGCGCTCCCCGTACGTCTGGACGGCGGCCCAGGCCGGCGCGATGCGCTCCTGGACGGTCTGCGGCGCCGGTATCGCCTCCAGCGCGGCGATCGCGCGGTTCACCTCGCCGTCGGTGAATCCGCTGCGGGCCAGCGCCGTTCGGGCCAGGCCGGCGCCCGGAGTTCGCAGGCCCGGCCCGCTGCCGGGGGCTGCGGCCGCCTCCAGCGGCAGCATCCACCCGCGGGACTCGATCCCCGTGCTCGCGGCGATGCCGTCGATCCGGGGCAGCCACGGCGCCTGCGGATGCCGGCCGCGCACCTCCGCGAGGATCTCGTCGGTCTTCACGACATGTTCGCCTTGCATGACGACTGGAGGACACAGATAGGCGCCCATAACACGCATCTTTCGCAGAAAGCTAATAAATGAGGTGAAGTGTCCGAAACCTGCCTGATTTTGTCGAGCGGGGTCAAGACGCTGTCATTGCAATGTACTTCGCATTCGGCAACTTCAGCGCTGTCCCATGTGCCGCGAAAGCCTTGGCGGTTCGGTTCGGCGTTGACGCGACAGGTGTACGCGATCACCCGTCCGAGATCGTTGCCGAGCAAACTCCTTGCGTCCTAGACCAGTTGGGCGGAGTCCGGGTCGAGGCGCCGGCCGAGACCCACGCCACCCATGAGGTGCGTCACAGCCGCGCCCCTCACGGCCGGGCCAACCGGCGGGCGCGCCGGGGCTCATGGGGTGTGCGACGGCGCACTTCTCGAAGTGATCGCGCCACCCCGCGCTCCGCCCATGCTTCATCACCTCCCACCGGAGATCCCAACGTCAGCCCAACGTGCCGAGGAGGGCCCCCGGCAACTCCGGCCGGACCTCTGGCGGACCGCGCCCACGCCGGGGATCATGGCGCCCTGCTCACCCGACCGCTCCCCCACGAGACGGCGTCCTCAACGACCGGCGCATACGGCCTTCCACGACCTCCCGGCCGCACGGTGTGCGGCTGCCCGAACCGCCCTCCCTGCCCACAGCCCGCCACGGCCGGGCCCGGTCCCCATCGAGGAGTCGTCGAAATGTCCCATGATGTCCCGGATTTACCACCGGAGCGACTCCTTCACGACCGCCCGTCCCCGACCTGGTCGACCGGCGACGAGCCGTACGGCGCCCGTCCGGCGGGTCCACGCTCCGGCGCCCACCGCACCCTTCGCCTGCTGCGCCGGGCGTACCGCTGGCACCGCCGGGTGGCGACCGTCACCGCGCTCGGCTACTTCGCCGCCTTCCTCACCCTGACCGTCAAGGCGCCTTCCCTGATGGCCCGCCCCGGTCCGGGCGGCCTGCCCACCGGGCTGCTCCTGGCCCTCGCCCAGATTCCCGTGACCTGGCTGGCGGTCCTCGTCCACGAGGCCGCCGCGCACCGCTTCGTGGATCCCCTGGCGCGCCGGGCCCGCCGTCAGGCGCGCGTGTCCGTCGCGGACCGGGAGCGGACGCCGTGACCGGGCTGGGCGGAACCGCCCAGTCC
>NZ_JBHXLU010000108.1:0-39483 GCF_042720695.1 Streptomyces sp. NPDC058457 | reverse complement strand
ACTGCAGTTACTCCTCGCGGTCTGGACCGGCGCCTGCCCCACCTGTCACCGCGACATGCCAGAGCCCATATCAACCTGACCAAGCACTACTAGTCCTTCGCCGTCGCCGCCGTCACCGCCGGCACCCGCAGCGCCACCCGTCCGGGAAGGGCCGCGGCCACCAGCGCGAGCAGCGCGGCGGTCGCCACGACGGTCACGTAAAGCAACGGCGTGACCGTCGGCGCGGCGCGGCCCGTCATGCCGATACTGAACGCGGTCAGTACGGCGAGCGCGATGCCGCTGCCGAGTGCCGTGGCGAGTGTCAGCACGGACAGCACCTCGGTGCGCAGCATCCGCAGCACCTGGCGGCGAGTGGCGCCGACCAGCCTGAGCAGCGCGAACTCCCGGACGCGGTCGGCGACCGACATGGCGAGCGTGTTCACGACGGCGATGGCGGTGAAGGCGAGGACCAGCCCCATGGCCAGGTAGTTGACCTCGGCGTTGGTCTGCTGCCGGTTGGCCCGGAGGGAGTCGACGGCGGCCGGCGAAAGGATCCGGAGCCCGGGGAACTCACGGAGGGTAGTCGCGAGTTCTGCTTGTGTACGGGCGGTGCTGACGAGGACGGAGGAGGCGAGCGGGTTGTCCACGTGATGCGAGACGAGGTCGTGGGCGAAGGTGAGGTCACCGAAGCCAAGACCCCGGGCGTAGACGGCGGCGACGGTGAGTGTGGCGGGCGTGCCGTCGCCGAGGGTGAGTGCCAGGGTGCTGCCGGGCTTCAGGTGGTGCTGATCGGCGGCCAGTTCGCTGACGGCGACGGTGCGGTCGGTGAGCCGGTCGAGGGAGCCGGCGGTGACCTCGGGGTCCCAGGTGCGGGTGAGGCCCTCGGGGGTGACGCCCTGCGCCGGGTACTTGTCGAGTCCGATGCGGACGGTCGTGCGGACCACTTCGGTGACGGCGTCGCGGTGCGCCCGCAACCGCTGTGCCGCTTCGGCCGGAACGCCCGGTCCCCGGGCGGCGACGACCCAGTCGGCGGTGACCCCGGCGCGGACCTGGGCGCGGGCGGCGGCGTCGAGGGTGGACTGGACGAACAGCACGGTGCAGGTCATGCCGATGAGCAGGGTGAGGGGGGTGACGACAGAGGCCATCCGGGCGGCATTGCCACGCACGTTGGCGGTGGCGAGCCGACCGCCGTGACCGGTGAGCCGCAGCGGGCCGGCGAGCAGCAGCGCGGCCGCCCTGACGAGCAGCGGACCGAGCAAGGCGACAGAGGTGGCGAGGACCACGACGGCGAGGAAGGTGACGGGGGTCGAGGCGGGTTCGGTACGCAGGGAGGTGAGCAGCACGACGAGGACGACTCCACCGGCGAGCAGCAGCAGACCGGCGGCGATCCTGCCCCAGGCCGGCCGGGCAGGCTCGACGCGGGACTCGGCGAGCGCCTCGGTCGGCCGGATCCGGGTGATGCGCCGGGAGGCGATACGGGCGGCCGCCCAGGCGCCGGCCAGGGTCGCGGCGAGCGCGGCGAGGGGCGGGACGACACCGGTGGTGTGCTGAAGCGCGGCGGGTACGGCGCCGAGTGCGACGAACCTGGTGTGCAGCCAAGCACCCAGCGGCAGGCCGAGGAGTGCGCCGAGCGTACCGGCGACCGCGCCGATGATCAGGGCCTCGCGGCCGAGCAGGCGGCGGATCTGTCCCGGTGTGGCGGCGATGGCGCGCAGCAGGGCGAGTTCGCGGTGACGCTGCTGGACGGTGAGCGCGAAGGTGCCGACGACCACCAGGACCGCCACGAGCAGCGAGGTTCCGCCCATGGCGCCGCCCATGCTGACCAGCCGGACCCGGGCGGCGGCCGCGTCCAGGAACTCGACGGGGCCACGGGCGTCCCCGGTGGAGACCTGGGCGGTGGTACCGCGCAGTGCCCGCGTCACGTCCTGCTTCAGCCGCTCCGGGTCGGTGCCGTGCGTCGGCAGCACGCCGAACGCGGTTACCTGCCCGGGGTGCGCGGCCAGCCTGCGGGCCTCGGCGGCGGAGAAGAAGAGGGCCGTCTGGTGGCTTACGTCCGTGGCCGGGGCGGCGATTCCGGTGATCCGGTAGGCACGCGGGGCCTGTGTCGACTGCACGGTGAGTGTGGAGCCGGGTCGCAGACGGGCGCGTACGGCCAGGTCCCGGTCGACGACCAGGTCGGTGGCGGCCCGGGGCGCGGTGCCGGTGACCAGGTGGTACGGGGTGAGCGCTGCGGACTCCCAGGCGTGCCCGTAGGCGGTAGGGCCGCCGGTGCCGGCCGGGGTCAGCGGCTGGGCGAGGAAGGTCAGTTCGGGCACGATCCGGGCGACGCCGGGCGTACGGGCGAGTCCGGCCTCCAGCCCGGCCGGCAGCCAGGCGCGCTCGGCGATGGGTTTCGCCTTGTGCTTGACCTTGGTCTTGCCCTTCTTGTGCTTGACGGTGGTCCGGTGGACGTACTGGTCGGCGGAGACCACGACCGGGGTCGCCGCGTAGCGCTCGGTGCGGATCGTGCCGCGCAGGCCGGTGTCGAGGAGGGTGCCGCAGGCGGAGATCAGGGCGGCCGCGCAGAGCAGGGCGAGGAAGGCGCCGAGGAAACCGGCTTTGCGGGCGCGGACGGTCTTGAGGGCGTAGCGCAGCATCATGGCGTACACCGTCGTCCACGCGGAGGTCCCCGGGCACTGCGGTGTTCCGGTGTCTTGGCGGGGGGTTAACCCCACCCCCTGCGAGGCTGTCGCCCCGTCAGAAGTCCCCGCTCTCCAGGAATTCCGTGTCCTCGCCCTCCTCCTCCAGGGCGCGCCGGACGACCCGTAGGGCCATGCCCTCGGAGTACCCCTTGCGGGCGAGCATGCCGGCGAGCCGGCGGATGCGTTTGTCGCGGTCGAGGCCCCGGGTGGAGCGGAGCTTGCGGGCGACGAGTTCGCGGGCCGTCTCCTCCTCCTGCTCGGAGTCGAGCTGGGCGACGGCCTCGTCGATGAGCGCCGACTCGACGCCCTTGGTGCGCAGTTCCTGGGCGAGTGCGCGCCGGGCCAGTCCCCGGCCGTGGTGCCTTGACTCCACCCAGGCGTCGGCGAACGCGCTGTCGTTGATCAGTCCGACCTCCTCGAACCGCGACAGCACCTCCTCGGCGACGTCGTCCGGGATCTCCCGCTTGTGCAGGGCGTCCGCGAGCTGTTTCCGGGTGCGCGCGGTCCCGGTGAGCAGGCGCAGACAGATCGCCCGCGCCCGCTCAGCCGGGTCCGCTGGAGGTTCCCCCTGCTCGGCCCTCGACGAGGAGGGGGAACCCCCGTCCTCACCGGACGGCTCCCCGAAGCCACGCCGACGGCGCGTCCCGGGCTTCCGCGGGCCACGGCCGGGTGACCCGTGCCCGCGGGGGCCGCCCGGGCCGTCGTGTGAACCGTCGCCCCGGTACGTGCCGCCCTCGTCTGTGCCGCCTCCGTAGATGCCACCGCCCGTGCCGTAGGCCTCGTCACCGTCCCCGGCGGAGCCCGGGTCGCCCCCGGTGCCCCTCCCCCGTGGGGCACCGGGGGACGTGTACTCGTGGTCGGCCCAGTCGGTTCGTCGTGTCACGGCGTCAGCTCTTGGCGGTGGCGGCCTTGGGCTTGGTGGCCTTGGCGGCGGCCGGGGCGGGCACCGTCTTCGCCGCGTCGTCGGTGGCCGCGGTGGTGACCGCCGCGTCCGCGCCCGGCTCGGCGGCGGGCTGCTCCGGGCGCACGCCGACGCCCAGCTTCTCCTTGATCTTCTTCTCGATCTCGTTGGCCAGGTCGGGGTTGTCCTTGAGGAAGTTGCGCGCGTTCTCCTTGCCCTGGCCGAGCTGGTCGCCCTCGTACGTGTACCAGGCACCGGCCTTGCGGACGAAGCCGTTCTCCACGCCCATGTCGATCAGGCCGCCCTCGCGACTGATGCCGTGGCCGTAGAGGATGTCGAACTCGGCCTGCTTGAAGGGCGGCGCGACCTTGTTCTTGACGACCTTGACCCGGGTGCGGTTGCCGACCGCCTCGGTGCCGTCCTTCAGGGTCTCGATGCGGCGGATGTCGAGTCGCACCGAGGCGTAGAACTTCAGCGCGCGGCCACCGGTCGTGGTCTCCGGGGAGCCGAACATCACGCCGATCTTCTCGCGGAGCTGGTTGATGAAGATCGCGGTGGTCTTGGACTGGTTGAGCGCGCTGGTGATCTTCCGCAGCGCCTGGCTCATCAGGCGGGCCTGGAGACCGACGTGGCTGTCGCCCATTTCGCCCTCGATCTCCGCGCGCGGGACGAGCGCGGCGACGGAGTCGATGACGATGAGGTCGAGGGCGCCGGAGCGGACCAGCATGTCCACGATCTCCAGGGCCTGCTCGCCGTTGTCGGGCTGGGAGAGGATCAGGTTGTCGATGTCGACGCCGAGCTTCTGCGCGTACTCGGGGTCGAGGGCGTGCTCCGCGTCCACGAACGCGACCTGACCGCCCGCCTTCTGCGCGTTGGCCACGGCGTGCAGGGTCAGGGTCGTCTTACCGGAGGACTCCGGTCCGTAGATCTCCACGACCCGGCCGCGCGGCAGGCCACCGACACCCAGGGCGACGTCGAGCGCGGTCGACCCGGTCGAGATGACCTCGATGGGCTCCTTCGTCCGGTCGCCCATGCGCATGACCGCGCCCTTGCCGAATTGCCGTTCAATCTGTGCGAGCGCGGCGTCGAGCGCCTTCTCGCGGTCGGTTCCTGCCATGGGTTCCACCCGGTTTGCTTGAGTCGATCGCTTCACGTCAAAGACGCTAACGCCTGCCACTGACAATGCGCCCCGACGCCGGTTCGGCCTGTGGACAACTCGGGTACTTCTCTCCCGAAAACGTGTCGAACTGCCGCTGAAATCCCCACCGGGAGCCTCGCCGGAACCTCCATAAGAATGGATGTTCGATTTTCGTGTCAAGCGCACCACTCGGTACTCCCGCCACTTCCCCACAGGGTGCTCACCCACCGCTCGGGAGACGGAGCCGGGGCGCACGGGGCGGGTACGCAAGGCGCACGAGGCGGGGACGGGCGGCGCTCGGGAATCGGGCGTACGCGGCACACGGGCGGGAGCGCGCGGCGGGCTGGGGGCGGCAGCGGGGAAGCCGGACCGCGGCACGGCGATCCGCACCACCCGGCAGGGCGTTCACCCGATCGTGAGTTTCTGCATGCCCGCGCCCGTCCTGCCGCGATGCTCGAAGAGGCGGCCGGGGAGCGGCGCCGCCCTGTGTGCCGTGGGTGGGAGAGCGCATGACACGTGAGACGGGACGACGCGGTCTGGACGAACAGGCCGTGCTGCTGGCGGCGGGGCTGGCCGATCTGGCGGTGAGCACGGTGGGCACCGCCTTCGGGACGTTACGGGGGCTGCTGCGCCGCTCGGACGCCGGCGCGCTGGCGGCGGAGGCCGAGCACGACCTGACCGCGCGGGGGCGCCTGGTCCTGGACCGGTACGCGACCGTGCCCCCGGCCCATCTGGAGGTCCTCGCCCGGCACGCCCTCGCCCGGCACGCCCTCGCCCGACGGACCGCCGGCGATGACTGACCGGTGGGAACCGGGCGCCTTCAAGGACCGCGTCGACGAGGTACTGCGCCGGTTCGTCGCCCAGGAGGCCGACCTGTTCGCGGCGGTCGACCCGCTCCTGGGCCCGGTGGCCGAGCAGCTGGAGGCGGCGGTCGCGGACGGCAAACGGCTGCGGGCGGCGTTCTGCTACTGGGGCTGGCGTGCGGTGGGCCAGCCGGACAGCGACGCGCTGGTGCGGGCGGCGGCCTCCATGGAACTCGTGCACGCCGCCGCCGTCGTACACGACGACCTCATCGACGACAGCCCGCTGCGGCACGGGCGCCCCACCCCGCACCTCGCCCTGCGTGCCGCCGTACGGGACCGTCCGCACGCCGACGACACCGCGCGGTGGCTGGCGATGCTCGTGGGCGATCTGCTGATGTCACTGGCCGGTCAGCTGTTCGCGACCTGCGGGCTGCCCGCCGCCTACCTCGCCCGGGCCCGTCCCCTGTGGTCGGTGCTGGCGCGGGAGCTGATCGCGGGCGAGTGCCTGGAGATCCTGCGCACCGGAGCCGGTCCGGACACCACGGCCTCGCTGAAGGTGATCCGCTACAAGACCGCGAAGTACACCGTCGAGCAGCCCCTGTTGATCGGCGGCGCCCTGGCCGGGGCCGGTGAGCGGCTGCGCGAGGGGTACTCCGGGTACGGGCTGCCGCTGGGCGAGGCCTTCCAGTTGCGCGACGACCTGCTCGGCCTGTTCGGGGCACCGGAGCACACCGGCAAGGCCAACGCCGACGACGTACGCGGCCACCGGCCCACCGCCCTGCTCGCGGAGACCTGGCGCCTCGCCCGCGACGACGACCGGGAGCGGCTGGGCGCGTTGCTCGGCAGCCGTGATCTGGACGCGGACGGCCTGGACGCGGTCCGCGAGGTCATGTGCCGGCTCGGGGCGCCCGACCGGATCGAGCACATGATCGGCGCACGGGTCGCGGAAGCGCTCGACGCCCTCCACGGACTGGACGTACCGGCCCCCGCCGCCGGCGCCCTGACCGCGCTGGCCCACTCGGCGGCGGTCCGCCTGTCCTGACACCCCGGCTGCCCTGACACCCGGTGGCCCGGACGACACCCGCGATGACAAGGAGCCCTGCCGTGACCCACACCGAGGCCTCGATGGACACCCTGCGGCACTCCGGTGACGAACTCGCCGACGCCACGGTCGCCGCACTCTTCGAGCGTGGGGAGGTGGGCACGTTCAACACCCTGATGCGCCATGTCTCCACCGCCGGCGCGCCCCTGCCGGACGGGCTGCCCGACGTCGCGCGGGAGTACCTGGAGGCCACCCGGGTGCCGCCGTCCTGGGTGGACTGGGGCGAGATGGAGAAGGCCCGGCTGTTCTTCATCGACAACAACGTGCACATCTCGACCGCGCTGTCCTTCGCCTCCATGCCCGCCTGTTACGTCGTCCCGCGCGTGGCGAAGCTGCTGTCCGCCACCCACGGGCTGAGGTACCCGTCCAAGCGCATGGCGGAGACCGGTCAGTTCACCGTCTACCTCATGCAGCCCGACGCGTTCGAGGCCGGCAGCCGCTTCATCCCGGCCGCCCAGAAGGTGCGCCTGCTGCACGCCTCCATCCGGCACCACCTCAAGCGCGAGAACCACTGGGACACCGAGGCGCTCGGCACGCCGATCTGCCAGGAGGACATGATCGGCGGGCAGATGTTCTTCTCCCTGCTGGTCCTCGACAGCCTGCACCGGCTGGGCATCCATCTGTCCACGGAGGGCGCGGAGGCGTACTACTACGCGTGGCGGGTGGTGGGCGCCATGCTGGGCGTCGACCAGGATGCCGTCCCGAAGACCCTCGACGAGGCGCGCGCCTTCCTCGACCTGTACATGGTCCGGTACATGGGCCCCTCCGAGGAGGGCGCGGTCCTGACCCGGCAGCTCATCGACCTCTACGAGGAGGTCGTCCCCGGCACCTTCTTCGATCCGGTCGTCTCGGCCCTGATCCGCCATCTGGTCGGCGACACCTGCGCCGACTGGCTGGAGGTGCCGCGCACCCCGTGGGACACCGTCGTCAAGGCCGTACCGCACCTCCTCGGCGTCCTGGAGACCATCGAGGACCGCTCCCCGCTGGGCGCCTGGGCCCTGGACCGTCTCGGCCACCTCACCACCGTCCTCGAACTGTCCTCGCTCACCCGTGGCCGCGTCATGCACTACGCCATCCCCGAACACCTCAGGAAGGACTACGGCGTCCCGGGCGCCGTACCCCGCACCCGGCGGTGGACCCCGCCGGCCGCCACGCTCTCCTGACCCCCCGCATCCCCCTACTCCTCAAGGCGTACGGCGGGTGTCTTCGGCCGGACGACGACCACGCGGACGGGCCCCGGGAGGCTGGGCGCATGCCCTCCTCCCTGAAGAGTCCGCCCCGAAGGCCACCGGCGAACCCGCTGACCGGGGTGCGCCCCGCCGAGCGTCTCTGTCACACGACCGGTGCGCTCCTCGTCCTCTCCGGCCTGCTGCATGTGGTGGTGTTCGCGGTGGACGGCGGCCCCTGGTACGGCCCGGTCTCCTGGCGCAAGCCCGTCACGTTCGGGCTCTCCTTCGGGCTGACGCTGATCGCGGTCACCTGGGTCACCTCGTATCTGCGGATCGGGGAGCGGCTGCGGACCGTACTGCTGCTCGTGTTCGCCGCCGACTGTGTGGTGGAGGTGGGCGGGATCACCCTTCAGGCGTGGCGCCGGGTGCCTTCGCACCTCGACATGGAGACGCCTTTCGACACGGCGGTGTCGATGACGCTCGCGGTGGGCGGCGGGGTCCTGGTGGTGCTGCTCACCGTCTTCGCGGTGGCGTCCTTCCGGCAGCGGCCGACCGGTCCCGTGGGCATGGCGCTCGCGGTGCGCTCCGGGTTCGCGGTCCTGCTCGTGGCGCTGGTCTCGGGAGCGGCGATGATCGCGCGCGGGGTGGTGCTCGTCCGGACCGGCCACCAGGAGGCGGCGTACGAATCGACGGCCCCGCTCAAGCCGCTGCACGGGGTCGGTCTGCACGCGGTACTGGTGCTGCCGGCGCTGGCCTGGCTGCTGTCCCGCACCTCCTGGAGCGAACAGGCCAGGTGGCGGGCCGTGGCCGCGGCGGTGGGCTGCTACGCGGCCGCGGTGGCCGCGGCCGGGGTGTGGGCGGTGCTCGCCTACCGGTAGCGGCGGCCGTTGCCCGACACGGAGACCGCCACCGTTGTCGGTCACGGCGGCCGTCACCGTCGTTGATCACGGCGTCTGTCAGGCCGAGCCTTCCTCGGGCTCCTCGGCCGGCCGCTGCCATATCAGCCGCCGCACGCGCGCGAGCAGCCCGAGGCCGCCCGTGCCGCGTCGGCGGTGCCCGTGCACCCGCGGGTCGTCGGTGACGTCGTAGCGCTTCACATAGGCGCTCAGGAACGCCTGGAGGGTGGCGACCGCCGGGATGGCGATCAGCGCGCCGACCGCGCCGAGGAGCGCGGTGCCCGCGATGACCGAGCCGAAGGCGACCGCCGGGTGGATGTCGACCGACTTGGAGGTCAGCTTGGGCTGGAGCATGTAGTTCTCGAACTGCTGGTAGATCACGACGAACACCAGCACCCACACCGCGTACAGGGGGTTCACGGTGAACGCGATCAGCATCGGCAGGGCACCCGCGAGATAGGTGCCGATGGTGGGGATGAACTGCGAGACCAGCCCCACCCAGACGCCCAGCACGGGCGCGTACGGCACACCCAGGGCCTCCAGCAGGATGTAGTGGGCGATGCCGGAGATCAGCGCCATCACACCGCGCGAGTACAGGTAGCCGCCGGTCTTGTCGACGGCGATCTCCCAGGCGCGCAGCACCTCGGCCTGGCGGGCGGGCGGTAGCACGGAGCACAGGGTGCGGCGCAGCCGCGGGCCGTCGGCGGCGAAGTAGAAGGCGAACAGGGTGATCGTCAGCAGCTGGAACAGGCCGCCGAGCACCTGCCCGGAGACGTCGAGCACGCCGGCCGCGCTGTTCTGCGCGTACTTGCGCAGCCAGTCGGAGTGCAGCAGGCCCTCCTGGACGTCGACCCGTCTCACGTGGCTGTGGAAGGTCTCGTTGACCCAGTTGATGACCGAGTCCAGGTAGTCCGGGAAGTCTTCGACGATCTTGTTGATCTGTCCGGCCAGCATCGAGCCGAGCAGGGTGACGAAGCCCGCGACGGCGATCGCCAGGCCGAGGAAGACCAGGAAGGTCGCGAAGCCGCGGCGCAGGCCGCGAGACGCCATCCAGCTCACCGCGGGCTCGATGGCGAGCGCCAGGAAGAACGCGATGAGGATGTTGATCAGCAGGCCGGTGAGCTGGTGGAAGGCCCAGCTGCCCAGCTGGAAGGCGGCGACGAGGGCGAGTGCCAGCACCATGGCGCGCGGCAGCCAGCGCGGCATGCGGGCGCCCGCCACCGCGGCGCCGGCGGCCGGGGATGCGGCGCGCGGCGTCGTATCGACCGGGTCGACGGTGTCGACCGGGGATGCGTTCTGGGCGCTACGCCCGTCGTCGTCAGTGGATGCCACGGTGCAAGTCTCGCCCACGCCACTGACAACGCGTGGCCCATGTCCGATCTTCGTGCACGGTCAGTGCCTCTCCCCCGGAACGTTCATGACCGTGCAGACCACACGCCACACGTCCTTGGCCGCCCAGCCGGAGTCCAGCGCCTCGTGCACCGTCAGCCCGCCGAGCTCCGTCATCACATGATCGCGCGCGAAGGTGTCGGCGTACCCGGAACCGAAGTGATCCGCCATCCGCTGCCAGAAGACCGTCAACCGCATGAAACCAGTATCCCGCCCCTGAGAGTGGGCCCTGCCCGGGAGCGCTTGCCGAGACCGCTTTCCGCCCTACGGTCTTTCGCATGGCCGAAACCGGAGCTTCCCCGCTCCCCCCTACGCCCCCGGCGCACTCCCCGCTCTTCCGCGCCGAACAGTTCATGTGGCTCACCGCGCGCGTGCTGGAGCAGCGCCTCTTCTCGTACCACTTCCTGGGCGGCGGCCCCGATCCGGTGGAGACGGCGCTGGACGCCTACCGCAACGAGGACGGCGGCTACGGACACGCGCTGGAGCCCGATCTGCGCGGCCCGGTGAGCCAGCCGCTGCACACCGGGCGGGCGCTGCGGGTCCTGGACGCCGTCGAGCGGTGCGGCGGGCAGCGGGTGGAGCGCGTGTGCCGCTATCTGACGGCCGCCTCCACGGCGGACGGGGCACTGCCGGCGGTCCGTCCGAGCCAGCGCGGCTATCCGGCGGCGCCGTTCGTCCCGGTCGTCGACAACCCTCCCAGCGAGCTCCTCGCCACCGGTCCGGTGGTGGGCCTGCTGCACCGCAACGAGGTCTGGCACGCGTGGCTGTTCCGGGCCACCGACTTCTGCTGGCAGGCGATCGACTACCTGGAGAAGTCGCACCCCTACGAGGTCGAGGCGGCGGTCGCCTTCCTGGACACGGTGCCCGACCGCTCGCGCGCCGAGGCGGCCGCCGACCGGCTGGGCCGCATGGTGCGCGAGCAGCGCCTGGCGGCGCTGGACCCGGAGCACCGCGACGCGTACCCGGTCGCACCCGGCTACGCCCCACGCGAGCACCACTTCCCGCACGACTTCGCGAAGTCTCCGGAATCGCTCGCGCGCACGTGGTTCACCGACGAGGAGATGACCCGCTCGCTCGACTTCCTCACCGCCGAACAGGAGGCGGACGGCGGCTGGCCGATCCGCTGGCGCCGGTGGACGCCGGCCGCCGCCCTGGAGGCCCGCCCCATGGTGACGATCGAGGCCCTGCACACGCTCCGGGCGTACGGCCGTCTCGTGGGGTGACGGAAACCAGGACACCGAAGCCGGGTGGCGGAAGTCTCAGCCGGTGACGGCACGCAGTCCAGCCGTGACCAGCACGGCGACTCCGACGACGACCAGGAAGGGCGCGCGCAGCACCAGCGCCACGGCGGCCGCCCCGAGCCCCGCGGCCCGGGCGTCCAGCACGAGCGTGTGCCCGTCGGCGAACGTCTGCTGGGCCGTGAGGGCCGCGAGCAGGGCCACGGGCAGCAGGGCGGCCAGCCGTCGCACCATCGGCCGCTCCAGCACGCCCGCGGGCACCAGCAGTCCGGCGAGTTTGACGGCATAGCAGCCGAGGGCGGTCGCGCCGATCGCGATCCAGAAGTTCACCGGGGCTCCTCGGGTGCCTCGTCGCGGGTACGGTCGCGGCCGGTCCGGCGGCCCGAGACGAACAGGGCGGCCGGTGCCGCCAGCGCGGCCACCAGGACCGGCACTCCGGCCGGCAGCACGGGCAGCAGGCCGAGCCCCAGCAGCACCGCGAGGGCGGCGACCGCGCGGTCGGTCGTGGTCTTCAGCATGGGGGCGAGCAGGGCCAGGAAGACGGCGGGTCCGGCCGCGTCCAGGCCCCAGGCGTCGGTGTTCCCTACGGCCTTGGCGCCGAGCGCGCCGAGCAGGGTGGTGAGGTTCCACAGCACGTACAGGCTGAGCCCGGTGACGGTGAAGCCGATCCGGGCGGCGCGCCGCGTCGGCTGGGCCAGGGTGACCGCGGTGGTCTCGTCGATCACCCACTGGGCGGCGAACGGCCGCACCGCGCGCGGGAGGACCAGTGCCTGCGAGAGGCGCAGCCCGTAGAACGCGTTGCGCACCCCCAGGAAGAAGGCACCGGCCGCCGCGGTGAGCGGGTTGCCGCCGGCCGCGAGCGCGCCCACCAGGGCGAACTGGGAGGCTCCGGTGAACACCAGGAGGCTGAGCGCGCAGGTCTGGAGCAGGCCGAGCCCGCTGCCGGCCGAGGTCACCCCGAAGGCGAACCCGGACAGTCCCACGGCGACCCCGACCCCGAGGGCGTCCCGGACGACGGCGGAGTCGGGCTTCGGCCCGCCTTCGTCGCGTATGTCTGCGAGTGCTGTCTGTTGTGCCACGCCCAGGACGTTACGGGCGGCCGTCCCGGGCGTCTTGTACGTTCTTGCGCTCGCGCTGGTAGGCGCCCGGCGGGACGCCGACGATCCGGGCGAAGTGCCGGTTGAGGTGCGGCTGGTCGGTGAAGCCCACGGCGACGGCCGCCTCGGCGGGCGTCGTGCCCGCGTCCAGCAGCAGCCGTGCGCGGCGCACCCGGGCATCGGTCAGCCAGGTGTGCGGCGGCATGCCGTAGGCGTCGCGGAACGCCCGCAGCAGCGCGAAGGGGCTGGTGCCGAGGTCGGTGGCGAGCTGCTCCAGGGTCGGCGGCTCGGCCATCCGCTCCTCCAGCACGGCACGCGCGCGTGCGGCGAGCCGGGCACCGGCGGTGCGGACCTGCCGCTGCGGCAGCGGACCGCCGTTCAGCCGCAGCAGCCGAGTGATCGCCACCCTCAGCAGAGTGTCGGCGGCGAGCGCGTTGCCCTCGTCGGCGGCGCGCAGCACCCGGTGCACGAGGGCGACGCTGTACGGGTCGTCGAGCACCGGACTGACGAAGGCGGGGGTGCCCCGGATCCCGGTGGTCTCGGCGGCGATCCCCGCCACGAGGTCCGGCGCCGGGTAGACCGCCCCGTACCGCCAGCCCTCGGGCACGCCGGCCCGG
The DNA here is from genome assembly GCF_042720695.1 of Streptomyces sp. NPDC058457. Lineage (NCBI taxonomy): Bacteria > Bacillati > Actinomycetota > Actinomycetes > Kitasatosporales > Streptomycetaceae > Streptomyces > Streptomyces sp. NPDC058457. Next base: position 26,473 of record NZ_JBHXLU010000108.1, on the reverse strand, counting down.
CCGGTGTGCGCGGTGTCGGGGTTGACGAGCGCGAGCGCCCCCGCGCCGACGGTCACGTCGGAGCCATGGTGCCGGAAGACCTCGACCCCGTCCGCGATCCCGGCGATCACGAAGTGCTCGTGGGTGTGCCGGACGAACGTCTTCCGGATGTACCGGGCGCGCAGCAGATCGACACCGGGCAACGCCTCGTACCGCCAGTGCCGCGCCCGCTCGTCCGATCCCGTCATACGCCCATTGTCGACCGCCCCACCCCACCCGCCCGCCCTCGGCCGCGGCCCACACTCCCGCGTCCCGCCCGACCCCCTTCTCCACATCCCCCCACTCCCACCTCCCACCCAGCCACCCCCAACCGCTGCCCCCACCCCCTCCCCCGCTGCCGCTGCCGCTTCCCGCCCGACCGCCCGACCGCCCGACCGCCCGGCCCGGCCACCACCCGCCCCACGCGGCCACCACCCCGCCCGACCACCCGGCACTGCCACCCCCGTCCGACTCTCCTCAGCCACCACCCCGTCCGACTCTCCTCAGCCACCACCCCGTCCGACTCTCCTCAGCCGCTGTCGCCGCGCGGCTCTCCTCAGCCGCTGTCGCCGCCCGGTCCCTCCGGCGGCAGCCGCCGACGGCGAATCCGCCCCACAGGGGCCACCCGCACCCGACGACGAAACCGTCACGGGTGGTGCGGGTGGGAACACAAAGGCCGAAGGCGAAGCCGAGGCCGCTCCCGCTTCCCACATATCCACAGGTCAGACCCAGTTGTCAGTAGCCGGGTGCAGGATGGACCCATGCCGAAATCCGCACACCGGGCCCTCGACGGCTTCTCCCCCGCGACCCGCGGCTGGTTCACCGGGGCGTTTTCCGCGCCCACCGCGGCCCAGGCGGGTGCGTGGCAGGCCATCGGCGCGGGCTCGGACGTGCTGGTGGTCGCCCCGACCGGCTCCGGCAAGACGCTGGCCGCCTTCCTCGCCGCCCTGGACCAGCTGGCCTCCACCCCGCCCCCGGCCGACCCGAGGAAGCGCTGCCGGGTGCTGTACGTGTCACCGCTCAAGGCCCTCGCGGTCGACGTCGAGCGGAACCTGCGCAGCCCGCTGACCGGCATCCGCCAGGAGTCCGTGCGCCTCGGCCTGCCCGAGCCGGAGGTAAAGGTCGGCATCCGCTCCGGCGACACCCCGGCCGCCGAGCGCCGCGCCCTGTCCACCCGCCCGCCGGACATCCTGATCACCACTCCGGAGTCCCTGTTCCTGATGCTGACGTCGGCCACGCGCGACGCGCTGACCGGCATCGAGACGGTGATCCTGGACGAGGTGCACGCGGTCGCCGGCACCAAGCGCGGCGCGCACCTCGCGCTCTCCCTGGAGCGGCTGGACGAGCTGCTGCCCAGGCCGGCCCGCCGGATCGGCCTGTCGGCGACCGTCCGTCCGGTCGACGAGGTGGCCCGCTATCTCTCGCCGCACCGCAAGGTGGAGATCGTCCAGCCCAGGTCCGGCAAGGAGTTCGACCTCTCCGTCGTCGTCCCGGTGGAGGACATGGGAGAGCTGGGCGGCTCCCCGGCCACCGAAGGCGCCGAGGGGGCGGAGAAGCCGTCGATCTGGCCGCATGTGGAGGAGCGGATCGCCGACCTGGTGCAGGCCCACCGCTCGACGATCGTGTTCGCCAACTCCCGCCGCCTGGCGGAGCGGCTGTGCAACCGGCTCAACGAGATCGCCTACGAGCGGGCGACCGGCGAGCCCCTGGACGAGCACCACTCGCCGTCCGAGCTGATGGGCGGTTCGGGCGCCGCCCAGGGCGCCCCGCCGGTCCTCGCCCGCGCGCACCACGGCTCGGTCTCCAAGGAGCAGCGTGCCCTGGTCGAGGAGGACCTGAAGGCCGGCCGGCTGCCCGCCGTGGTGGCCACCTCCAGTCTCGAACTGGGCATCGACATGGGCGCGGTGGACCTGGTCGTCCAGGTCGAGTCCCCGCCGTCGGTGGCCTCCGGTCTGCAGCGCGTCGGCCGCGCGGGACACCAGGTCGGCGCGGTCTCCACGGGTGTGGTCTTCCCCAAGTACCGGGGCGATCTGGTGCAGGCGGCCGTGGTCACCGAGCGGATGCGCACCGGTTCCATCGAGTCCCTGAAGGTGCCGGCCAACCCGTTGGACGTCCTCGCCCAGCAGCTCGTGGCGATGACCTCGCTGGACACCTGGCAGGTCGACGACCTGCTCGCCACCGTCCGCCGCGCGGCCCCCTTCGCCTCGCTCCCGGAGTCGGCGTTCACCGCGGTCCTCGACATGCTCGCGGGCCGCTATCCGTCGGACGCGTTCGCGGAGCTGCGCCCGCGCGTGGTCTGGGACCGGGTCGCGGGGACGGTCACCGGCCGCCCGGGCGCCCAGCGGCTCGCCGTCACCTCCGGCGGCACCATCCCCGACCGCGGCCTCTTCGGCGTCTTCCTGGCCGGCGCCGACCCCAAGAAGGGCGGCGGCCGGGTCGGCGAGCTGGACGAGGAGATGGTGTACGAGTCCCGGGTGGGCGATGTCTTCACCCTGGGCACCAGCTCCTGGCGCATCGAGGACATCACGCGCGACCGGGTCCTCGTCTCCCCCGCCCCCGGCGTCCCGGGCCGTCTGCCGTTCTGGAAGGGCGATCAGCTGGGCCGCCCGCTCGAACTGGGCCGCGCGGTCGGCGCGTTCCTGCGCGAGGTCGGCTCGCTCCCCAAGGACGACGCCCGGTTGCGCCTGCTGGCGGCGGGCCTGGACGCCTGGGCGGCGGGCAACGTGCTGTCGTACCTGGACGAACAGCGCGAGGCCTGCGGCCATGTCCCGGACGACCGGACGATCGTCGTGGAGCGCTTCCGCGACGAGCTGGGCGACTGGCGGGTCGTCGTCCACTCCCCTTTCGGCGCCCAGGTCCACGCCCCCTGGGCGCTCGCCCTCGGTGCCCGGCTGTCCGAGCGGTACGGCATGGACGCCCAGGTCATGCACGCCGACGACGGCATCGTGCTGCGGCTGCCCGACGCCGACCTGATGGGCCTCGACCTGCTCGACCAGGCGCCCATGAAGGCGGGCACCGAGTACGACGCCGAGCAGGCGCCGGTCGGTGCGGCGGACGTCGCCTTCGACAAGGGCGAGGTCGACCAGATCGTCACCGACCAGGTCGGCGGCTCGGCCCTGTTCGCCGCCCGCTTCCGCGAGTGCGCCGCCCGCGCGCTGCTGCTGCCCCGCCGCAACCCCGGCAAGCGCACCCCGCTGTGGCAGCAGCGCCAGCGCGCCGCCCAGCTGCTCCAGGTGGCGAGCGAGTTCGGTTCCTTCCCGATCGTCCTGGAGGCGGTCCGCGAGTGCCTCCAGGACGTCTTCGACGTCCCCGGGCTCGTCGAGCTGATGGGCGACCTCGAATCCCGCAAGGTCCGTCTGGTCGAGGTCACCACCCCCGAGCCGTCCCCCTTCGCCCGCTCCCTCCTCTTCGGATACGTCGCCCAGTTCCTGTACGAGGGTGACTCCCCGCTCGCCGAGCGCCGCGCGGCCGCGCTCTCCCTGGACTCCCGGCTGCTGGCCGAGCTGCTGGGCCAGGCGGAGCTGCGCGAGCTGCTCGACGCGGAGGTGCTGACCGAGCTGGAGCGCGAGCTCCAGTGGCTGGCCGAGGACCGCCGGATCAAGGACCCGGAGGGCGTGGCCGACGTGCTGCGGCTGCTCGGGCCGCTCACGGACGCCGAGTTGGCCGAGCGGGGCGCCGAGCCGCAGTGGGCCGCGGAGCTGGCGGGCGCCCGGCGGGCCATCAGGGTCCGGATCGCCGGTGCCGAGCACTGGGCGGCGATCGAGGACGCGGGCCGGCTGCGCGACGCCCTCGGCACGGCCCTGCCCGTCGGCGTCCCCGAGGCCTTCACCGAGCCGGTGAAGGACCCGCTCGGCGACCTCCTCGCGCGGTACGCGCGCACCCACGGCCCGTTCACGTCGACCACCGTGGCCGCCCGCTTCGGGCTCGGGGTGGCGGTCACGGAGGGCGCGTTGCAGCGGCTCGCGGCGGGCGGGCGGGTCGTACAGGGCGAGTTCCATCCGGCGGGCATCGGCCAGGAGTGGTGCGACGCGGCGGTGCTGCGCAGGCTCCGCCGCCGTTCCCTGGCCGCGCTCCGGCACGAGCTGGAGCCGGTGGCACCGGCCGCGCTCGCCCAGTTCCTGCCGCAGTGGCAGCACATCGGCCGGGGACACGGACTGCGTGGCGTCGACGGACTGGTGCGCGCCGTGGAGCAGTTGCAGGGCGCCTCGGTGCCGGCCTCGGCCCTGGAGAAGCTGGTCCTGCCGTCCCGGGTGGCGAACTACTCGCCCGCGATGCTCGACGAACTCACCGCGGCGGGTGAGATCGTGTGGGCCGGCGCGGGCGCCCTGCCCGGCAAGGACGGCTGGGTCTCCCTGTATCTGGCGGACGCTGCCCCCGTGCTCCTCGCGCCGCCGCACCCGCTGGAGCTGACCGCGCTCCACCAGTCGGTCCTGGACGCCCTCTCCGGGGGCTACGGCCTGTTCTTCCGTCAGATCGCCGACCAGGTCCGCGCCACCACCCATCCCGACGCCACCGATCCCGAACTGGCCGACGCCGTCTGGGACCTGGCCTGGTCCGGGCGGCTCACCAACGACACCCTGGCCCCGATGCGCTCCCTGCTGGGCTCGGGCCGTACCGCGGGCTCCACCGCCCACCGCGCCAAGCGCGCCGTCCCGCGCGGCCGCTACGGCTCCCTGACGGCCGCCGCCCGCCCCGCCTCCCGTAGCGGCCCGCCGACCGTGGCCGGGCGCTGGTCCCTGCTGCCGCAGCGCGAGCCGGACACCACCGTGCGCGCCCACGCCCTGGCCCGTACCCTTCTCGACCGGCACGGCGTGGTGACCCGCGGCGCGGTCGCGGCGGAGGGCGTCGAGGGCGGCTTCTCCGCGGTGTACCGGATCCTGTCGGCGTTCGAGGAGAGCGGCCAGGCGCGCCGGGGTTACGTCGTGGAGGGCCTGGGCGCGGCCCAGTTCGCGATGGACGGCGCGGTCGACCGGTTGCGCGCGGTGTCCAACGCCCGGGAGCGGGGCGAGGGCCTGCCGGGCACCGGCTTCGGCAGCACCGGCGCCACCGGAACCCCCGGCGCCCCCACGTTCACCGGCCCAAGCGGCGCCCACAGCGCCGCCACCCCGGTCGACCCCTTCGACCCCTCCGCCCCGGCCGACCCCCTCGGCCCCTTCGACCCGGCCGAATTCCCCGACCTGGACGGCGACTTCACCTGGCCGCCCGAGCCGCCCACCGCCCCCGGCGACTACGTCTCCCCCAAGGACCTCGTCCCCGCCGACCCGTTCACCGCCCCCGGCTACGGCGGCCCCCGAGGCGGCAGCCCCGCGAACCCCTACGGCCCGAACCCCTACGCCTACGGCAACCACCGTGCCCGCACTCCCGCCGCCCCCGACCCCAGAGCCGTGCTCCTCGCCGCCGCCGACCCGGCGAACGCCTACGGTGCCGCCCTGACCTGGCCCGAGCCCCCCACCGGCGCCGGGCACAAACCCGGCCGCAAGGCGGGCTCGCTGGTGGTCCTGGTCGACGGCGAGCTGACGCTCTACATGGAACGCGGCGGCAAGACCCTGCTGGCCTGGCCCTCCGCCCCGGACACGGCCGCCACCGACGACACCCGGCTCCGTACGGCGGCCGAGGCCCTCGCGGCGGCCGCCCGCGCGGGCACCCTCGGCACGGTGACGGTGGAGCGCGTCAACGGCGCCCCGGCCCTGACCTCCCCGCTGGGCACCGTCCTGGAGGGAGCGGGCTTCATCGCGACCCCGCGCGGCCTGCGCCTACGGGCGTGAGCCGCTGTGCGAACCTCACCTCTCGTCCCCTCGTGCCACCCTTGACCCATGCCCGAAGGTGACACGGTCTGGCAGGCCGCGAGGCGCCTGCACGACGCGCTCGCCGGCAAGGTGCTGACCCGCAGCGACTTCAGGGTGCCCAAGTACGCCACGGTCGACCTCACCGGCCGTTCGGTCCTCGGCACCACTCCGCGCGGCAAGCACCTGCTCACCCGCTTCGAGGGCGGCCTCACCCTGCACACGCACCTGCGGATGGAGGGCGCGTGGAAGGTCTACGGCAGTGCCGAGCGCTGGAAGGGCGGGCCCGCGCACCAGATCCGGGCGATCCTCGGCACCGCCGACCGCACGGCCGTCGGGTACCGCCTCCAGGTCCTGGAGTTCCTGCGCACCGGCGAGGAGGAACGCGCCGTGGGTCACCTCGGCCCCGACCTGCTGGGCCCCGACTGGAACCCCGACCGCGCCCTCGCCAACCTCCTCGCGGACCCGGCCCGCCCGCTCGGCGAGGCCCTGCTCGACCAGCGCAACCTCGCCGGAATCGGCAACATCTACAAGAGCGAGCTCTGCTTCCTGATCGGCGCGACCCCCTGGCTCCCGGTGGGTGCGCTCCCCGCCGACCGCGCCGCGATCCTCCCCGGCCTCGCCCAGCGTCTCCTGGAGGCCAACCGCGACCGCCTGGTGCGCCGGACCACCGGCCTGCGCAACCACGACCTCTTCGTCTACGGCCGCGCGCCCCGCCCCTGCCTGCGCTGTCACACTCCGATCCGCCTCGCCGACCAGGGCGACGGTTCCCGGGAGCGCCCCACCTACTGGTGCCCCGCCTGCCAGACCGGCCCGGCCCCCGCCCCGGGTTCCCGGCGCGCCCGCGAAACCCGCCCCCGCCCAAGTAATTGACGATCCGTCAGAAACGCTCGTACCGTCCCTTCATGCCCCTCAAGGCGTACGACCTCACCGGACGCACCGCGTTCGTCACCGGCGCCGCCGGCGGTATCGGCCGGGCGTCCGCCGTGCTGCTCGCCGAGGCGGGCGCAACCGTGCACTGTGCCGACCGGGCCGCGGACGGCCTGCACGAGACTGCGACGCTCATCAAGGACCGCGGCGGCTCCGCCCGCACCCACACCCTCGACGTCACGGACCGGGCTCGGCTCGGGGAGGCCGTGCGGTCCTGCGAGCGACTGGACGTCATGGCGGCGATCGCCGGGATCATGCACCGCAGCCCGGTCCTGGAGACCAGGGACGAGGACCTCGACCGGGTGCTGGGCGTCAACTTCAAGGGGGTGCTGTACGCCTGCCAGGAGGCCGCGCGGCTGATGCTGGCGAGGCGGACCGGGGGCAGCATCATCACGATGGCCTCCGGTGCGATCGACACCGGCGGCCCCGGCCTGCTCTGCTACGGCGCGGCCAAGGCGGCCGTGGTCCAGCTGACCAAGACGCTCGCCAACGAGGTCGGCCGGCAGGGCATCCGCGTCAACGCGGTCGCCCCGGGCTGGACCCGCACCCCCATGACCGACCGCGACGACAGCGCGGAGCAGGAGCAGACGGAGGCCCGGATGGCCCGGATGTCGCCGCTGGGCCGGGTCGGCGAGGCGGAGGACATCGCGCACGCCGTGCTCTATCTGGCGTCCGACGCCTCCTCGTTCACGACGGGCCAGATCCTGCGCCCGAACGGAGGGGTGGCGATGCCCTGGTAGCTCCCTGCGCCCGCCAGGCCGTCCGCCACCGCGCCGGTCCCAGGGCCCCCGCCGCCCGGGACCTCGGCACACAGTTCACCGGCAGCAGGCTCAGCCCCCACCCGCCGGCGGCCACGGTCCCTTCCAGCGCCCCGGCGCCGTCGGTGAACGCGATCCGCAGTACCGCCCACCACCACACCGCCGCGAGCCCCAGGGCAACCCCCCAGCGCACTATCCGCCCCACCATGGCCGCCACCTCCAGCCGGACGCTAGAACGCCGCCCGGCCCACCGGGTAGGCGCACCGAGGGCTCACGGATGCAACGGCCGTGGACCGACATCGGCCTCTGCTACGCGTTCTCCGCCTGGAACATCCAGTGATGCTTCTCCAGATCGGCGGTGATCCCGATGAAGATGTCCTGCGACACCGGATCGGCCTCCGCGGTCTCCGTGACCCGCTCCCGCATCCGGGTGATCACCGCGCCCAGCCCGTCCACCAGGGCCGCCACCGCGTCCGAGTCCTTCACCCAGCCGCCGGGGACCGACCCGATGCCGCTGCCGCTGCCGGCGGCCACGGTGGCCGCACGTCCGTCCGGTGAGACGCCCAGCGCCGACGCCCGCTCCGCGACCGTGTCGGAATGCACCCGGGCCGTGTCCACGACCTCGTCGAGCTGGAGGTGGACGGTGCGGAAGCGGGGCCCGACCACGTTCCAGTGGATCTGCTTGGCGGCCAGCGCCAGATCCACCAGGTCGACGAGGGCGCCCTGCAGCGCCTCTGCCACGGTCTTCAGGTCCGCGTCGGACAGCGGGCTCTTCACGACGTACATGCGTTCTCTCCGGTCGTTCGCCCCCGGTCACGTCCCTCCACCATGACCGGACCGCAGGACACCGGCAAATGGACGCACACGGTCCCCGGACGTACGAAAGCCCCGGCCGCACCTCCCCAGGTCTCCCTGGGGAGGCCCCGGCCGGGGCCTCGCACAGTTCTTCGACGCCAGGTCGGCGCCGCGTCGGTCTACACCCGCGCAGGCGTCACGCGGCGACCACGTCCACCGCCTCGGCGGGCGCCTTGATGGTCACCCGTTCCGGTGGCACACCGGTCACCGAGACGGTACCCAGCATCGGGCGAACCGACGTGGGCACGGGCTCGGTGGCCCGGGCGGACTGGGCCAGCTCGGCGAGGGCGAGCTCGTCGCTCACTTCTCGCATGAGCTCGGACATCCGTACGTCCAGCGCGTCGCAGATGGCGGAAAGCAGTTCGGAGGAAGCCTCCTTCTGCCCCCGCTCCACCTCGGAGAGATAGCCGAGTGAGACTCGGGCGGACGAGGAGACTTCGCGCAGAGTACGGCCCTGGCGCTGGCGCTGCCGACGCAGCACGTCACCCAGCAGGCGACGGAGCAGAATCATCGGTGGCTCCCTCCTCGGACCGCGTAGCCGCATCCTTCACGCCCCACCGTACCGCCTTGCGCCGCGGCCGTGCGGGGAGCGATGTCGTGTTCACTCAGGGCTGCAAACATCAAAACCCCCCGTTCTGTTCCGTATCCTGTGTCCGCTCATTCCCGGTCTGTTCGCTCGCAAGCTCCCTCAGAAGCAGTGCGAGTACGCTCCGTACACTCTCTCTACGAATTTCCGCGCGGTCGCCGTTCAACCGCAGGGCCTCTACTTTTCCGCCAGCGGCAGAACCGGAACCAGGACCGAACGGCCCGTCCACGGCCACGAAAACCGTCCCGACCGGCTGGCCGTCCTGCGGTTCCGGGCCGGCGACTCCGGTGGTCGCGAGGCCCCAGTCGGCGCCCAGCGCCTTGCGTACTCCGGCGGCCATCTGGGCCGCGACCTGCGGATCCACCGCTCCACGCTGGGCCAGCAGGGTGGCGTCGACGTCCAGCAGGTCGTGCTTCAGCTCGGTGGCGTAGGCGGTGACGGAGCCCCGGAACGCCTTGGACGCCCCCGGGACCGTTGTGATCTCCGCCGCAACCAGGCCGCCGGTCAGCGACTCGGCGACAGCGAGGGTCTGTCCTCTCACCGTCAGTAGTCGCACCAGTTGGGCGGCCGTGGAACTCACGCTTCCGTCTCCTCCAACGCTGCTGCGCGCTCGGCGATTCCCTGCCGCCTCAGCACAATGGCTTGTCTCACATAGTCGAGGCCGGTGACGACGGTCAGGACGACGGCCGCAGCCATCACCCAGAACCTCAGGGTGGCCAGCCACCCCGTCAGTGCCAGTACGTACATCCCCACGGCCACGCCCTGGGTGAGCGTCTTGAGCTTGCCGCCGCGGCTGGCCGGGATCACGCCGTAGCGGATGACCACGAAACGCATCAGCGTGATGCCGAGTTCCCGGGCGAGGATCACGATCGTCACCCACCAGGGCAGATCGCCCAGCCCGGAGAGACAGATCAGCGCCGCCCCCATGATCGCCTTGTCGGCGATGGGGTCGGCGATCTTCCCGAAGTCGGTGACGAGGTTGTAGGTGCGCGCCAGATGCCCGTCGAACAAATCGGTGATCATGGCGATGGCGAAAGCCGCCCAGGCGAGCGAGCGCCACGCCGGGTCGTATCCGCCGCCGGCCAGCATCAGGGCGACGAAGCCGGGCACCAGGACCAGCCGGAGCATGGTCAGCAGATTGGCGACGTTCCACAGGCTGGCCTGGTTGACGGCGGCAGCGGCAATCTTCCCGCCGCGCGCGAGCCGCTCGCCGTCGTGGGAACCGTTGTCGTGGGAACCGGAATCGCGGGAACCGGAATCCGGGGCGGCACCGGAGGTGGCGGCGGAGCCCGGGGCGCCGTGCGCGCCGGAGGAGCCGCCCGCGGCGGACGCCGGGACTCCGGTCATCTGCCGGCCTCCTCACTCCATGCGGGCGAGCCCTGCAACGGCTCGGCCACCAGGTCGACACCTTCCGTACCGACCACCTTCGCCTCGACCATACGGCCGACGCGCAGTTCCGCGCCGCTGGTGAGCAGCACCTGTCCGTCCGTCTCGGGCGCCTGGTGGGCCGCCCGGCCGTAGACGCCGTCCTCGTCGTCCACGGACTCCACGAGGACGCGCACGGTCTCGCCGACGCGCTCCTCGGCCCGCTGTGAGACGAGTTCCTCGGTGAGCCGGGAGATGTGCGCGAGGCGGTCGGCGACGACTTCCTCGGCGAGCTTGTTCTCGTACGTCGCCGCCTCGGTGCCCTCCTCGTCGGAGTACCCGAAGACGCCGATGGCGTCCAGCCGCGCGCCGTTCAGGAAGCGCTCCAGCTCGGCCAGGTCGGACTCGGACTCGCCGGGGAAGCCGACGATGAAGTTGGAGCGGACGCCGGCCTGCGGGGCCTTGCTCCGGATGGTGTCGAGCAGCTCCAGGAAGCGGTCGGTGTCGCCGAACCGGCGCATCGCCCGCAGCACGCCGGGCGCGGAGTGCTGGAAGGACAGGTCGAAGTACGGGACGACCTTCGGGGTGGAGGTCAGTACGTCGATCAGGCCGGGGCGCATCTCGGCGGGCTGGAGGTAGCTGACGCGCACCCGCTCGATGCCGTCCACCTCGGCCAGCTCCGGCAGCAGGGACTCCAGGAGGCGGATGTCGCCCAGGTCCTTGCCGTAGGAGGTGTTGTTCTCGGAGACCAGCATGATCTCCGTCACGCCCTGTTCGGCCAGCCATCGGGTCTCGTTCAGCACGTCGCTGGGGCGGCGTGAGATGAAGGAGCCGCGGAAGGACGGGATGGCGCAGAAGGAGCAGCGCCGGTCGCAGCCGGAGGCGAGCTTGACCGAGGCCACCGGGGACCCGTCCAGGCGGCGGCGCAGGGGCGCACGCGGACCGGAGGCCGGCGCGACGCCCTCCGGGAGGTCGACGGGGCCGTGGCCCGGGAGAGCCACCTCGGCGGCCGAGTCCTGCCGCTCCGCGGGGCTGATGGGCAGCAGCTTGCGCCGGTCGCGCGGGGTGTGCGAGGCGTGGATGCCGCCGTTGAGGATGGTCTGCAGCCGGTCGGAGATGTCGGCGTAGTCGTCGAATCCGAGCACGCCGTCCGCCTCGGGCAGCGCCTCGGCGAGTTCCTTGCCGTACCGCTCGGCCATGCAGCCCACCGCCACGACGGCCTGGGTTCTGCCGTGCCCCTTGAGATCGTTGGCCTCGAGGAGGGCGTCGACGGAGTCCTTCTTGGCGGCCTCGACGAATCCACAGGTGTTGACCACGGCGACATCGGCGGCCGAGGCGTCCTCGACGAGATGCCAGCCGTCCGCCTCCAAACGGCCTGCGAGCTCCTCCGAGTCCACCTCGTTACGGGCGCAGCCGAGAGTGACAAGTGCGACGGTACGGCGTTCAGGCATGGGCTCAAGACTACTTTGTCTCACTGACAGCCCACGTCGAAGGGGCTGGCCGATCATGGCCAACCCCTTGTGTACGTGCATGATCCGAACGGTTATCCGACTTCCGGGTCGCCCTTGGTGTACGTCAGACGCTCCACCGCGCCGGGCTGGAACTGGTCCTCGATCTTCTTGCCGTTGACGTAGAGCTGGATGGCTCCGGCGTCGCCGAGGATCAGGTTGATCTTGGAACTGTCCTGGAAGGTCTTGGAGTCGCCCTTCTTCAGGAGCCCGTCGAAGAGCATCCGGCCGTTGTGGTCCTTGGCCGAGATCCAGCTGCGCCCGTTGACCGCACTGACCTGGACGGTGACCTTGTCCTGGGGCGCGGCGGCGATCGCGCTGTCGGAGGGCTCGGGGGTCTTGCCGGGCTTGCTTTCCTTCGGGGTCGGCGAGACCGGCTTGCTGGTCGTCGGGGCGGGGCCCTCGGCGACCGACTGCTTGGCGTCGTCGCCGTTGCCGCCCTTGAAGGCGGTGAAGCCGACGAAACCGATCACGACGACGATCGCGGCGACCATGGCCGCCGTCCAGTTGGGTCCGCGCCGCTCGGGGCGGATACGTTCCGCCTCGAACAACGGTGCGGCGGGCGTCGGCGCGGGCCGCCCACCACCGTGCTCCGCCGCGAACTGCGCGAGCAGCGGCTCGGGGTCGAGGCCGACGGCCTTGGCCAGGGTCCGGATGTGCCCGCGGGCGTAGACGTCGCCGCCGCAGGGGGCGAAGTCGTCGGCCTCGATGGCGTGCACGATGGCGATACGGACCCGGGTGCTCCCGCTGATGTCGTCGACGGTCAGCCCGGCGGCGATGCGGGCCTGTTTGAGGGCTCGGCCTACGGAGGGGCGGTTTTCCTCGGACACGTCTGGGAACGGACGCTCGTCTTCAGGGGAGTTGCTGCCGATGGACACGGGGGCGCCTTTCGAGCGTGTAGCCACCTGTGCTGGAGGTTCAGTCTAGGGGGGGTGCGAAAGGGTGAGGCAACCGGGCGGTACGACTTTGTACGCCATCGGTATGGCCGGACATCCCGATGACGGGTCAGGTGTGCGCCCCAGGATGGAGTACACACCTTTCCTCTCGCTCAACTTGACGTGCGTCAAAGGGAAACGGTTGCCCGACGATCCCTAACGGGTGGATCACGACAACGACTCCTCCCGGTCTACAGGCGCCCGTAGCCCTGAGACAGACCTACCCCTCGGACTCCCCACGGATCACAGCAAGCACTCCATCCAGCTCATCAGGTTTCACCAGAACGTCGCGCGCCTTGGACCCCTCGCTCGGCCCGACCACGCCCCGCGACTCCATGAGGTCCATGAGCCGGCCGGCCTTGGCGAAGCCGACGCGCAGCTTGCGCTGCAGCATGGACGTGGAGCCGAACTGCGTGGAGACGACCAGCTCGGCCGCCTGGCACAGCAGGTCGAGGTCGTCGCCGATGTCCTCGTCGATCTCCTTCTTCTGCTTGGTGCCCACCACGACGTCATCCCGGAAGACCGGCGTCATCTGGTCCTTGCAGTGCTGGACGATCACCGCGACCTCCTCCTCGGTGACGAACGCGCCCTGCATACGGGTCGGCTTGTTCGCCCCCATCGGCAGGAAGAGCCCGTCGCCCTTGCCGATGAGCTTCTCGGCGCCGGGCTGGTCGAGGATGACGCGGCTGTCGGCGAGCGAGGAGGTGGCGAAGGCGAGCCGGGAGGGCACGTTCGCCTTGATGAGACCGGTGACCACGTCGACCGACGGACGCTGGGTGGCGAGCACCAGGTGGATGCCGGCCGCCCGCGCGAGCTGCGTGATGCGCACGATCGAGTCCTCGACGTCGCGCGGGGCCACCATCATCAGGTCCGCGAGCTCGTCGACGATCACCAGCAGGTACGGGTACGCCTGGAGCTCGCGCTCACTGCCCTCGGGCGTCTTGAGCTTGCCGTCGCGGATGGCCTTGTTGAAGTCGTCGATGTGCCGGTAGCCGAACGCGGCCAGGTCGTCGTAGCGCAGGTCCATCTCGCGGACGACCCACTGGAGCGCCTCGGCGGCCCGTTTCGGGTTGGTGATGATCGGCGTGATCAGGTGCGGGATGCCCTCGTAGGCGGTCAGCTCGACCCGCTTGGGGTCGACGAGGACCATCCGCACGTCCTCCGGGGTCGCCCGCATCATCACCGAGGTGATCAGACAGTTGATGCAGGACGACTTGCCGGAGCCGGTGGCGCCCGCGACGAGCATGTGCGGCATCTTCGCCAGCGAGTGCATGACGTAGCCGCCCTCGACGTCCTTGCCGAACGCGACCAGCATCGGGTCGTCGTCCTCGGCAGACTCGGCGAGCCGCAGCACGTCTCCGAGGTTGACCATCTCGCGGTCGGTGTTGGGGATCTCGATGCCGACCGCGGACTTGCCGGGGATCGGGCTGATGATCCGCACGTCCGGGCTGGCGACGGCGTACGCGATGTTCTTGGTCAGCGCGGTGATCCGCTCGACCTTCACGGCGGGGCCGAGTTCGACCTCGTAGCGGGTGACCGTCGGCCCGCGGGTGAAACCGGTGACGGCCGCGTCGACCTTGAACTCCGAGAAGACGTTGGTGAGCGAGGCGACCACCCGGTCGTTGGCCTCACTGCGCGCCTTGCCCGGGCCGCCGCGGGTGAGGAGGTCGAGCGACGGCAGCGAGTAGGTGATGTCGCCGGAGAGCTGGAGCTGCTCGGCGCGCGGCGGTAGGTCGCGGGGCTCCTCGGGTGCCGGTTTGGTCAGGTCCGCGACGACCGGCTCGACCTTGAGCCGCTCCTGCTTGGGCCGCGCGGCCGGCACCGGACTCGGACTCGGGCTCGGCGCCGGCACGGGCGTCGGCGTGGTGTCCTCACGGTCGCCGACGCTGACGCCCTGGGTGAGGTCGGCGACGAGCGGCGAGGGCGGCATGCCGTGCAGGACGGCGCCGTCGAGCGCGGCCGCGGCGGCCGCCGCGACGTCCACGGCGTCCATCTGGCGGCCCAGCTCGGGCTGCGGGACGGCGGAACGCCGCGGGCGGCCCCGGCGCTTGGCGAGTGCCTCCTGCTCGGCGCCGTCGGGGTCGTAGTCCCGGGGGGCGCCGGGGCGTCTGCGGGAGCGCGCGGGCAGCGCCTGGCGCCACTGCTCGTCGTAGCGCTCGTCGTCCTCGCCGTACTCCGGGTACTCGTCGGGCTCGGGGTCGTGCAGCAGCCCCAGGCGCACGCCGAGCGCCCGCAGCCGCTGCGGGATGGCGTTCACCGGGGTCGCGGTGACGACGAGCAGCCCGAAGACCGTGAGCAGCACCAGCAGGGGTACGGCGAGGACCTCGGTCATGGTGTACGTCAGCGGGGTCGCCGCCGCCCAGCCGATGAGGCCGCCGGCGTCCCTTATGCCCTGCATGCCGTCGCTGCGGGCGGGCGAGCCGCACGCGATGTGGACCTGGCCGAGCACGCCGATGACCAGCGAGGACAGGCCGATCACGATACGGCCGTTGGCCTCCGTCTGCTCGGGATGGCGCATGAACCGCACTGCGATCATCGCGAGCAGTATCGGCACCAGCAGGTCGAGACGGCCGAAGGCGCCGGTGACGAGGATCTCGACCAGGTCGCCGACCGGACCGCGCAGATCGGCCCAGGTACCGGCGGCGACGATCAGGGCGATGCCGAGCAGCAGCAGGGCGACGCCGTCCTTGCGGTGCGCGGGGTCCAGGTTCCTGGCTCCCTGTCCTATGCCGCGGAAGACGGCCCCGACGGCGTGCGCGAGACCCAGCCAGAGGGCGCGCACCAGGCGGTAGACGCCCCCGGTGGGGCTGGGCGCCGGCTTGGGTGCCGGCGCGGACTTCTTCGCCGCGCTCCTCTTGGCGGGCGCCTTCTTGGCCGGTGCTTTCTTCGCGGCGGCCTTCTTCACCGGAGCCTTCGAGGGAGCGGCCTTCTTCGCGGGCTGCTTCTTGGCTGCCGAGGGACGTGAGGCCATGGGTGTGAGATTACCGGGGGAGACGGCAGGGGACACGCGTGCCCACTGCTTCACCCGTTCGTGTCGCCTTGGCCGGGGCACGAAACTGACGCGCGCTCATGGGCAACTGTGGCCGCCGTCGCGGTCAGTTCTGCGACGGCAGCGCTGCCGCGCCGCCGCCCGTGCCCGGTTCGAGGGCATCGAGCGCCCGGCGCAGACCGGTGAGTTTGCGCTCCAGATGAGCCGCCGTGGCCACCGCGGCCGCGTCCGCGGACTCGTCGTCCAGCTGCTTGGAGAGCGCCTCGGCCTGCTCCTCGACGGCCGCGAGCCGGGCGGACAGCTCGGCGAGCAGTCCCGCGGACTCCTTGCCGGCGACCGCACCCTTGCCGCCGCCCTCCAACTGGAGCCGCAGCAGCGCTGCCTGCTCGCGCAGCTGGCAGTTCTTCATGTACAGCTCGACGAAGACCGAGACCTTGGCGCGCAGCACCCACGGGTCGAAGGGCTTGGAGATGTAGTCGACCGCGCCTGCGGCATAGCCCCGGAAGGTGTGGTGCGGACCGTGGTTGATGGCCGTGAGGAAGATGATCGGGATGTCCCGGGTCCGCTCCCGCCGCTTGATGTGCGCCGCGGTTTCGAAACCGTCCATGCCCGGCATCTGGACGTCCAGCAGAATGACCGCGAAGTCGTCCGTGAGCAGTGCCTTGAGCGCTTCCTCCCCGGACGATGCCCGCACCAGTGTCTGATCGAGCGCAGAGAGGATGGCCTCCAGCGCCAGCAGATTCTCCGGCCGGTCATCGACCAGGAGGATCTTGGCCTTCTGCACCATGGCCCGCCCTCCTCGCCCCGGATGTGCACCGGGCGCCGCCCCAGGGGACGACTCCCTTTCGCCGCCCGTCCTTGTGCCGGTCATGGTAGCCGCACCCCGCCTGTCGCCACACCCTGTCACCGCGATGTCACTGTGCACGTAGCAGAAACGCAGCCGGAGACCAGAAGGTTCCCCCAATCCCGCACTTCTACACGGGTTCCGCCACCGTGAGTCAGCAACTCCCCGTGCACACGGAAGGTTCCCGAAACGTTCACATCACACCCGACCGTTCCGGTCACTCCTCGCGCATCCACTGCTCCATCACCGCCAGAAGGTGATCGGGGTCGACCGGCTTGGTGACGTAGTCGGAGGCGCCCGACTCGATGGCTTTCTCCCGGTCGCCCTTCATCGCCTTCGCGGTGAGCGCGATGATCGGCAGCCCGGCGAACTGCGGCATCCGGCGGATCGCCGAGGTCGTCGCGTAGCCGTCCATCTCGGGCATCATGATGTCCATCAGAACGACCGCGACATCGTCGTGCTGTTCCAGGACCTCGATGCCCTCCCGGCCGTTCTCGGCGTACAGCACCGACAGGCCGTGCTGCTCCAGGACGCTGGTGAGCGCGAAGACGTTGCGGATGTCGTCGTCGACGATCAGCACCTTCTCGCCGCCGAACCGCATGCCCCGGCGCGGCTGCGGCGCCAGCGCCTCCTGCTCGGCCAGCACCGGCCAGGCCTCGGCCACCGGAGCCCCCCGACGCCGGCGCCGGAAGAGCGCTGCGGCGCCGTTCTGGGTCTCCTGGTACGACTTCACCTCGGCCGGCGTCTCGATCTCCACGCCGGACAGCTCCGAGGCGTGGTTCTGCGAGGCGACCAGGTCACCGGCCTCCAGCTGGGGCACGGACTGCTGGTAGCCCTGCGGCGGCAGCTCACTGGGGTGCAGCGGCAGGTACAGCGTGAAGGTGGAGCCGCGGCCCGGCTCGCTCTGCGCGTGGATCTCACCGCCGAGCAACTGCGCGATCTCCCGCGAGATCGACAGCCCGAGGCCCGTACCGCCGTACTTGCGGCTGGTCGTGCCGTCGGCCTGCTTGAACGCCTCGAAGATCACCCGCATCTTGCTGGCCGCGATACCGATGCCGGTGTCGGTCACCGAGAACGCGATCAGCGGGGCGTCCGGATCACTGAGCGAACCGGCCTCGAGCAGTTGTTCCCTGATCCCCACCGGCACAGCGCTGCCGGCCGGCCGGATCACCAGCTCCACCGAACCGGAGTCGGTGAACTTCACCGCGTTCGACAGCAGGTTGCGCAGCACCTGAAGGAGCCGCTGCTCGTCGGTGTGCAGGGTGGCGGGCAGCTCCGGCGAGACCCGTACCGACAGGTCGAGGCCCTTCTCCGCGGTCAGCGGCCGGAAGGTGGCCTCCACGTAGTCCACGAGCTGGACGAGCGCGATACGCGTCGGGGAGACGTCCATCTTGCCCGCCTCGACCTTCGACAGGTCGAGGATGTCGTTGATCAGCTGGAGCAGGTCGGAGCCGGCACCGTGGATGGTCTCGGCGAACTCCACCTGCTTCGGCGAGAGGTTGCCCTCGGCGTTGTCGGCGAGCAGCTTGGCCAGGATCAGCAGCGAGTTGAGCGGGGTCCGCAGCTCGTGCGACATGTTGGCGAGGAACTCGCTCTTGTACCGCATGGATACGGCGAGTTGCTCGGCACGCTCCTCCAGGACCTGCCGGGCCTCCTCGATCTCGGTGTTCTTCACCTCGATGTCGCGGTTCTGCTGCGCCAGCAGCTCGGCCTTCTCCTCCAGTTCGGCGTTGGACGCCTGGAGGGCCTTCTGCCGGTTCTCCAACTCGGCCGAGCGCTCCTGGAGCTGCTCGGTCAGCTCCTGCGACTGCTTCAGCAGCACCTCGGTCTTGGTGTTGACGGAGATGGTGTTGACGCTGGTCGCGATCATCTCGGCGATCTGGTTGAGGAAGTCCTTCTGGATCTGTGTGAACGGCGTGAAGGACGCCAGCTCGATCACGCCGAGCACCTTGCCCTCGAACAGCACCGGAAGCACGATCACCTGCGCCGGCGGAGCCTCGCCGAGCCCGGAGGAGATCTTCAGATAGCCGGTGGGCGCCTTGTCCACCAGGATCGTGCGCTTCTCCTTGGCCGCCGTGCCGATCAGAGCCTCACCGGGCCGGAACGACGTCGGCATGGAGCCCATCGAGTAGCCGTACGACCCGAGCATCCGCAGCTCGTAGGCGTCCTCGGCCTCGGCGCTCGCGTCCTTGCCGTCGACCAGGGGCATCCCGAAGAAGAACGCACCGTGCTGCGCGGAGACCACCGGCGTCAGCTCACTCATGATCAGCGAGGCCACGTCCGCCAGGTCGCGGCGGCCCTGCATCAGCGCGGAGATACGCGCCAGGTTGCCCTTGAGCCAGTCCTGCTCCTGGTTGGCGACCGTGGTGTCACGCAGGTTGGCGATCATCTTGTTGATGTAGTCCTGGAGTTCCTGGATCTCGCCGGCCGCGTCCACGTCGATCTTCAGGTTCAGGTCACCGCGGGTCACCGCGGTCGCCACGCGCGCGATGGCACGTACCTGCCGGGTCAGGTTCCCGGCCATCTCGTTCACGGACTCGGTGAGGTCCCGCCAGGTGCCGTCGACGTCACGCACGCGTGCCTGGCCGCCCAGCTGCCCCTCGGTGCCCACCTCGCGGGCGACTCGGGTGACCTCCTCGGCGAAACTCGACAGCTGGTCGACCATCGTGTTGATCGTCGTCTTGAGTTCGAGGATCTCACCACGGGCGTCAATGTCGATCTTCTTGGTCAGGTCACCCTTGGCGATGGCCGTGGTGACCATCGCGATGTTGCGCACCTGGCCGGTCAGGTTGGACGCCATCTGGTTCACCGACTCGGTGAGGTCCTTCCACGTACCCGCCACACCCGGCACGTGCGCCTGGCCGCCCAGGATGCCGTCCGTACCCACCTCACGGGCCACCTTGGTGACCTGGTCGGCGAACGAACTCAGCGTCTTCACCATCTGGTTGATCGTGTCGGCGAGCTGGGCAACCTCACCGCTCGCCTCGATGGTGACCAGCCGGGTCAGGTCGCCGTTGGCGACCGCAGCC
Organism: Streptomyces sp. NPDC058457; assembly: GCF_042720695.1. Classification (NCBI taxonomy): domain Bacteria; kingdom Bacillati; phylum Actinomycetota; class Actinomycetes; order Kitasatosporales; family Streptomycetaceae; genus Streptomyces; species Streptomyces sp. NPDC058457. The sequence goes on along the minus strand of NZ_JBHXLU010000108.1, from coordinate 6,873 downwards.
GAGACCTGGGAGATGTTGCGCACCTGCGTGGTCAGGTTGTTGGCCATCAGGTTCACGTTGTTGCTGAGGTCCTTCCAGATACCCGTGATACCCGGAACGTGCGCCTGACCGCCCAGGATGCCCTCGGTACCCACCTCACGGGCCACCCGGGTCACCTGCTCGGCGAAGGACGACAGCTGGTCAACCATGGTGTTGACCGTCGTGACGAGCTCAAGGATCTCGCCCTTCGCGTCAACAGTGATCTTCTTCGACAGGTCGCCCTTGGCGACCGCGGTCGTGACCTCGGCGATGTTGCGCACCTGGATGGTCAGGTTGTTCGCCATGAAGTTCACGGACTGGGTGAGGTCCTTCCAGGTGCCCGCCACCCCCTGCACCTCGGCCTGGCCGCCGAGGATGCCCTCGGTACCCACCTCGCGCGCCACGCGCGTGACCTCCTGGGCGAACGACGACAGCTGGTCGACCATCGTGTTCAGGGTGTTCTTCAGCTCCTGGATCTCACCGCGCGCGTCCACGGTGATCTTCTGGGAGAGGTCACCGCGGGCCACCGCGGTGGCGACCTGCGCGATGTTGCGCACCTGGGCCGTCAGGTTGCCGGCCATGCCGTTCACGGAGTCGGTCAGGTCCCGCCACACACCGGCCACACCGGGCACCTGCGCCTGACCGCCCAGCCGTCCTTCCGTACCCACCTCCCGGGCCACCTTGGTGACCTGGTCGGCGAAGGCGGACAGTTGATCAACCATCGTGTTGATCGTGTTCTTCAGCTCGAGGATCTCGCCGCGCGCGTCGACGTCGATCTTCTGGGACAGGTCGCCCCGCGCCACCGCCGTCGTCACCTGGGCGATCTGCCGCACCTGCGAGGTCAGGTTGCCGGCCATGAAGTTGACGGAGTCCGTCAGCTCCTTCCAGGTACCCGAGACTCCGTCCACGCGCGCCTGACCGCCGAGGCGGCCCTCGGTGCCCACGTCCCTGGCCATGCGCGTCACCTGGTCGGCGAAGCTGGAGAGCTGGTCGACCATCGTGTTCACGGTGTTCTTCAGCTTCAGCATCTCGCCGGAGACGTCGACCGTGACCTTCTGCGACAGGTCGCCGTTGGCCACCGCCGTCGTCACCTGGGCGATGTTGCGCACCTGGCCGGTGAGGTTGCGGAATGCAGTGTTGACGGAGTCCGTCAAGTCCTTCCAGGTACCTGCGGCTCCGGGCACCTGTGCCTGGCCGCCCAGCTCACCCTCGACACCGATCTCCCGGGCCACGCGGGTGACCTCGGCACCGAACGACGACAGTTGATCAACCATGCCGTTGACGGTGTTCTTCAACTCCAGCATCTCGCCGGCCACGTCGACCGTGACCTTCTGCGAGAGATCACCGTTGGCCACCGCCGTCGTCACGGCGGCGATGTCGCGCACCTGGGTGGTCAGGTTCCGGAAGACCGTGTTGACCGAGTCCGTCAGGTCCTTCCAGGTACCCGCCGCACCCGGCACGTTCGCCTGCCCGCCGAGCCGGCCCTCGCCGCCGACCTCGTTGGCCACGCGTGTGACCTCGTCCGCGAAGATCCGCAGCGTCTCGGTCATCTGGTTGATCGTCTCGGCGAGCTGCGCGACCTCACCGCGGGCCGGGACGGTCACCTTGCGGGACAGGTCACCGTTGGCGACCGCGGTGGTCACCTCGGAGATCCCACGGACCTGGGCCGTCAGGTTGCCGGCCATGGTGTTGACGGAGTCGGTGAGTTCCTTCCACGTACCGGCCACACCGGGCACGTTCGCCTGGCCGCCCAGGATGCCGTCGGTGCCCACCTCGCGGGCGACCCGGGTCACCTCGGAGGAGAACGCGGACAGCTGGTCCACCATCGTGTTGACGGTTTCCTTCAGCTCCAGCATCTCGCCGGCGACCTGAACCGTGACCTTCCGGGACAGATCACCCTTGGCAACCGCCGTCGTCACCAGCGCGATGTCCCGCACCTGCGCCGTCAACCGGTACGCCATCGTGTTCACCGAGTCCGTGAGGTCCCGCCACGAACCGGACATACCACGCACCCGGGCCTGGCCGCCCAACTTGCCCTCGGTGCCCACCTCGCTGGCCACGCGGGTGACCTCGTCGGTGAACGTCGACAGCTGGTCGACCAGGTTGTTGACGGTCCGCCCGACCTTCAGGAACTCACCGCGCAGCGGATGCCCGGCCCCGTCCGCCGACGGCGACCGCAGCTCCATGCGCGGCGACAGATCGCCCTCGGCCACCGCCGTGAGCACCCGGCCCACTTCGGAGACCGGCCGCACCAGGTCGTCGACGAGAGCGTTGGAGTTGTCGATGGCAGCCGCCCACGAGCCCTCGCAGGCGCCCGTCTCCAGCCGCTCCGTGAGCTTTCCCTCACGTCCGACGACCCGCCGCACCCGGGACAACTCACCCGTGAGGTGGAGATTGCGGTCGGCCACCTCGTTGAAGACCGCCGCGATCTCCGACATCACGCCGTCCCCGGACACCGTGAGCCGCTTGCGGAAGTTGCCGTCCCGCATCGCCAGGAGCGCCACCAGCAAGCGGTTCAGGGAAGCCGTGTCCACCGCGGTGGTCCCGTCACCGCCCCGCTGCCTGCTCAGGGACGGTCCGCCCTTCGCGCGCGCCTTAGTGCCCCGCGCCGCTGCGCCAGACTCCACTGTGTCCCTCCCGCAGGGGTCGACCGTTACTGCTGTGCTCGGACACCGCCATACTCGGCGTACCGCTTACTTCGGCGTACCAGTTACTGCTGCGTAGTTCTGCCAGATGAGATCCGGCCACACCAGGGGCTGTTGCCCGCCATACACGGAATGCACTCAGGCTGACCGGACCTTCATCAGAAGCTTGCCCAGTGTTTCACCCTGGCCGAACCAGGCCATAACAGTTCGGCAGCTTCGCACATCGTCCGCACACCCTGGGGGCGTAAACACTGGCGACCGGCATCCGCTCGGACGGCGAAGGTAAGTAACCTTGCATGCGGCTGTCCAGCCGCACCGGTCCGTCCGGCCTGGGCGGTGGCACGAGAACGAGCGGGCATTCGGAGGGGCGGCCGCAGACCATGACCACCGGAGTGATCCCCGGGGGACACAACCCGGAGCCACGGCCCACAGGCGAGCGCATGCCGCAGCAGCGGCACCAGCCGACCGGCCAGGGAAGCCCGCATGTCGAGACCCGGTCGAGGAGTTCTGTGATCACCGCGCGCGCGGCCGCCAGCTTCGAGCCCGTGGGGCGATCGGTCGCGACCGCCCGGTCCTTCGTCCGCGACACCCTCCAGGGCTGGGGCTTCGCGGACGTCGTCGACGACGCCGTGGTCCTCACCAGCGAACTGGTGACCAACGCGGTGGTGCACGCCGGCACCCACGCCGACGTGCTGTGCCTGCGCACGGACGACGGAGTCCGCATCGAGGTCTCCGACCGCTACCCGGAACGCGAGGTCCCGCTCCAGGGCTCCGCCGTCAACATGGGCAGCCCCGACCGCGAGGGCGGCCGCGGACTCCAGCTCTGCGCGGCCCTCGCCACCCGCTGGGGCGTCGAGTACACGTCCACGCACAAGAATGTCTGGTTCCAGCTCGACCTCCCCGAGCGCCCGGTGGGCACCCGCGCCGCCGGACCGTCCCTCCCGGCCGACCTGCTGCCCCTCGCCGACGGCCGGGTCCGCGTCGCGGTCGTCCAGATCGACCGCAAGGGCTCCATCTCGGCCTGGAACGAGGACGCCGAGGAGATCTTCGGCCACACCTCGGGCGAGGTCACCGGCAAGCCCCTCACCGACCTCGCCGCCTGGCCGCACACCCCCGGCACCGGCACCGGTATCGCCGAGGCCCTCCAGCTCTCCCGCTGGGAGGGCAGTTACGGCATCCGCGGCGCCGACGGCCGCGTGACCCCCGTCTACGCCTCGCACCTGAGAGTCCGCGACACCGGCGGCGAGCCCTCCACCGTCTGCCTGCTCGTCCGCGACCACGAACGGGCCGTCCTCCAGACCCCGTTGCGCGTCCCCGCCTCCGATACCGGCGGCGCCTCCGACGGCCAGAGCAGCGACCCCTTCGAGGTGTTCATCGGCTCCCCGGCCCCGGACGACCTCGACGGCCTCCTCCAGCGCACGGTCGAGCGCGCCCGCGACATGCTCGACGGCGACTCCGCGTTCCTGCTCCTGGCCACCGACGACGAGACCGAGCTGGAGGTCCGCGCCTCCACCGGGCTCCCGTCCGCCCGTCAGCGCTTCGCGCGCGTGCCCGTGGAAGCCGGCCCCGGCCGCTACGGCTCGGCCCGTATGCCGGCCGTACACGACGATCTGGCGGCCGTTCCGGGCGCGGTCCCCCTCCTGGCAGGCACCGGTATGCGATCGGTCGTCACCGTGCCGCTGAAGGTCGAGGGCCGCCTGACCGGCTCCCTGGGCGTCGCGGCCGAGGCCCCGGGCAGATACTCCAACGAGGAGGCGCTGCGCCTCCAGTTCGCCGCCGACCGCATCGCCCTGGCCGTCGAGTCGGCCCGCCTGGGCGAGCTGGAGCGGCTGCGCCGCGGCTCGCTCAGCTTCCTCGTCGAGGCCTCCGACCTGCTCGCCGGCACCCTGGACCGCGACCAGACCCTCGCCCTGATGGCCCAGATGACGGTCCCGACCCTCGCCACCTGGTGCGCGGTCTACACCATCGCCGACCAGGCCTCCGACCCGTACCTGTCGTACGTCCTGCACGAGGACGAGGAACTCATCGACGGCATCAAGTCGTTGCTCTCCAAGGTGCCCCCGCCGGACCCGGTGCCCACACCCGGCGCCCGCGTCTGGACGGCCCCCGGCGAACACGCCCACCAGGCCGCCCTGCGCAGCTCCATGCGCAGCCTCGGCCTGACCGGCGGCCCCACCCGCCAGGTCTCCGCCGGCATCGGCCCGACGCTCGCCACGGCCTCCGCCGTGGGCGGCGAGACAGTGGTCCTCCCCCTGGTCGCCCGCAACCGCGTCATCGGCATGCTCACCCTCGGCAAGCCCACCGACGAACACTTCCGCCAGGAGATCCTGGAACTGGCCGAGGACCTCTCCCGCCGGGCCGCCCTGGCCCTGGACAACGCCCGCCTGTACTCGGAGCGCACGGCCATCAGCCAGGCCCTCCAGCGCAGCCTCCTGCCCCCGGGCACCCCGCACATCGAGGGCATGGAGGTCGAGGTCATCTACCGCGCGGCCGGCGAGGGCAACGAGGTCGGCGGCGACTTCTACGACGTCTTCCCGATCTCCGACAACGCGTACGGCTTCGCCATCGGCGACGTCTGCGGTACGGGTCCCAACGCGGCCGCCGTGACCGGTCTCGCCCGGCACGCGCTCCGCCTGCTGGCCCGCGAGGGCCTCAGCGGGCCGGCCGTCCTGGAGCGCCTCAACTCGGCCATCCTGGACGAGGGAGCCCGCAGCCGCTTCCTGACCCTCCTGTACGGCGAGATGCGCCCCCAGGAGGACGGCAGCGCGGAGATGAAGGTGGTCTGCGCCGGCCACCCGCTCCCACTGCGGCTGCGCCAGGACGGCACCGTGGAGGCGGCGGCCGAACCGCAGCCGCTCCTCGGCGTCATCGAGGACCTGGAGCTGTACGAGCAGACGGTCACCCTCGACCCGGGCGACGTCCTCCTCTGCGTCACGGACGGCGTGACGGAACGCCGGGAGGGCACGCGCATGCTGGGCGACGACGGCCTCGCGGACGTTCTCACGACCTGTACGGGCCTCACGGCGGGCGCGGTCGCCGCACGCATCATGCGCGCGGTGGAACGCTTCGCGTCGGACGCCCCGTCGGACGACATGGCGATCCTCGCGATGCGGGTCCCCGGCCTTCAGAAGGACTGAGAGGGACGGGGAAAGAGGGCGTGAAAAAGGCCCCGCCCTTACGGGCGGGGCCTTTTGACTGGAGCCCCCAAACGGAATCGAACCGTTGACCTTCTCCTTACCATGGAGACGCTCTGCCGACTGAGCTATGGGGGCCTGTTGCCTTTTCGAGGTTTCCCCCGCCGCAACGGAATAGATCATACCCCGAACAGGCCCGAGTTCCCAAACTCGTTCAGAAGGCGGGCTGAAGCAGTCCACCGAGGGCATTGCAGGCGGACACGATCCGCTGCATCTCCCGCTTCGTCAACGCTGCGTCCACGGGCAACGCGAGCGTCTCGTCCGCGGCCACCTCCGTCTGCGGCAGCGAGACACAGCGCCGGAATTCCGGCAGTCGGTGCACCGGCGTCTTCACCGGTACCCGGCAGTCAACTCCCTTGCCCCGCAGGGCCCGAGCGAAAGCATCCCGGTCGGGCCGGCCGTTCCCCGGCACCCGCACCACATACTGCTGGTAGGTGTGCCCGTCACCGCCGTCGGGCGTCCGCACACCGCGCAGCTTCGCATCGAGATAGGCGGCCCGCTGCCGCCGCTGCGCGATCTCATCGTACGGGGCCTCGGACTCGCCTTGCTCCAGCACCAGCAGTCCGTGCCGCTGCCCCAGCTCATGCAACTGCCTGATGCCGGCCCACCGCCCAAACCTGTGTACGACAACCACCGCCGCAGAGCGGGCAGTTATCGCCGCTTCCACGGCCGTCGCGTCGAGGCAGTAGGTCACCGGATCTATGTCGGCGAACACCGGAAGCGCACCGGCCAGTGTCACGGCCTCGGCGACTTCGACGTTCCCGAAGGCCGGCACGATGACCTCGTCGCCCACTCCGACACCGGCGGCCCTGAGCATTGCAGCAGTACCCATGCTGGGATGCTCGGCGCGGAACGTGAACGACACGTTACGCAGAACAAAAAAGGGTTGGACCCGGAACCGAAGTTCCAGATCCAACCCTTTCAATATTTGTTCGGCGGTGTCCTACTCTCCCACAGGGTCCCCCCTGCAGTACCATCGGCGCTGTAAGGCTTAGCTTCCGGGTTCGGAATGTAAC
>NZ_JBHXLU010000107.1:0-40496 GCF_042720695.1 Streptomyces sp. NPDC058457 | reverse complement strand
CAGATCAAGGGCTCCGACCTGGTCTCCGCGGTCCGCACGGTCGCCTCGGGCCAGTCGATGCTGGACCCCGCGACCACCGCCCGCCTCATGCGCTCCCTGCGCGCCGACCCCGCCGAGACCCCGTCCATGCCGCCCGAGCTGGCGAGCCTCTCCCCCCGCGAACGCGACATCCTCGCCCTCATCGGCGACGGCCTCACCAACCGCGAGATCGGCAAGAAGCTCTACCTCTCCGAGAAGACCGTCAAGAACCACATCTCCCGCCTCCTCGCCAAGCTGGGCGTCCAGCGCCGCGTCCAGGCCGCCGTCCTCGCCTCCCACCTGGAACAGCCCGAGACCGGGGGACGACCGGCGAAGTAGGCCGTGCGGAGAGCCTGGTGAGGACCTGCTGGCCACGGTTTTCCCTTCTCGGACCGAGCGCTGCCAACCACCGTGGTCACGGAGCTCCGCGACGCCGCCCGTGCCGACGGCGCCCACCTCGACCTCGTGTCGCCCGCGGACGTGGATCCCCTGCTCCGGCTGATCGGCCAGGCGGAACACCGCAACAACGCCGACACCGACCGAGCGGTGGAGAGCCGCCGCCTGGTCCGCGCGACCGGCTCCACCAGGCGCTGGAATGGCCGGATCTGCGTGACCGGCTGATCCCGCCGTCGCACGGACGACCTCGCCACGCACAGATGGTGACACGTGCCGGATACGGCCAGGAGGGACCTCCGTCGCCGCGTCGGCACGTGCCGGCGCCGTGGCGCACTGCCTGAGGTGATGTCCGCCGGTCGCCGGGGCCCTCCGGACCCGGCCGGTGACCATTGGCCCACTGACGACACCGCTCGCGCAGGAAAACGTAGGAGGTGCGGTTCCCGATCCACGGGCGCGAGCGACGAGGAGTGTTCTGATGGCGAAGGCATATCTGGTGGGCAGCGGGATCGCGGCGCTCGCCGCGGCGGCTTTCCTGATCCGCGACGGCGGGTTCGACGGCGCGGACATCCATCTCTTCGAGGAGCAGATGGGCATCGGGGGCAGCCTGGACGCGGGTGGCTCGGCGGAGGCGGGTTACACCATGCGCGGCGGCCGGATGTTCGAGGCCGAGTTCCGCTGCACGTACGATCTGTTGTCCGGCATTCCCACCCTGGACGACCCCTCGGTGTCCGTGACGCAGGAGATCCTGGCCGGGCACGAGGAGTTCGCCTGGGACGACATCGCCCGGCTGGTCGACGGGGCGGGGAAGATCGTCGAGACCCGTTCGATGGGCTTCTCGGAGCGCGACCGGCTGGACCTGGTCCGGTGTTTGGCCGCTCCCGAGGGCCACCTGGACGACAAGCGGATCACCGACTGCTTCGGCGAGCACTTCTTCACCACGAACTTCTGGTTCATGTGGTGCACCACGTTCGCCTTCCAGCCCTGGCACAGCGCCATCGAGTTCCGCCGCTATCTCCGCCGCTTCATCCACCTGTTCCCTGAGTTCGGCTCCATGTCCGGCATCCACCGGACCCGGTACAACCAGTACGACTCGATCGTGCGCCCCCTGGCGGCCTGGCTGCGCGGGCGCGGCGTGACCATCCATCCCGGATGCACGGTCACCGACCTCGACTTCGCCCCGGGGAAGGACGGCAGGACGGTGGAAGCCGTCCGCCTGTGCCGGGCCGGCCGTGAGGAGAGGATCGCCGTCGCCCCCGAGGACCTGGTCCTGGTCACCAACGGCTCCATGACCGACGCCTCCAGTCGGGGCACGCACAGCTCTCCCCCGCCGCCGCCTCCCCAGCGCTCGGAAGCCTGGCTGCTCTGGCACCGGCTGGCCCGAGGACACGAGAACTTCGGGAACCCGGACGCCTTCGACAAGCATGTGAAGGAGTCCCGCTGGGAGTCGTTCACCGTCACCGCCAAGGACCCGGCCTTCCTCGACGCCCTCGCCGAGTTCAGCGGCCGGGAGACCGGCAAGGGCGGGCTGATGACGTTCACCGACTCCAACTGGCTGCTCACCATCGTCGCCAACCGCCAGCCCGTCTACCGCGACCAGCCGGACGACGTCTCGGTCTGGTGGGGCTACGGCCTCTTCCCCGGCCGCGCCGGCAACCACACGCCCAAGCCCATGACCATGTGCTCGGGCCGGGAGATCCTCGAAGAGGTCCTGCACCACCTGCACTTCGACGACCGGACCTGTGCCCGTGTCCTCGAGACGTCCACGGTCATCCCGTGCGTGATGCCCTACATCACCAGCCAGTTCCTGAACCGCCGTCGTGACGACCGGCCCGACGTCGTGCCCGGGGGCTCGGTCAACCTCGCCTTCATCGGGCAGTTCGCGGAGGTGCCGGACGACGTCGTCTTCACGGTCGAGTACTCCGTACGCACGGCGTGGACCGCGGTTTCCCGGCTGCTCCGCCTCGACAAGCAGCCGCCTGCCGTCTACCGGGGCCACCACGATCCCCATGTCCTGGCGGCCGCTCTGGAGACCATGCACCGCCGTTGACGCACGCACCCAGGGAGGGCCGCTCGGGCCCTCCCGGAGACGTTCGGTACCTGCACCGGGGAACCGCGGTCCGGCCAACCGCTGGGCGGCACTGCTCGTGCTCTGTGTGTCGCTGCTGATCGTGACACCGGACAACACGATCCTGAACGTGGCACTGCCCACGCTGGTCCGTGAACCGGACGCGTCGACGACCCGGTCGCAGTGGATCGTGGACGCCTACGCCCTGGTCTTCGCCGGGCTGATGCCGGTGGCCGGAAACATCGGTACGGGGCTGCTCGCCGTCGCGTGCGGGCTGTGGCAGGTGTCCGGCGCGGACGTCTCCAGCACGTGCTCACCGGCATGCTGCTGCTCGGACTCGGCGCCGGTCTGGTGGTCCCGGCCGCGCTCGACTCCCTCACGGGCACCTTGCCGCAGAGCCGGACGGGTGGGTGGCACGTCCGGGCGGATGCTGTCGGAGCCGGCGCGCTCGGCGTTCGTGAGCGGCATGGGGCTGAGGCTGTCCGTCGGGGCCGCGGCGGGTGCCGTGCCGGCCTTGACCGCCCTGCCGTCCCGGCCCCGCGTCCACCCTGGATCAGGGTCCACCGGCCCTCAGGAGGGCCGTCCGGGACCTGTTGTCCGGCGGCCTCCCACAGGGACCGTGGAAGCGAGTCCATCCCGCGACGTCAGCCCGGACGTCGCTGAACCGGGGAAGTGAACCATGATGATGTACTGGTACGGACACGGCATGAGCGGCTGGGCCTGGTTCTGGATGACCGCCGGCAATCTGCTGTTCTGGGCCGCGCTCATCACCGCCGTGGTGCTGCTCTTCCGTGCTGTGCTGCGCCCTGGTACCCACGTGGGCGGACACCCGGGCTGGAGCGCGCAGCCCCCGTCCGGCAGCCCGGGCGCCGAGCAGATCCTCGCCGAACGGTACGCGCGCGGCGAGATCGACGAGGAGGAGTACCGACGCCGCCTGGACATCCTGCGCGGCTCGTCGCCAGGACCGGCCGGGAAGTGACCGCGCCGAGCCCCCGCCGCTGTGGCGGGGGCTCACCGCCGCCGGGTCGCTCAGCCGACGAACTCACCGACGGCTGCCTGGAGCTCGCTCAGTCCCTGTTTCGCGTCGGTGAAGAACATCCCGGTCTTCAGGTCCGTGTACAGCTCGTTGTCGATGCCCGCGCAGCCGTGGACCGTCGAGCGATTGATGACGACGCTCTTCGCCTTGTCGACGTCGAGGATCGGCAGGCCGGAGATGGCGTTGCCGGGGCGTCGGGCCGTGGGGTTGGTGACGTGGTCGGCGCCGACGACGAGGGCGACGTCCGCCTGCGGGAACTCCGCGTCGGCCTCGTCCATCTCCTTCAGCCGGGTGCAGGGGGGCGGCGGTACGCACCCCACGCGACCCGGGCCAGGAACGACGGGTCCGCCCGGCCCGGGAAGTGCTCGACGAGCGGGTTGAAACCCAGGTGCCGCACGGTCGGCCGGATGTTGAGAAGCGCCGCTCCGCAACTGATGACCATTTCCCGGCCGAAGGGTCCGAGACGGGGAGTCTCCGGGCGTCGTCCGCGTGTACTTCGATGCCCCCGCCGTCGTCCTCGGCGACGAAGCGCCAGGGTTGTGTGTTGTACGGGGAGGGCGCGGTGAGGACGTCCCGGACGAGGCAGGCGGATGCGTGGCAGGGCTTCGTGCGGACGTCGGACATGATCGTGGACCGCCCTTCCTCTGATCTGACGTCACCTTCAGTCGTGCGGGATCAGTACGACCGGCCGGCTCACGTGATGGATCAGCGCATGCGCCACCGGGCCGGTGTGCGAACCGATCGCGGTACGCCGTCTGCGGCGGCCCACCACCAGCAGACCGGCCCCGCCCGCGGCGCGCACGAGGACGTGCGCTGCCCGCCCCTCGTGCAGGTTCTCCAGGACGATCACGTCGGGGTACTTCGCGCGCCAGGGCCGGAGAAGCTCCGTGAGTTCGTGCTCGGCCTGCTCCCTGATCCGCGTACGCTCCTCGACGCCCGGGACGACGCCGGTGAGCGGTACGTGCCAGGCGTGCACGGCGCGCAGCGGCGCCCTGCGGAGCTCTGCCGCGCGGAACGCGAAGTCGAGGACGTCGTCGCAGGCGCCGCCGATGTCGACGGCCACCGCGACGTCACGGAAGGGGGTCGCGGCCGACGACTTCCCCCTGCCGTCGGGGAGGTGTTCGTCCGCCGCCGTCTCGTCGGCCCGGACGAGGACGGCCGGCCGGTCGACGTGCGCGACGGTCGACATGGCGACCGATCCGGACATGAACCCCTGCACCCCGCCCGGTCCCCTGTTCCCGATGACCAGCAACCCGGCGTCCGCCGCCTCGTCCAGCAGCGCGGGACCGGGCTGCCTGCGCACCTGTTCGGCGGCGATGTACAGCTGCGGATACCGCTCGCTCAGCACGTCGAGGGCTTGGCGCAGCACCCGGCGCGCGTGGTACTGCGGTGCCCTGAGTTCTGGCAGGTTCGCGTCGACGCCGTCGTCGGGCAGGCCTTCCCAGGCATGTACCAGGCGGAGGGGCAGCCCCCGCCGGAGGGCTTCCCTGGCCGCCCAGTCGGCCGCCGCGAGACTTTCCCCCGATCCGTCCAGACCGGCCACGACATGCCTCGCCATGACCGTCACCTCCTTCGTCCGTCCGCGCTGTCGCGGAAACCTGGGCGCTGTGCCCCGGCGGCAGGATCCGGGGCTCTTCTAGGCATGGGGGACGACGGCCACGGGGCACCCGGCGTGATGGATCGCCGCGTGGGTGACCGGTCCGGTGCGGGGGCCGACCGGGCGATCGGCGAGACGGTGGCCGACGACGAGGAGACTCGCACCGGTCGAAGCACGCACGAGCGCGGTCGTGGGCCTGTCCTCCACCACCGTCGCCAGGACCTCCACGTCGGGGTACTTGTCCTGCCACACCTGGAGCACGGCCTTGAGGAAGCCCAGCCACTCCTCGCCCTGCCAGGACTCCTTCATCAGACCGACCTCGCCCGGCCCGAGGCCGACCGGCCCGGCGGGGTGCCAGGCGTGCACGACCCGCAGCCGGGCGTGGCGGAGCCGGGCCGCTTCGAAGGCGAACTCGATGACTTCGTCGCAGGGGTCGTCCAGGCCGATCGCGAGCACGACGTCCCGGTAGCCGGTGAGCGTCGATTCGCTTCCGTCGCCGGCGAGGAGGTGCTCGTCCGCGGCCTGCTCGTCCGCCCGGACGAGTACGACGGGGCGGGTGGACCCGGCCACCACGCCGAGGGCCACCGAGCCGACCAGGAATCCGGTGAAGCCGCTGAGGCCGCGCGAGCCCAGGACGATCAGCTCGGCCCGGTCCGCGGCCTTCAGCAGGGCGGCGGTGGCCGGTCCCTCCATCTGCTCGTCGCTGAGGCGGACTTGAGGGTGATCCCTGCGGACCCGGTCCCCCGCCTGGCGCAGTGCGCGCCGGGCCAGATGCCGTTGAGCGGCGTTGGCGATCTCCCCCTCCTCCTGACGGGGGTGCCAGTTCCAGGCATGGACCATGTGCAGCGGCCGGTCCTGCCGCAGCGCCTCGCGCGCCGCCCAAGCGGCGGCAGCGAAGCTTTCGGCGGATCCGTCGACTCCGGCGACAACGGGGCGAAGCATCTCGGCACCTCCAGCACTCGGTCTGCTGTCCGTACCAGCGTCGCGCTGCGGCTTGTGCGAAGGCAGAGGCTGCCCGGTCCCTTCCAAGGGCCGTACGGCCCCTCGGCCTGCTGCCCGCCGCCGGCCGGGCAGGGGCAGCTCCCGTCCGGCTGCTCGCAGGGACCGAACAGGTACGGCAGCCGGATCCGGCCACACTCCGCCGGCACGGATCTCCAGCCCGGCCGCAGCGGGACGAGGTCCCTGGGGTGCCGACCGCAGGAGTCACCCGGCCGCGGCGTCGCCGGGGTACGGGAGCCGGTCCGGCCGACACCACGAGGCTGATGACCGGGCATCGCGTCGAGCGACTGCCGGTGGCGGACGAGGAGGGGACACTCGTCGGCTTCGCGCTGATCGCGTTCCTGTCGACGCCTGGCACGGTCCTGGGCCCCGGCGAGCGGGAGTTCGTCGAAGAACGGCATTACTTCGGCAAGGGCGACGACCACCGGGAGTTCCGTAAATGATGGCCGGCGGCCGCTGACGCGGATACGAGGTCCGCGTTGCGAGCCGACGGCTCGCGCATCGGCCGGCGCGGCCTTCGCCGCCCTCCCGCGTGCGTGTTCAGGCGCAGCATGAGAAACAAGGGCAAGGTGAACGAGTAGGAGGATCACTACGCTGCACTAGTGTTCTCATACGACGAGTTGACTTCGCCGGAGCGTGCGTTGTGGAACGCGTTCCCCGAAGGGCGGGCCGTGGACCTGCGCGCGGTTGTGCCCGGGGACGACCCTGTCGCCGAGGGTGGGCAGTGGGGGCCGGAGCGGACGGTTCGAGCTTCCGTGATCGCGGCGCTGATGCTGGGCGCGCACAGCGGGCAGCCCGGCGCCGTACCGTGCCTGCGACTCGCCGGGGCGCGGATCGTCGGACCGCTCAACCTGGCCGGTGCGCAGCTCGCGTACGCCCTCTGGCTGGAGGAGTGCTGGTTCGAGGAGGCGGTGAACCTGCTCGGGGCGACGACCCAGACGCTCGTGTTCAAGGGCTGCCAGGTGCCTGGCATCGAGGCCGGGGCGACCCGTATCGAGGGGAACTTCGACCTGTCCCGCTCGATCGCCGAGAGCGGCGCCTCCTCCCACTTCCACCACCGCATCACCGCCCTGTCCCTCACCAACGCCCGGGTGGCCGGCGGCGTGCTCCTCAACAGGGCCGAGCTCAACGCGTCCGGCGGGTGGGCCCTGGCCGCCGGCGGCCTGGTCATGGAAGGGGGGTTCTTCTGCCGGCCGGGGTTCGTGGCACGGGGTGAAGTACGTTTGCCGGGCGCACAGTTGCCCGGCGGGCTGTACATGAACGGCGCACGGCTGGAGGAGCCCGGCCCGCGCGGCCTGGCGCTCAATCTGGAGAACTCCGCGGCCTCGACGGTCATCCTCTCCGACGAGTTCGTCGCGAACGGGACCGTAGAGCTGCGGGGTGCCCGGATCTCGGCCGGTCTGAGCTTCGCGGGGGCCGCGCTGAACGGTCCACCCGACGGCAACGGCCCTTCCCTGTCCGCCTCGTTGATGCACGCCGTCGACTTCGACCTCGCCCTCGCCGCAGCACCGTCCGGTGCCGTGGACCTGCGGGGTGCACAGGTGTCGTACCTGCACGACAGTGAGCGCAGTTGGCCGGACGTGGTGGAGTTGGACGGCTTCGTCTACGGCTCCGTCAAGGGGGACGCGGCGGGCGGAGGCCGGGAAGCGGCGGGGCAGCGGGACTCCGTGCGCCACCGCCTGGCGTGGATCCGACGCAGTCCCGGCTACAACCCCCAGCCCTACGAACAGTTGGCGAGTTGGTACCGGAAGTCCGGCCACGACGACGAAGCCCGCCGCGTGCTCCTGGCCAAACAGCGCCATCGGCGTCGCACGCTGCCCCCGGCCGCGCGTGCGTGGGGGCACCTGCTCGACGTGACCGTCGGCTACGGCTACCGCCCCTGGCTGGCCGGCGTCTGGCTCCTCGCGCTGACCTTGCTGGGCACGCTGGCCTTCGGCACGCACTCCCCTCATCCGGTCCAAGGAGGCGAAGGGGCCCCGTTCCAACCGCTCGTCTACACGCTGGACCTTCTGATCCCCATCGGTGGCCTGGGGCAGCGCTCGGCCTGGTACTGGCCGAACGAGAGCCTCCAGTGGTTGGCTTACCTGCTGATCGCCTTCGGCTGGGTGCTGACGACCGCCGTCATCGCGGGTGTCACCCGCGCACTGCAGAAAAACTAGTCGGGGACAGCCGAGTTCAGGCGTCGCCGGCAGACGAGTGCGCCCCCAAGGGCGAGGAAGGCTCCGTGAAAGCCGTCGCGCTCCCAGCGGATTCGCAGACGGTGAACCAGTGCAGACAGACGAACGCACGTTCCGCGATCAAGCGTGGGGTGCCCAGGCCGTTGTCGTGATCGATTCCGCAGCCGGGATGCAGCGGGACCAGCGGGGCGGCATCATCGCGGTTGCCGCCGGTCAGAGTGGCGGCGCGCGGGATGCCGCTTGCCTCCCGGAAGCCGGGTTCGACACTCGACCGTGAACAAGAGGCGGCCGCACCCACCCCCTCCCCGTAGACCGTCTGCGTCACGCCCCGACGGCAGCGACGGATCTGCCTGGGCCGACCGGCCCACCGGAGGGGACCGACAGCACCTGCCCCCTCCGACACCGGCAGGCAGACGCTGGAGAGAGCATCCAGCCGAAGCCCGACGGAGGAGACCGACATCATGGTCCGTTACGTGTACGACTTCGCGGAGGGCGGGCGTGACCTGGCCGGCCTGCTCGGCGGCAAGGGGGCGAACCTGGCCGAGATGACCCGGCTCGGGCTGCCGGTGCCGCCGGGTTTCACCGTGACGACCGAGGCCTGCCGGGCCTTCTTCAGCGCCGGCAGCGAGCCGGACGGGCTGGCCGAGGAGATCGCCGGGCATCTGACGGCTCTGGAGAAGGCCGCCGGCCGAAGGCTGGGGCAGCCCGACGATCCGCTGCTGCTGTCCGTGCGCTCCGGGGCGCGCTTCTCCATGCCCGGCATGATGGAGACGATCCTGGACATCGGTCTCGGCGACGACTCCGTGCTCGGCCTGGCGAAGGTGTCCGGGAACGAGCGCTTCGCCTGGGACTCCTACCGCCGCCTCGTGCAGATGTTCGGCAGTACGGTCATGGGCGTCGGCAGCGGACTGTTCGAGAGCGCCCTGTCCGACCTCAAGCGCGCTCGCGGCGCGACGGACGACCTGGGCCTGGATGCAGCGGACCTGGCCGAACTCGTCGAGACGTACAAGGCCCTGATCCGCCGGGAGACCGGTGAGGACTTCCCGCAGTCCCCGGGCGAGCAGCTGCGGCGGGCCGTGCTCGCCGTCTTCGAATCCTGGAACGGCGAGCGGGCCCGGATCTACCGGCGCCGCGAACACATCGCCGACGGCCTCGGCACCGCGGTGAACGTGCAGACCATGGTCTTCGGCAACCTCGGATCCGACTCGGGCAGCGGTGTCGCCTTCACGCGCGACCCCGCCACCGGGCGCCCGGGCCTGTACGGCGACTACCTGCCGAACGCCCAGGGCGAGGACGTCGTGGCCGGCATCCGCAACACCGTGTCGCTGGCCGACCTGGAAGAGCTCGACCGTGTCTCCTACGCTCAGCTGCGCGGTCACATGGAGACCCTGGAGGCGCACTACCGGGATCTGTGCGACATCGAGTTCACCGTCGAGCGCGGCCGGCTGTGGATGCTGCAGACCCGGGTCGGCAAGCGCACCGCCGAGGCCGCGTTCGCCATCGCCTCCGAGCTGGTGGACGAGAGCCTGATCAGCCCCGCCGAGGCGCTGGGCCGGGTCGCCGGGGACGGGCTCGCCCGGCTGATGTTTCCCCGGTTCGACACCTCCGCAGTCGGCGAGGCGCTCGCGCACGGCCTTCCCGCCTCGCCGGGCGCGGCCGTGGGCGCCGCAGTCTTCGACTCCGCCGAGGCCGTCCGCCGGGCCGCCGCGGGCGAGCAGGTGGTGCTCGTGCGCCAGGAGACCACCCCCGACGACCTGCCGGGCATGATCGCCGCGCAGGCGGTGCTGACCAGCCGCGGCGGCAAGACCAGTCACGCCGCCGTGGTCGCCCGAGGTATGGGCACGGTGTGCGTCTGCGGTGCGGAGGAGATCGCCGTGGACGCCGAGGGCCGTCGCTTCACCGTGGGTGAGACCGTCGTCGCAGAAGGCACGGTCATCTCCGTCGACGGTTCCGAAGGGGCCGTGTACCTGGGCGCCGCTCCGCTGGTCGACTCCGCGGTGATGCGGTACTTCGAGACGGGCGAGCGGTCGGCCGGGCTGGTCGAGTCCGTGGCCCGGACCATGGAGCAGGCCGACCGCACGGCCAGGCTGGAGGTGCGTGCGAACGCCGACACCCCGGAGGACGCCGCCCGCGCCCGGCGGTTCGGCGCCCGGGGTGTCGGGCTGTGCCGGACCGAGCACATGTTCCTCGGCGAGCGGCGCAAGCTGGTCGAGGCGATGATCCTGGCCCGCGACGAGACCGAGCGGAAGCAGGCTCTGGGCGCGCTGCTGCCGCTCCAGCGCCAGGACTTCATCGGCATCCTGGAGGCGATGGACGGCCTGCCGGTCACCATCCGGCTCATCGACCCGCCCCTGCACGAGTTCCTGCCCGACCGCACCGACCTCGCCGTGCGGATCGCCGCCGCCGAGGCCCGGGGCGAACACCCGGACCAGCACGACACCGAACTGCTCGGCGCCGTCAACCGGATGCACGAGGAGAACCCGATGCTCGGCCTGCGCGGCGTGCGCCTGGGCCTGGTGGTGCCCGGTCTGGTCGCCATGCAGGTACGGGCGATCGCCGAGGCCGTCGTGGCGCGTACGAGGGCCGGGGGCTCCCCCGCGGCGGAGATCATGGTGCCGTTGGTCGGCGCCGTCGAGGAACTGCGTATCGAGCGGACCGAGGTGGAGCGGGTCCTGGCCGAGGTGTCCGAGGAGACCGGCGTGCCCGTGCACTGCCCGGTCGGCACCATGATCGAGCTGCCGCGGGCCGCGCTCACCGCGGGCCGGATCGCCGCGGAGGCGGAGTTCTTCTCCTTCGGCACGAACGACCTGACCCAGACCACGTGGGGCTTCTCCCGAGACGACGTCGAGGCGGCGTTCTTCTCCGCCTACCTCGACAAGGGCATCTTCGCCACCTCGCCCTTCGAGACCCTCGACCGTGACGGTGTGGGCCGGCTGGTCCGGATCGCCGTCGACGAGGGCCGTGCCGCCCGCCCCGGCCTGAAGATCGGCGTGTGCGGCGAGCACGGTGGCGACCCCGAGTCCGTCCACTTCTTCCACGAGGCCGGACTGGACTACGTCTCCTGCTCGCCCTTCCGTGTCCCGGTCGCCCGGCTGGAGGCCGGGCGGGCCGCACTGTCCGGGACGGGATCGAGCGACAACAGGTGAGTGCTGGGCCCGGGCTCGCGTCCCCGAGCCCGGGCCCAGCCGGAAAGGAGGTGGCCGCCATGGCCCGCATCGTCGGTGAGGTGATGACCTCCGACGTCGTCGAGGCTCGCCCGGAGACGTCGTTCAAGGACGTCGTACGGCTGCTGGACCGGCACCGGATCAGCGGCCTGCCCGTCGTGGACCAGGACGACAAGGTCGTGGGCGTCGTCTCGCAGACGGACCTGGTCCGTCGCCAGGCGGCCCGGTCCCCGGACGACCGTGCGCGGCGGTCGCGGCGTCACCCGTCGAGCCGCCTCAGGCGCCCTCGCCCCGGTGCCGTCGGCGGCGCCGTCACGGCTCGGGACCTGATGTCGACGCCCGCGATCACCGTGCATCCGGAACAGCGGATAGCCGACGCCGCACGTGTGATGGAGCGGCACGGCGTCGAGCGCCTGCCCGTGGTGGACGAGGAGGACCGCCTGATCGGCATCGCCACCCGCCGTGACCTGCTGCGGGTCTTCCTGCGCACGGACGACGAGATCGGCCGGGAGGTCCGCGACGAAGTACTGGACCTCGCGCTCGGGCTCCCGGTCGACAGCGTGACCGTCTCGGTCCGGGACGGCATGGTCACCTTGGCCGGAGCCGTACCGCACCACGGCGACATCCCGACCGCGATCCGGATGACGTACCGGGTGGACGGAGTGGTCGGCGTCGTCAACGGCCTGACGTGCCGCGTCGACGACACCCACGCGGGCGACAGCTCCCACTCCTCCGGTGCGCACCACGACTGAGCAGGCCGGACGAAGTCCGCTGCCGCTCGGCAGCGCCCCCGAAGGGCTCGGGGCCGTATTGCCTGTGCGGCTGCCGCCGCGTGGGCGCGACCAGCCGCGACGGCGCCGTGGACGGACGACGGTGCATCGCGGCTGCCACAGCGGAGCGTTCAGCCGGGGCGGATGGGACACCCGGCCCCGACGGCCCGGGCCGATCAGTCCCTCGAGGGGACCATCGGGACCTGGGTCCACCGCCGCTGACGAGAGACGCTGCTGATGGGAGCGGTGCCCGTCCCCCGAGGTGCCGCTCCCTCCCGCGCCGCCACCCGTGCGGTCGCCGCCCTTCCACAACGGAGGCCTGCCGACATGAACCGCCACGACGACCGCAGCGCGACCACCGAGCCCGCCGACGCGCCGTCCGACATCGCCGTCGCGGTGGACCGCCTGGTGACCAACGGACTCAAGGCGCTCGCCGACTACGAGGGGCTCGACCAGGAACAGGTCGACCACATCGTGAAGAAGGCCTCGGTCGCCGCCCTCGACCAGCACACCGGGCTCGCGCGACGCGCCGTCCAGGAGACCGGACGCGGCGTGTTCGAGGACAAGGCCGCCAAGAACATGTTCGCGTGCGAGTACGTCACGCACAGCATGGGCCCGATGAAGACGGTCGGGGTCATCGCCCGTGACGACATCGACGACATGATCGAGGTGGCCGAGCCGGTCGGGGTGGTGTGCGCCGTCACCCCCGTCACCAACCCGACCTCCACCACTGTCTTCAAGGCCCTGATGGCGCTGAAGACCCGCAACCCGGTCGTGTTCGCCTTCCACCCCTCCGCCCAGAACTGCAGCGCGGAGGCGGCCCGTGTCGTGCGCGACGCGGCGGTCGCGGCGGGCGCTCCGGAGCACTGCGTCCAGTGGATCGAGACCCCGTCGGTGGAAGCGACCCGCGCCCTGATGCGCCACCCCGGGGTCTCCCTGATCCTGGCCACCGGCGGCAACGCCATGGTGAAGGCCGCCTACTCGGCCGGCAAGCCCGCACTCGGTGTCGGGGCCGGCAACGTCCCCGCCTACGTCCACCGCAGCGCCGACGTGCGCCGGGCCGTGAACGACCTGGTGCTGTCCAAGTCGTTCGACAACGGCATGATCTGCGCTTCCGAACAGGCCGTCATCCTGGACGACCAGGTCTACGACGCGGTCCTCGCGGAATTCCGCACGCTGCACGCCCACCTGGCAACCGCCGAGGAGAAGGCGAAGCTGGAGGCCTTCTTGTTCCCCGGCGGCAGGGCCGCGGGCGCGGGCTGCGAGCCCAAGGTGAACTCCGCGGCGGTCGGGCAGAGTCCGGCGTGGATCGCCGAGCAGGCCGGGTTCACGGTGTCGGCCGACACCTCACTCATCCTCGTCGAGGCCGACCGGGTCGGTCCGCAGGAGCCGCTCACCCGCGAGAAGCTCTGCCCGGTCCTCGCCGTCCTGCGGGCCGGCTCCACGGAGCAGGGCTTCGAGCTGGCCGCGGACATGGTCGCCTTCCACGGGCAGGGCCACAGCGCCGTCGTCCACACCGGCGACCTCGAACTCGCCGAGGCGTACGGCCGTCGTATGAAGACGGTACGGATCATCGTCAACGCCCCTTCCTCCCAGGGCGCGATCGGCGGCATCTACAACAGCCTGCTGCCGTCACTGACGCTCGGCTGCGGCTCCTGGGGCAGCACCTCGGTGTCCAACAACGTCTCCGCCGCCCAGCTGCTCAACGTCAAGCGGGTGTCCGTGCGCCGCAACAACCTCCAGTGGTTCAAGGTCCCGCCGAAGATCTACTTCGAGCCCCAGTCCATCCGCTACCTGACCTCCATGCCGGACGTCCACCGCGTCACCGTCGTCACCGACGCGACGATGACCCGCCTCGGGCTCGTCGACCGGGTCGAGCACGTACTGCGGCGACGCCGGGAACCGGTCACCGTCCAGGTCATCGACAACGTCGAACCCGAGCCCAGCATCGACTCCGTCCGGCGCGGCGCCCGCCTCATGGGCGACTTCCGACCGGACACCATCATCGCCCTGGGCGGCGGCTCCCCGATGGACGCGGCCAAGGTGATGTGGCTGCTGTACGAACAGCAGGCCGAGGGCAGGGACGTCGACTTCGCCGACATGCGGCACAAGTTCTCCGACATCCGTAAGCGGGCCTTCCGCTTCCCCGTCCTCGGGAAGCTCGCCCGCCTGGTGTGCATCCCCACCACCTCGGGCACGGGTGCCGAGGTCACCCCCTTCGCGGTGATCTCCGACCCGGCCACCGGCAAGAAGTACCCGCTGGCCGACTACGCGCTCACCCCCAGCGTGGCCATCGTCGACCCGCTGCTCGCCGCCGGACTCCCGCACGCGCTCGCGGCCGACAGCGGATTCGACGCCCTCACCCACGCCGTCGAGGCGTACGTGTCCGTCTACGCCAACGACTTCACCGACGGTCTCGCGCTGCACGCCATACGGCTGATCTTCGAGAACATCGAGGCGGCGGTGAACGACCGCGCGGCCCGGCCGGAGGCACAGGAGAAGATGCACAACGCCGGCACCATCGCCGGCATGGCGTTCGGCAACGCCTTCCTCGGCATCGTCCACGCCATGTCCCACACCCTCGGCGCCACCTTCCACATCGCGCACGGGCGCACCAACGCGGTCCTGCTGCCCCACGTCATCCGCTACAACGGCACCGTCCCCACGAAGCTCACCGGCTGGCCGAAGTACGAGCACTACCGTGCCCCCGAGCGCTTCCAGGACATCGCCCGCGCCCTCGGCCTGCCGGCCGCCACCGCGGCGGAGGGCGTCGAGTCACTGGCCGCGGCCGTGGAGCGGCTCCGGGACGCCGTGGCCGTCGAGCCGTCGTTCCAGGCTCTCGGCGTCGACGAGCGCACCTTCCTCGACGCACTGCCCCAGCAGGCCCTCAACGCCTTCGAGGACCAGTGCGCGCCCGCCAACCCGCGGATGCCGATGCTCGACGACATGCGGGAACTCATGCGAGCGGCCTACTACGGCCGTAGCGCATAGCTCGGCCGGCGGCATGCGACCGCCGAACAAGTGGCCGCCGTCCCATGGCGATGCGGCTGCTCCTTCCCCTTCATCCGCCCTGTCAGGGAGGTTCCATGCTGTCCGCAGAATCCACCGGCCTCGTACGAGCCACCCTGCCCGCCGTGGCCGGTGGCGACGAGCTGCTGTCCACGCCGTTCGGCGACGTCTTCCTCGACGACCCGGTGGACACCACGACCCCCGTCGTGCTGGTGTCGGCGGGCATCGGCTGCACCCCCATGACCGGCATCCTCGGCCACCTGGCCGGCCTCCGCTCGATCCGCCGGGTCCTGGTCGGGACGTGCGCGGGCGGCTGCTGCGCGCCGGCGTTCCCGCGCGACGCATCCGTTACGAGGTGTTCGGCCCCGACCTGTGGCTGCCGTGATCCACGGTCCGAACCATCCCACCGTTCTGCCCTCCCCAGTTCTTCAGTTCCTGATTTCCGAGGAGAAACCCGTATGACCACCAACAACTCCCAGGCGACGCCGTCGGTCGGGCTGCGTTCCGACGGCGCCGTGGATGAGGAGACCCTGGCATACGCCCGCGCGAAGATCGACGCCGTGGTGAGCAGGCCGGGCCTGCCCGCCGTCACCGGCGAGGTGCGCATCCTGCGCGCGGTCGCCCACCACGCCGGCCACCCCTGGTCGGCGAGCGCGAACCTGCGCATCGGCGGCCGTCAGGTGGTCGTCACGGCGACCGAGGAGGCAACCGGCGCGGAGGTCGTCGACCGGCTCCAGGACCGGCTGCGCTGCCAGACGGACAGGGCCGCCCAGGCCTGGCACGACGCACGTCGTACGACCACCCCGCCATGGCGCGGCGGACCCACTCGATCCGCCGGCCCGAACACCACCGACGCCGCCGAGGGCTCTCGCCCGGCGTGACGGCACCGGAAACCACACAGACCGAACGACCGGAGCAGCACCGTTTCCTCGCGGCGCCGCAGGCAGCAGGCGATCCTGGTCGCCCATGACTCACTCGGTGTGCCTGCAAGGGGCGTGTCGTGGGCGGAGCGGCGGGGCCGGCGGGAACGGCCCGCGCTGCTGGAGGTGATGGTCCGGACATCGAGGTGCCTGTCGGGCATGGCTTCGTCCGGCACAGACCTGTCCATCTCCGCTTCCGACGGTTGGACCATGCCGCCCGCCCCTTGGCATGTACGTGCGGTGCGAGTGGATTCGTATGCGAGTACTTGGGCACCCACGCGCGGGCGGACACCCCCCTGGAGCCCGGGCCGAGCAGTCCTCGAGCAGCCCCGGCAAATGGGCCGGTCGGCCCTACAGCCCTGCCCGCAGTACGAGGAAGATGGCCAGATGCTCCGGGACGACGGCTTTCGCGTACTCGACCGCCAGGAGTGCCTGCGCCTGCTCGCCAAGATGCCGGTCGGCCGCGTGGTCTACACCCGGCAGGCGCTGCCCGCAGTCCTCCCGGTCAACTTCTCGCTGGACACGGATTCCTCGGTGCTGCTGTGCACCGACGCGAATTCGGAACTGGTCCGTGCCATCGAAGGTGTCGTGGTCGCCTTCGAGGTGGATGACTTCGACGCCGGAAACGGGTCCGGCTGGAGTGTGGTCGTCACCGGACGGGCCGCCGTGGTGAGCAGCCTCGCGGAACACGCGCGGCTGTCACAGGACGGCCCCCGATCATGGATGCCGGCGCAGGAGCCGGTGTTCGTCCGGATCGATTCCGAGTTGATCACCGGGCGTGAACTGGGGCGTCCGCAGCGTTCTGAGGCTCCACCGGAGCAGCCGCCGGACCACTGACTCCGGCCGTGCGGCCCGACGCCGGAGTCGTCAGCCGGACTTCCTCGCATTCGCCCCCCGGAGGCGCCGGGGCCGTCCCTGCGGCCCGCCCCACGGCAAAAACGTGCGCACCACCACCCTTGGAAGACTGCCGCACAAGGGCAGTCGACGGCCACGACATCGACTGCCGAATCGACGGCTGCGGGGCGATGCAGCTGAAGTCGAGCGTGGTCAAGAAGGGCTGAGCCTTCCCTGGCGGAATCCCCGGGCAGCCATCGGATGCTGAATTGCAAATTTTCGCAATTGGCTAGATGCTGTGTTTGTTGTGTCTGCAGGTAGCCGCGGGCACAGTCTTCGCTTGCCCCGGCGGGGGCGCTGTCGGGGAAGTCGAGGGGTTGTGTCCGTTCCGCTGTACCAGGCCAAGGCCGAGTTTTTCCGGATGCCGGGGCATCCCGTACGGAGCCGGGTGCTGGACGGGCCGGTGCCGGTACGGAACCTGCTCACGGCGATCGAGGTGGCGCCCTCCAGGCTGTCGCAGCAGGTGGCGGTGTTGCGCCGCTCGGGCGCAGGCAGCGCCAGGCGCGAGAGCTCGACGGTGGTCTACGAGCGAGCGAGCGGGGATGCCGCCGACCTGACGGGTGCCGCGCCGCGGATCCTGACCGAGATACCGGCCGGGCAGAGCGAACTGCCGGCCGAGCTGCGGGAAGCCGAGGTCGCCGCGCGATGACGTCCGCGTTCACCCGGGTCCGGGGCCGGATCGCCGCTCTGCTGCCTGGCCGTGCCGACCTGGCGGACATACGCCGCAGCCCGCGCCGGGACCTCCTTGCGGGGCTGACCGTGGCAGTCGTCGCGCTGCCGCTCGCGCTCGGTTTCGGTGTCTCCTCGGGGCTCGGTGCCGAGGCGGGGCTGGCGACCGCGGTCGTCGCCGGTGCGCTGGCCGCGGTGTTCGGCGGTTCGAACCTGCAGGTGTCCGGACCGACCGGTGCGATGACCGTGGTGCTGGTGCCGATCGTCGCGGAGCACGGGCCGTCCGGGGTGCTCACGGTGGGCCTGATGGCCGGCGTGATGCTCGTCGTGCTCGCCTTGCTCAGGGCCGGCAAGTACATGCAGTACATTCCCGCGCCGGTCGTGGAGGGCTTCACGCTCGGCATCGCCTGTGTGATCGGCCTGCAGCAGATTCCGAACGCGCTCGGGGTGCCCAAGCCCGCGGGTGATCGGGTGCTGGTGGTGACCTGGCGGGCGGCGGAGGAGTTCGCCAAGTCCCCGAACTGGACCGCCGTCGGCTTCGCGGTCGCGGTGGCCGTGGTCATGCTGGTGGGCGCCCGCCGGCGTCCGACCGTACCGTTCTCCATCCTCGCCGTGATCGGGGCCACCGTCGTGGCGCAGGTCGCGGGCCTGGGCGCCGCCAAGCCGATCGGTGATCTGCCGGCCGGGCTCCCGGCTCCCTCGCTGTCCTTCCTCGACCCCGGGGCGCTCGGCTCCCTGCTGGCCCCGGCCGTCGCGGTGGCGGCGCTGGCCGCGCTGGAGTCGCTGTTGTCGGCCTCGGTCGCCGACGGAATGACGGTGGGACAGAGGCACGACCCGGACCGCGAACTGTTCGGGCAGGGCCTGGCCAACATCGCGGCCCCGCTGTTCGGCGGGGTGCCGGCGACCGGCGCGATCGCGCGCACGGCGGTCAACGTCCGTACCGGCGCGGGCTCCCGGCTGGCCGCGCTCACTCACGCCGCGATCCTCGCTGTGATCGTCTTCGCCGCCGCACCCCTCGTCTCCAGGATCCCGCTCGCCGCGCTGGCCGGTGTGCTGCTGGCCACCGCCATCCGCATGGTCGAGGTCGGCTCCCTGCGTGCCATGGCCGGGGCCACCCGCTCCGACGCCGTGATTCTCGTGCTCACAGCGGCAGCCACCCTCGCACTCGACCTCGTGTACGCCGTGATCATCGGCTTGGCGGTGGCCGGCGCGCTCGCGCTGCGCGCGGTGGCCAAGCAGGCGCGTCTCGACCAGGTGCCGCTCGACCGCGGCGACCACAGCGCCGAGGAGCACGCGCTGCTCGCGGAGCACATCGTGGCGTACCGGATCGACGGCCCGCTGTTCTTCGCCGCCGCCCACCGTTTCCTCCTCGAACTGGCCGAGGTCGCCGACGTGCGCGTGGTCGTCCTTCGTATGTCCCGGGTGACCACCATCGATGCCACCGGAGCCCTGGTCCTCAAGGACGTGGTGGAGAAGCTGAACCGGCGCGGCGTCGTCGTCATGACCTCCGGCATACGTCCCGGCCAGCGGCAGGTCCTCGAGTCCGTCGGCGCGCTGGAGCTGCTGCGTCTGGAGGGGCGCGAGTACGCCACCACGCCCGAGGCGATCCAGGGCGCCCGCTTCCACCTGGAGGGCGCCGGTGTCGTGCCGCCGTTCCCGGCCCGGACATCCCGGCCCGTCATCGAGGAACCAGAGGAGACCGTCGGATGAGTACCTCGCCCGCATCGCTGCGCATGGTCGAGGTCTCCGGCGCCGAGGCCCTCTGGCTGTTGGAGGGCAGCGCGCTGGGCCGGCTGGTGTACATCCAGCGGGACCTCACCGTCGTCCGGCCCGGCCGGCATCTGTGGGAGTACGGCCGCCTGGTGGTGCGCACGCCCGCACCGGCCGCCGCGGTCCCCGCCACCGCGACCTACCACGTGGACGAGGTCCGCGCGGCGACCGGCACCGGCTGGAGCGTCACCGTCGCCGGCCCGGTCGATGTGATCGTCGATGCCGACGAGGCCGCCCATTACCAGCGCACCCTCGCCGGCTGGAGCCACGGCCCGCACGACACCCTGCTGCGCCTGCACCCCAAGACGGTGAGCGGATTCCGCCTCGCCCGCGCGGAGACGTGATGAACACCCGGCTCGAAGCCCTCCCCCACCGGCACGTGCTCACACTGCCCACGTTGCCGGCCGCGGTGCGTGCCGCCCGTCAGACCGCCGAGCAGGCCCTGACCGAGTGGGGCGTCAATCCGCGCCACCCCGCCATCGGTCCGGCCCTGCTGATCCTCAGCGAGCTGGTCACCAACAGCGTCCGGCACGCGGCGGTGCTCTCCCCGCAGGTGACCGTGATCTACGCGGCCGGTGTGGACTGCCTGGCCTTCGCCGTGCACGACCGCCACCCTTATCAGCCGCCTCTGTACGGCGCGGTCACCGGCACCGGGACGGGCGGCCTGGCCACCGTCATGGAACTCACCCTCGGCCTGGGCGGCACCGCGATCGTGCGGGCGGATGCCGACGGCGGGGGCAAGAGCATCTGGATCACCCTCCCTTTATGAGCCTCCCTCTCGAACCGACAGCGTGACCGTGCAAGGAAGTTGACGACGATGACCATCGGGTGGCGCCACACCGCCGAGCTGGATCGGCGACGGTCGCGCCGTGCAGCGGAGTGATTCTCACGCAAGCCTCCCCCACATCACCTACAGACTTGCTAATCTTCGCAATTGCCGAGGTTGTCAGCACCGCTTTCGGGTGGTGCGGGTTCTCGTACGCGGATTCGGCTCGGCCGACTCCGCAGGCGAGGATGGACCGCATGAGTTCGACGAGTGGGTGGATGCGATGCACCGAGGACCGGCCGGCACGGCCCTGCTGCTCAGCCGGGAAGGGGACGGCGCGATGAGCACGCCGCTGTACCAACTGAAGGCCGAGTTCTTCAAGACGCTGGGACATCCCGCGCGGATCCGGGTTCTGGAGTTGCTGAGCGAGCGCGAGCACGCGGTGGCGCAGATGCTGCCCGAGGTCGGCATCGAGCCGGCCCACCTGTCGCAGCAACTCGCGGTGTTGCGTCGCGCGAACCTGGTGGTCACCCGCAAGGAGGGCTCCACCGTGTACTACTCCCTGGCCAGCCCGCAGATCGCCGAGCTGCTCCGCGTCGCGCGCACCATCCTGTCCGGAGTGCTCGCCGGGCAGGCCGAACTCCTTGCCGACCTGCAGGCCGCTCAGCCGCAGGCGAAACCGCCGTCGTAGCAACGGCCCTCGACCGATGGCCGCTTCCCGGGAGTTCGACAGCGCTCCGTGGTGCGGGAGGCGGCCATCTGCAGCCACGAGGCGCGGCACGCCTCCCTGCTCGGCTCAGCAGCGCAGGGCGAGGCAAAACATTGGAAAACTGACGTAACCAGAGCCTTGGAAAGGCCCGTTAGCCGTCCACGGAAGCAAGTCCTCGCCGCTGTTCGGGAGGGGCGTTCATGAATCTGCTACGCAAGATCCGCGACACCGGGCGAGTGGCCGAGCCCGCCCCTCCCGGACCGGAGGGGGAACAGCTCTCCGCCGCGAGGGCGTTCGGTGGCTCGGTGCAGGTGCGCTGTGTGGACGCGGGTTCCTGCAACGGCTGTGAGATCGAGATCGCGGGGGCCTTCGGCCCGGTCTACGACGCCGAGCGGTACGGCGCCCGGCTGGTGGCCTCGCCCCGGCATGCGGACGTGGCCCTGGTGACCGGGCCGGTGACCCGGAACATGGCCGAGCCGCTGCGCCGCACGGTCGCGGCGATGCCTGAGCCGCGGCTGGTCGTCGCGGTCGGCGACTGCGCGATCGACTGCGGGGAGTTCGCGGGCGGGTACGGCGTCGAGGGCGCCGTCGCCGATGTCGTACCGGTGGATCTGGCGGTGCCCGGCTGCCCGCCGCGGCCGGACGAGATCATCGCCGCGCTGAGGAGGGTGACCGGACGGTGAGTCTGATCCCGGCCGCCCTCGCGACGGCCACCGCACTGGGCGTGGCGGGCGTGCCGGCCGGGCTGGTCCTGCCGCAGCGGGTGCGCGGCGCCGTGGTGGGCGTGCTGATGGCGGGTGTGGGGATGGCCGGTGGCGCGGCAGGCGTGGCCGCGCTCGGGGGAAGCCGCTTCTCGGCCGAGGTGCCCTGGCTGCTGCCGTTGACCGGGACGCATCTGGCGGTGGACGCGCTGTCCGGGCTGTTCATGGCGGTGGCGGGCGCTGTGGTGGCGGCGGTGGCGGTCTACGGCGTGGGCTATGCGGCCGGGCACGGCGTGCACGGGCTCGGCTCACGCGGCATGCAGGCAGTGCTGCCGCTGTTCGCGCTGAGCCTGGTGCTGGTGCCGACGGCGGCCTCGGTCTCGACGTTCCTGCTGCTGTGGGAGCTGATGGCGCTCACCTCGCTGCTCCTGGTCCTGGCCGAACACCGTGCCCGGCCCGCCGTGCGGGAGGCAGCCGTCTGGTACGCGGTGATGACCCACCTGGGGCTGGTGCTGCTGCTCGTGGGACTGATGGTGTATGCCGCGCAGGCCGGGGGCGAGACCTTCGCCGCCCTGCGGTCCGGAACCGCGGGGATCTCGCCGACCGTGCGCGGGCTGGTGTTCGTGCTGACGGCGATGGCGTTCACCTCGAAGGCGGGCTTGGTGCCGCTGCACGCCTGGCTGCCGCGGGCACATCCCGAAGCGCCCAGCGCCGTGTCGGCGTTGATGAGCGCGGCCATGGTCAACCTCGGGGTCTACGGCCTAGTACGGGTCGGGTTCGACCTGCTGGGCGGAGGGCCTGCCTGGTGGTGGCTGCTGATGATGGCCATGGGCGGGCTCTCCGCGGTGTACGGCATCCTGCAGGCCGCGATGGCCTCCGACCTCAAACGGCTGCTGGCCTACTCGACCAGCGAGAACATGGGGCTCGTCGTCCTCGGTGTGGGTGCGGCCGGGTTGTTCGCCGAGTCCGGGGACGGCGGGCCGGCCGGGCTGGCCCTGGCGGCCGCGCTGCTGCACGTGGTCAATCACTCCGCGTTCAAGGCCCTGCTGTTCGGGGCGGCGGGTTCGGTGCTGCGCGCCACCGGGGAGCGGAACCTGGATCTGCTGGGCGGGTTGCGGGCCCGCATGCCGGCCACGGCGGGGCTGTTCGCGGTCGGCGCGCTGGGCGCGGTGGCGCTGCCACCGGGCAACGGGTTCATCAGCGAGTGGTTGCTGCTGCAGTCGATGATCCACGGGCTGGCCGTGCCCGGGGTGACCACGGCGATCGTGCTGCCCCTGGCGGTGGCGGTGATCGCCCTGTCGGCGGGGCTTGCGGCGGCGGTGTTCGTCAAGGCACTCGGCGTGGGCTTCTTCGCCCGGCCGCGCACAGAACAGGCCGCGGCGGCCAGGGAGTCACCGCCGCTCATGCTGGCCGGGATGGGGCTGCTCGCGGCCGGGTGCGCCGGGCTGGCCCTGGTGCCGGGGCTGCTGGGCGACGGCCTGGACCGCGCGGTGGCGGCGGTCGGGTTCACCGGGACACGGCCGGTGTCCGACGGCGGGCTGCGGGTGCGTCTGGACGAGGTGTCCGCCTCGCTGTCCCCGCTGTGGGTGGTGGCGGCGCTGACCGTGGCACTGAGCGTGGTCATGACGACGACGCGGTGGGCGGCGCGGCACCGGCGGCGGACCCGGGCACGGCTGTGGGACTGCGGGGGCGGGGCGCCGACGCCGCGCATGGCCTACACGGCCACCTCGTTCGCCGAGCCGCTCCAGCGGGTTTTCGACGACGTCCTCGCCCCCGAGCAGGACGTGGACGTCACGCCGGTGCGCGAATCGGTCTATCTGGTCGAGCGGGTGAGGTTCCGCAACCGGGTGCCCGACCGCATCGAACACCGCCTGTACCGGCCCGTGCTCGAACTCCTCGCCGTCGCCGGGCAGTCGGCGCGCAGGCTGGCCGGCGGCAGCGTGCACGCCTATCTCGGCTATGGCTTCTTCGGGCTGGTCGCGCTGCTTCTCGTGCTGGTGGTGGGCTGGTGAACACGGTCGGATACACGGCGATCGCCCTTCAGGTGGGCGCGGTGGTCGCCGGGGCGCCCCTGCTGGCCGGTCTGATGAGGCAGACCCGGGCCCGGCTGGAGGGCCGGGCCGGCGCCGGGCTGCTCCAGCCCTGGCGCGACGTACGCAAACTGCTGCGCAAGGAACCGATCACGCCGGTCGGCACCGGGCCCGCGTTCCGGTGGGCGCCGCCGCTGCTCGTGGCGACCTCGCTGGTGCTGGCCGTCCTGGTGCCGCTGGTGTCCACCGACACCCCGGTGCGTGCCCGAGCCGACCTGATCGTGGTGGTGGCGATGCTGGCACTGGGCACGCTGGCGCTGGCGCTCGCGGGGCTGGACACCGGCACCGCGTTCGGCGGCATGGGCGCCTCCCGGGAGATGACCATCGCCGCGCTGGTCGAACCGACGATCCTGGTCTCGGTGTTCGCGCTGTCGATACCTGCCGGGTCGACCAACCTGCCGGTCATCGTCGCCGGCGCCGCCGACCAGCCCGCCCGGCTGACCTCCCCGGCCGGACTGTTGGCCGTCGCCGCGATCGCGGTCGCGGTGCTGGCCGAGAGCGGCCGGCTGCCGGTGGACAACCCGGCCACCCACCTGGAGCTGACCATGGTCCATGAGGCCATGGTCCTCGAGTACGCCGGACCGGACCTGGCCCTGGTCGAGTTCGGCGCACAGCTGCGGCTGACCGTGCTGCTGGGGCTGCTGGCCTCGCTGTTCGCGCCGTGGGGCATCGCCACCGGAGCATCGCTCGCAGCCGTGCTGCTCGCCCTGCTGCTGGTGGTGCTCAAGGTGGCAGCGCTGGGCATGGCGCTGGCGGCGGCCGAGGTGTTCTGGGCCAAGCTGCGGCTGTTCCGCGTGCCCGAACTGCTCGCCGGGTCCTTCCTGTTGGCGCTGCTCGCGGTGACCGCCTCGTACTTCCTGGGCGGTGAGCGATGAGCGAGAGTCTGTTCACCCAGCTGCTCGATCTGGCCTGCGGGGCGTTCCTGCTGGCTGCCGTGGTGGTGCTGTGGAGACGCGAACTCGCCGCGATCGTACGGCTCTTCGCCCTCCAGGGGATCGCGCTCTCAGCCATCGCCCTGCTGCTCGGAGTACACGAGGCCCGCTGGGACCTGATCGTGGTGGCCGCCGGGATCGGCGCGCTACGGGCCGGACTGCTGCCCTGCCTGATCCGTCGTGCCCTGGCGGAGCTGGTCGCCGACCGGGAACGGGGCCGGGCACAGCCGTACGCGTCCAGTGACGAGGTGCGTGAGACGCGGCCGCTGGTGAACGTGGCCGCCTCGCTGCTGACCGCCGCCGCTCTCACCCTGCTCGCCTACGCCGTCGCCCGCCCCCTGGTGGAGCTGGACCCGACGCCCGCCACCCGCGCACTGCCGGTCGGCCTGGCCGTGGTGCTGATCGGCTTCTTCGTCCTGGTGACCCGGCGCCGCGCGCTCGCCCAGGTGGTCGGGTTCCTGCTGCTGGACAACGGCATCACCGCGACCGCCTTCCTGGCCACCTCCGGCGTACCGCTGATCGTCGAACTCGGGGTCTCCTTCGACGTCCTGCTCGCCGTCCTGGTCCTGCAACTGCTCACCGTGCGGGTGCGGGAGGCGTTCGGCACCACCGACATCGACGACCTGCGGGAGCTGCACGACTGATGCTGCGTCTTTTCCACGAGCCCGCGCTGACCGCGCTCCTGCTCACCGCGCCCGCCGCCGCACCGCTGGCCGTGACCGCCGGCTACGCCCTCACCGCACTCGCCACCCGCGAAGCCCCTCGGACGGTCCCCGCACCCCGGCAGGAGGAGACACCACGCCCACAGCACGCGGAGAGGCTCGCCACCGTCCCCTCGCGCGGACCCGCGCAGCGGGCCGCGAGCGTGACAGACCACGGGGCGGGCGACGCCTTCGGCCACGGTGAGCCGGCTGCGGTGCCCCGGGCACGTGGGCGCCGTCCGGCCGACTGGGTCGCACTGGTGTCTCCGGCGGTGATCCTCACCTGCGGGGCGCTCCTGGCCGCCGACGTCGTCGGCAACGGGCCCGTGGCCGCGTACTCCGCCCTGCTGCGCGCCGACGCGCTCACCGTGTGGATGCTGCTGGTGGTCGGCACCGTCGCGTTGATCGCCTGTGCCTCAGCCCCGGCCTACCTGGCGGGCGAGCGAGCCGCCGGACGTGCGACGGACCGGACCGAACGGCGGTACCACGCCCTCGTACACGCTTTCCTCGCCGCGATGTGCCTGGCCGTGGTCACCGCGAACCTCGGTGTGCTCTGGGTCGCCGTCGAGGCCACCACCATCGTCACCGCGTTCCTCGTCGGCCACCGCCGCACCCGCACCTCTGTCGAGGCCGCCTGGAAGTACGTGGTGATCTGCTCGGCCGGGATCGCGCTGGCCTTCCTCGGCACAGTGCTGATCTACTACGCGGCCCGGCAGGCCGGCGTCGCGGAGGCGTGGGCCCTGGACTGGCCGACCCTGCTGGCCCACGCCGGCCGGCTCGACCCGGCGGTCACCCGGCTCGGCATCACCCTCGTCGTCCTGGGCTACGGCGCCAAGGCGGGCCTGATCCCCCTGCACGCCTGGCTGCCCGACGCCCACAGCCAGGCACCCGCCCCGGTCTCCGCCCTGATGTCCGGGGTGCTGCTGGCGGTCGCCTTCGCCGCGATCCTGCGCTACCGCGTCATCGCCGACGCCGCCCTCGGGCTCGGCTTCACCCGGATCCTGCTGGCCGGCATCGCCCTGCTCACTCTCACCCTCGCGGCCGGCCTGCTGCTCGCCCAGCGCGACTACAAACGGATGCTGGCCTACTCCAGCATGGAACACATGAGCCTGATCGCCCTGGCCACGGCCATCGGCAGCCCGCTCGCACTGTCGGCCGCGCTGCTGCACATCGCCGGCCACGGGCTCGCCAAGGCCACCGCGTTCTGCGCCTCCGGGCGGATCCTGCATCTGAGGAACACCACGAAGATCGGGCGGGTGCGCGGGCTGCTGTCCCAATCTCCGTGGCTGGGTGCGGCGTTCGGGCTCGCGGTCCTCGCGCTGCTGGGCTTCCCGCCGTTCGGTCTCTTCGCCTCCGAACTGGGTATCGCCCGCGCCGGATTCGCCACCGGAGCCGGACCGGGCTGGGCCACGGCCGCCGCCCTCCTGCTGGTCCTGGTCGCTTTTGCCGCGCTGGCCACCCGCACCGCGCGGATGCTGCTCGGCCCCGGCGAGCCGACCGACGAGAACCCCGGAGCCCTGTGGCCGCTCGCTCTGGGCCTGGCGGCCTGCGCCGCCCTCGGGATCGCCACCGGCCCGCTGGGCGACCTGCTCTCTCAGGCCGCCGCCGTCCTGGAAAGGCCCTGACCGATGCGCACCGTGCACGACGTCCACACCGTCGAACTGCCCGAGCGGGCCGAGGCACTGCTGCGCGACGGACACCGCCTGGCCCTGGCCGCCGCACACCACGACGCCGACGCCGTGCGCCTCGTCTACCTCTTCGTCTCCGGGCCGCCCGACACCCGCGTCGAGCTCCACGTGCGCCTGGACCCGGTCCGGCCCGAGGTGCCCAGCCTGGCCCATCTGTCCTTCCCCGCGGGCCGGTTCGAACGTGAGATGCACGACCTGCACGGCATCGTGCCCCTCGACCATCCGCTGCCCCGCCGTCTGGTACGGCACTTCCACTGGCCGCGCGGCTGGTACCCGATGCACCCCGACGCCGGGGCACCGCCGGCCTTCGGCGAACAGGAGGGGCCCTACCCGTTCCTGGAGGTCACCGGCGACGGCGTCTACGAGATCCCGGTAGGCCCGGTCCACGCCGGGCTCATCGAACCCGGCCACTTCCGCTTCTCCGTCGTCGGCGAGACCATCCTCAAACTCAAGGCCCGCCTCTGGTTCGTCCACAAAGGCATCGAGAAGCTCTTCCAGGGCCGCTCACCGGCTGCCGGACTGCCACTCGCCGAGCGCATCAGCGGGGACACCGCGGTAGGCCACGCCCTCGCGTACTGCCTGGCCGTCGAGGAGGCCACCGGCCAGGCAGTTCCCGAACCGGCCCAGGGCGCCCGCGCCCTGCTCCTGGAACTCGAGCGCCTCCACAACCACGTCGCCGATCTCGGCATGCTCTGCAACGACGTCGGACACGGCATCCTCAACGCCCACGCCCAGCGCGTCCGCGAACAACTCCTGCGCCTCAACCAGGAGATCACCGGGCACCGGCTGCTGCGCGGCGGCGTCGTCCTGGGCGGCAGCGCCCTGCGCACCCTGCCCGACCCCGCCCGGCTGGACGCCGTCGGCGAGGACATCCGCGAGATCGTACGGCTGGCCATGGGCCACTCCACCGTCCTCGACCGCTTCACCGGTACCGCGATCCTGCCTGCGCAGGCGGTCCGCGACATCGGCTGCCTCGGCTACGTCGCCCGCGCCGGCGGCCTCGCCCAGGACGCTCGCATCGCCCACGCCTTCACCCCGTACGGGCACCCCGCCCGGGTCCCCGTACACACCAGCGGTGACGTCCTGGCCCGTTTCCTGGTCCGCGCCGAGGAGATCGACACCTCCTTGGCGCTGATCCGCCGGCTGCACGACGGTGCTGCCACCGGCGTGCTCCTCGGTCCCTCGCCCACCCCCGGTGCGGGCTCCGGCAGCGGCGTCGGCCTCGTCGAAGGCTGGCGCGGCACCATCGCCACCCGCGTCGAACTCGCCGCCGACGGCACTCTCACCCGGGTCAAGCCCGTCGACCCGTCCTTCTTCAACTGGCCCGCCCTGCCGGTCGCCCTGAACGACACGATCGTCCCGGACTTCCCGCTGACCAACAAGAGCTTCAACCTCTCCTACGCCGGCAACGACCTGTGACCGGTCAGGAACCCGACTCGCCGCCCACCGGCCGGTATCCCGTCACGATGTCGGCCCTGATCCGCACCACGTGCTCCATCTCCGGCCAGCAGTCTCAGCGCCTCGTCCCGGCCCAGCTCGACCATGCGAACCCCCGGTGGCGTACCGGCCGTCATGGCGACTCCCCTACCGCTTCGTCCCGTACCCGCTCGGCGCCGTCCGGCCACAGCACCTCGACGTCGATGCCGTGGCTGCGCGCGTAGGCCACCAGGTGAGCGGTGGTGTCACGGCCGTTCGACGCGGTGCCGTCCCAGATCGCCAGCACCCGGGCGCACGCCCGCAACAGCCGCTCGTCGACGCGCACACAGGCGTCCCGGTCCGCCGGGTCGTACTCCAGCAGCCGCACCTGCTCGGACAGCAGCAGCAACTCCCCGGCCGCGCGCCGGTCCCGCTCCCGTAGCAGCGCGGGCACCCGGTTCAGCGTGGGCACCACGGTCACCAGCGCCAGCCCGGCCTGCTTCGCGGCTCGTCCGAACGCCACCGGCAGCCCCTGCCCGACCCGGACCAGACCCGTCCGCCCGGCCTCGGCACACCGGGCCAGCCGCGCGCACAGCTCTTCCTCCAGCAGGGCCAGGGTCCAGGGCGCGAGATCCTGATGTCCCACCACAGCAATCAACCTCGGCAGTCCCTTCTTCCTCGTCCACGCCGCTCATGGCAACCAGCCCGTTGAAGGAGCCTTCCGGCCGCGTCCAGGGTGGTCCGCGGCGAAGGAGGCATACGGGCAGCCGCCCGCGGGAGAGGAACGGCCGTCCACCGGCTGGGCCGATCCACAGCTTCACCGGTGCCTCAGCGGTTGCACAGGGCCGTTCGGCCCCGAGCTTGGGGGGCGGATGACGCGCGGCTGGGGCGCCCGGACCCCGGCGACGTGGTTACTTGTGTGCGTGCTCGCCGAGGTAGAAGAGCAGCCACACGAACCCGGCGAACAGATGGGTGCCGAAGATGTAGAAGCCCGCCCGGATCGCGACACCGCGCTCGATCCGCCACTCGCGGTCCTTGTCCTTCCCTTTGCGCGTCGTGTTCGCCGGCTGCTCGGCCGCCGGCTGCGGTCCCGCCCCCATCGGGACCGAGTCGATGTGGCGGCGCACAGGTGACGACACATGCTCTGTCGCCGTCGTGGGCCGGCGTCTGCGCCACGGCCGGAACGGGTGCCCGCCCGTCACTGGGCTGTCTCCGCGGAACGCAGCTCGTGCAGCAGCTCCTGCTGGCCCGCCAGCAGCACGGACAGGATCCGGCGTGCCGCGGCCAGCAGGTCGGCCACGTCCCCGCCCGCCAGCTCGTACACGACGGTCGAGCCGGTCCGGGTGGCGGTGACGATCCCGGAGCGGCGCAACACCGCCAGCTGCTGCGACAGGCTCGACGGCTCGACCTCTATGGCGGACAGCAGGTCGCGTACCGGCTTCGGCCCGTCCTGCAGCAGCTCCAGCACCCTGATCCGCACCGGGTGCCCGAGCATCCGGAAGAACTCCGCCTTCGCCTCGTACAGCGGAACCGGCATCCCGATCACCCCTCGTCCGGCTCTGTCGCCTCGACGTCGAGCCCGTGCCTGCGGGCGAACCTCACCGCGTCATCCAGCTCGTCCTGGGCCACCGCGACGGCGTAGGGGTCCTCGGCCTCCCGGGCGGCCGCCAGAGCGGCCCGGGCCGCCCGCACCCGCGCCAGCAGCGCCTCGACGACTGTGTCCACCCCGACCTCCACGCCGTTGACCATCTGTCGACCAATGCAACTAACCAATTGAAGAACTCTTCAATTGTAGGCCGAACGAACCACGGCCCCGCGATGTTCCCTGTATCTGCCTGGAGCCGGTGGGTTGTCCCCGCCTCGGTGGCTCAGTGTTCGTGCGGCTCGTCGCGGTGGACCGGGCCGTGCGGCTCCTCGCAGTGACCATCGGCGTCGAGGGGGAGCAGGTCGCGGTCGCCGGGCAGGGCGCCCTGGAGCACGGAGGCGGGGGCGTGGTCGACCTGGAGGGTGGTGTGGGTGATGCCGTGGTCGTGGCGCAGGAGTTCCTCCAGGTCACGGCGGACGGCGTGGCAGTCGCCGCCGGGCTCGACCAGGACGTGCGCGGACAGGGCGGCCTGGCCGGAGGTGATCTGCCAGACGTGCAGGTCGTGGACCTCGACGACCTTCGGCTCGGCGACCAGCTTGTCGCCCAGGGCGTCCGGGTCGACGTGGGCCGGTGCCGCCTCCAGGAAGATGCGGCCGGACTCGCGCAGCAGCCCGTAGCCGGCCTTCACCATCAGGGCGACCACCACGAGGGTGGCGATGGCGTCGGCGCGGGCGAAGCCGGTCAGGACGACGATCAGCGCGGCGATCGCGGTGCCGATGAAGGCGAACAGGTCGTTGAGGATGTGCTGGTAGGCGCCCTCGACGTTGAGCGACGACCGGTTGGCCTTGGACAGGCACCAGGTCGCGGCCACGTTCACCACGATGCCGGCCAGCGCGGTGGCGAGCATCAGGCCGCCCTGGACCTCCGGCGGGGAGATCAGCCGGCGTACGGCCTCGTAGGCCAGCCACGCCCCGAGCAGGAGCAGGGTCAGCCCGTTGGCCTGGGCGGAGAGGATCTCGGCGCGCTTGAGGCCGTAGGTGAAGCCGCCCTTGGCCGGCCGGGCGGCCAGCCGCATGGCGATCAGCGCGAGGACGATCGAGGCGGCGTCGGTGAGCATGTGCGCCGCGTCGGAGATGAGGGCCAGCGAACCGGCGACGACGCCGACGACGACCTCGACCGCCATGAACGCGGTGATGAGGGTGAGGGCGATGGCCAGCCAGCGGCGGTCGGCGTCCGCCGAGACGCCGTGGGAGTGCCCGGCATGTGCGCCCGCGCCGTGTCCTTCGACGTGCGCGTGCCCCGAACCGTGCCCGTGGTCGTGGTCGTGGCCCTGATCACTCATGCTGACGTCTTCCCCCATCGCTACGGGTGCCCTGCTCGCAGTGAAACGCACACGCCCGCGAATCACCAAAGGCTGCATCGAAGACCGTTGTCATCTCCGCTAGCCTGGCCCTGACCTGCGGAGATATCTCACGGGGAAATGGGCTCAAAGACAACGGCCCGCGTGGCGCGCTGCCGTCACACTCGCGGCGCAGGTCCGGCCCCACCGCCCGAGAGTCTCCCGTCGTCACAGCCAGGGCTGGAAGCCCGCCACCCAGTAACGCAGCTGCCCCGTGAAGTACGTCCACATCCCGCTGACCTGAAGGATCCCGACGAGGACGAGCATCGCCCCGCCGAAGCGCATCACGCCCCGGGCGTTGCGGCGCGCGAAGCCGAACGCCTTCAGCCCGCGCCGGAAGCCGAGCGCCGCGAGCAGGAAGGGCAGGCCCAGGCCGGCGCTGTAGACGAAGGCGAGCAGGGCCCCGCGGCCCGCGCTGCCGGTGGTGACGGAGAGGCTGAGGACGGCGGCGAGGGTGGGACCGATGCACGGGGTCCAGCCGAGACCGAACATCACGCCGAGCAGCGGAGCACCGGCAAGGCCGGCGCGCGGGTGGTAGCCGATGCGGAAGGTACGGCCGGCGAACGGAATGCGTTCGAAGGCGCCGAGGAAGAGCAGGCCGAGCACGATGGTGAGCGCACCCAGGACGCGGGTGATCAGGTCCTGGTGGGCGAGGAGCTGGTTGCCCACGTAGCCCAGGGCGGCGCCGTAGCTCGCGAAGAGGGCGGCGAAGCCGAGGATGAACAGGAAGGTCCCGGCGACCATGCGCCCCCGCCCCTCCTCCCGCCCCGCCCGGACGTCGGCCGCCGACATCCCGGTGGCGTACGAGACGTATCCGGGCACCAGCGGCAGGCAGCACGGAGAGAAGAACGACAGTGCTCCGGCCGGCAGCGCGAGCGGCGCGGCCAGCAGGAGCGGTCCGCTGGTGACGAGGTCGGAGACGTTGGCGCTCAAGGTCGGACTCCCGGTCAGGGCACAGCTCAGGGCAGGGGAACGGCGCCGCACCGGACGCCCCGCCGACCCTACTCCTAATCTCATTAGGAGTAGGCGTGGGGGTTCCGTCCGTCCGAGCGACCATGCACCTAGGCCCCTTAGGATGTCGGGACGGAGTGCACAGGATCAGGAGGTTCGGGGTGCCGCAGTTCGGCGAGCTGGAGGCCGCGATCATGGACGCGGTGTGGGGCGCGGGCAGGCCGCTGCGCGTCCGCGAGATCCTCGACGCCCTCGGCCGTGATCCCGAGCCCGCGTACAACACCGTGCACACCGTCACCGAGATCCTGCATCGCAAGGGCTGGCTGGCCAAGGAGAAGGACGGCCGCGCGTTCAGGTACGGCGCCACCCACACGCGCGAGGAGTACGTCGCCGGACTGATGGGCGAGGCGTTCGCGGCGGCCGGCGACCGCGGCGCGACGCTGGTCCGCTTCGTGGAGGGCATGCAGCCCGGCGAGGCCGAGGAACTGCACCGGCTGCTCGGCGAGGCCGTACGGAAGGAAGGGTCGCAGTGATCGTCGCCGCCGTGCTGTTCGCGTACGCCGTACTGCTGTGCACCCTGACGCCCCGGCTGCTCGCCCGGGCCGGCTGGACCGAGCGTGCCCCACGGCTCGGGATCGTGGTGTGGCAGGCGCTCGGCGTGTCCGCGACGGCGTCGGCGGTGATGGCGGGCCTCGCGCTGACCGTGCCCACGGTCCGGGTGAGCGCCGACCTCGCGCAGTTGCTGCAGGCGTGCGTGATGGCACTGACCGCGCAGTACGCCTCGCCCGGCGGGGCCGCCGCGGGCGCGGCCGGGGCGGTGCTCGCGCTGGCGGTGCCGGGGCGGACGGCCTGGTGCGCCGGCGCCGCACTGCTGCGCATCCGGCGTGAGCGGCAGGACCATCGGCAGGTGCTGGACATGGTCGGCCGCGCCGATCCGGCGCGCGGGGTGGTGGTCCTCGACCGCGACGAGCCCGCCGCCTACTGTCTGCCCGGCCGCCATCGCCGTACGGTCATCACCACGGGCGCCCTGCGCACGCTGGACGACGACCAGCTCGACGCCGTCCTCGCGCACGAGCGTGCCCACCAGTCCGAGCGGCACGACGCGGTACTGGCCTGGTCACAGACCCTGGCCCGGGCCTTCCCTCGCGTCCCCCTGTTCCGTACCGCCGAGACGGAGATCGCCCGTCTGGTGGAGATGCGCGCCGACGACGTGGCCGCCGCCCGTTCCGGACGTCTGACCACGGCCGCCGCGCTGCTGGCGGTCGCTCAGGGCCGTACCCCTGCCGTGGCCCTAGCGGCGGGCGGATCCACCGCGGCCCGCCGGGTGCACCGCCTCGTCGCGCCGTACCACCCGCTAGGGCGCGCCCGCATCGCGGTCGGTTCGGCGACCGCGGCGATCGCGCTCGCCCTGCCGGTGCTGGTCGTCGGCGGCCCGGCCGCGGCGGCGACGCAACTGAACTACTGCCCGGACGGCACCCCGCCCGCGCAGGTCGCCACCATGCGCTGACCTGCGCCAACACCCCTCAGTGGACACCCCGGCCGCCATAACCTAATCTCCTTAGGAGTTCAGGTGTCAGTTGTCAGGAGGTCGTGCGCGTGGGTGAGCTGTTGTTCGGCACGACGCTGCTGGCGTCGTTCCTCGGTGGGGTCGTGGCGCTGCTCGCGCCCTGCTGTGTGTCGGTGATGCTGCCCGCCTACCTGGCCACGGGCTTCCGCCGCCGTACCGGCGTCCTGGCCGCGACGCTGGTCTTCGCCGCCGGGGTGGCCACGGTGATCGTGCCGATCGGGCTCGGTGCCACGGCTCTCGTCTCGCTGATCTCCGGTCATCACCTGCTGGTGTTCTCGATCGGCGGGGCTGCGATGACGGTGGGCGGCACAGCCCTGCTGGCCGGGTGGAAGCCGCGGCTGCCGATGGTCGCGGGGCGTGCCCCGTCCGGTCACGGCTTCGGCTCGGTGTACGGGCTCGGGGTGTTCTCCGGGGCGGCGAGTTCCTGCTGCGCACCGGTCCTCGCCGGAGTCGCCGTGCTCTCCGGTGCCGCCGGGTCCTTTCCCGCCGCGCTGGCCGTCTCACTGACGTACGTCGCCGGGATGGTCGCCCCGCTGTGCCTGCTCGCCCTGGTCTGGGACCGTCGTGACTGGGGCGCCGGCCGCCTCCTCCAGGGCCGCCAGGTCACCCTTCGAACAGGCCGGTTGACGCGACGCATGCCGCTGGGCAGCGCCGCCTCCGGGATCCTCCTCGTCGCGATGGGCGGGCTCACCCTGGTCCAGGCCGTACGCGGACCCGACATGGCGTCGGACGGCTGGCGGGTGCGGATCGCCGCCGGCCTCCAGCACACCGCGTCCCAGGTCACGAAGGCCCTTGGCTGGCTGCCCGGCTGGGCGTCGGCCGTCCTCCTGATCGCGCTCGCCGTCTTCCTCGCACGGCAGGCGCGCGCCCGTCCGACCGCTCCCGCCCGGCGTTCCCCCGGCGCCGAGGCGAGGGCTTCTTCCGCCGACTGCTGCGAGGTACCGCAGCCGCCCGTTCCTGCCGCCTCCTCCGGAGAGGACCGCCCCGTATGAGCACCACCAGCAACAAGAAGCCCCCGCTGCGGCGTCCCGACGCCGTGCTGGCCGCCGGGCGGCGCCGCCTGACATGGATCATCGGCTCGGCGGTCGCCGTGGTCGCACTGGTCGTGCTGTACGCGGTCTTCTCCACCTCCCCGGCCCGCAACACCTCCAGCAGTGGTGCGTCGTACGACGTCGGCACCCCGGGCATCGGCAGGACGGCGCCCGCCTTCGCTCTCGCCGCCTCCACGGGCAAGCGGGTCAGCCTCTCCGACTACCGCGGCAAGAACGTCCTGCTGTACTTCCAGGAGGGACTGACCTGCCAGCCCTGCTGGGACCAGATGACCGCCCTGGAAAAGTCCGCCGCCGAGGTCAGGGGCGCCGGCATCGACGGCATCGTCTCCGTCACCTCCGACCGGGCCGACCTGATCGCCCGCAAGACCAAGGACATGGGTCTGTCCACGCCCGTGCTGTCGGACCCGGACCTGAAGGTCTCGAAGCAGTACGGGGCCAACCAGTACGGCATGATGGGCGACTCCCGCGACGGCCACAGCTTCCTGCTCGTCGGCCCGGACGGCACCATCCGCTGGCGCGCCGACTACGGCGGCGCCCCGGACTACACGATGTTCGTCCCTGTCGACAGACTCCTCGCCGACCTCAAGGCCGGGGTGAGGTCGTGATCGCGCTGACCCTCCTCACCCAGGCCGACTGCGCCTGGTGCGAGCGCGCGAAGAAACTGCTCGCGGAGACCGACGCCGAGGTCACCGAGGTGTCCCTGGAGAGTGCCGAGGGACGCGAACTCGCCGCCCGGCACCGCCTGCTGTTCGCCCCCGGGCTCCTCCACGACGACCGGCTCATCGCCCACGGACGCGTCTCCGAACGCGCCCTGCGCCGTGAACTCGCCCGAATACCCCAGACCTGAGGAGCATCCGCCATGGAACAGCTGCTGTATGTACTTCCCGCCCTCGCCTGCCCCGTCGGCATGGGCGCGATGATGTGGTTCATGATGCGCCCCAAGCCCGGCGCACAGCCCGACCCCGGCGCCGAGCAGCAGGAACTCCTGCGCCTGCGCAAGGAGATCGACGCCCTGCGCACCGAGCGCACCCCGCAGGGCGGCATCCAGGACCATCCGGCGTGAGCGGTATCCGGCTGCCCCTCGCCGCCACCGCGCCGGCCGCCGCACTGACCTGGTTCTGCTGCGTCCGCCCGATGACCCGCAACCGCGCCTGCCACGCCGAGCCCGACACCGGGCTCCAGACGGAGCTGCGCGCCGCCCACGAGGAACTGCGACGTCTTCGCGACGAGACCACCCTGCCGACCGACCCGACCAGCAGACCGGAGACCCTCGACCGGTGACCGCCCTCCCACCAACCCTCCGACGCCCCGGCCACACACTCCTCACGCTGGCCTCGCTCGTCCTGGCCGTGCTCATGGGCACCGCCGCCCCGGCCTCCGCGCACGCCACC
The DNA here is from genome assembly GCF_042720695.1 of Streptomyces sp. NPDC058457. NCBI lineage: Bacteria > Bacillati > Actinomycetota > Actinomycetes > Kitasatosporales > Streptomycetaceae > Streptomyces > Streptomyces sp. NPDC058457. The sequence continues at coordinate 4,064 of NZ_JBHXLU010000107.1, read as the reverse complement.
CTGCTGTTCACCGGCCCGGCCGCGGACGGCACGGTCCCCGCCTCCCCGGCCTCACTGGTCCTCGTCTTCGACCAGCCGGTAAGTGTGAGCGGCACTTCCGCCGTACGTCTCACGCCCGCAGCCACGCTCGGCAAGCCCACCAGGAGCCAGGGCGGCCGGACCCTCACCTTCCCGCTGCGCGGCAAGCCGGCGGAGGGCGTGCACACCGTCGACTGGACGGTCACGGCCCAGGACGGCGACATCATGACGGGCAGCTACCGCTTCGCCATCGGCCCACGCACCGTCGCCCTCGCCTCCGGCCAGAGCACGACCGCCAAGGACCCCGTCCCCACCACCGCCCTGCGCTGGCTGCTGTTCACCGCCCTGGCCCTGCTCCTCGGCGAAGCCGCACTCCACCGCCTCGCCACCCGCGTCCCCGACGCACCCGCACAGCGGCCCCGCCCGTGGGCACTGCCCGCCGCGCTCGTCGGCTGCGCCGCCGCCCTCGGCCTGACCGCACTGGTGATCGGCGACGGCTCACCGCGCTCGGCGATCGACACCCGCCCGGGCATCCTGTCGCTGATCGAGGTGGCCGGCTTCGCCCTCGCGGCAGTCGCCGTTCCCGGCCGCCGCCGTACCTGGGCGCTCGTCCCGCTCGCCGCCGTGGTCGTCGCCGAAGCCCTGCGCGCACACCCCCAGGCCGAACAGACCGTCGCCGGACCGGTGCTGACCCTGATCCATCTCGCGGCTGCCGCGCTGTGGGCCGGTGCCCTGGTGCAGGTCCTGCGCACGACGGTCGCCTGGCGCGGGGACCGTACCGCCGCCCGCACCCTGCTGCTGGCCTACGCACGGCTGGCCGCCTGGCTGTTCGCGGCAGTGATCACGAGCGGTGTCATCGCCGCGCTGCTGCTCGTCCCCCTCGATGACGTCTTCACCACCGGATACGGCCGGCTCCTGGTCGTCAAGATCGCACTGGTCGCGGTGGCCGCGACACTCGCCTGCCTCGCGCGCCGGCACCTGCACCGCGGGCGCAGCCGCCTCGCGTACCTCCCGGCCCGCGTCGAGGCCTCCGTCCTGGCCGTCGTCCTCGTCCTGTCGGCCACCCTCACCGTGGTCCGCGCCCCCGCCGACACCAACCGCCCGCTGTCCTTCGCGCCCCCGACGACCGGCCCCCTCGTGCCCGCCGGCACCCGCGCCGGGGAGATCGGCATCAGCGCCCGCGCCGGCACCGGCCGGCTCATCCTCGAACTGACCGCACCCCAGGTCGGCGATGCCTCCCAGCAGTCCTACGGCCTCACGGCCACCCTCGCCGATCCGCGTGGGAAGAAGCGGCGGCTGGCCCTGCGCGGCTGCGGCACCGGCTGCTTCTACACCCCGCTGGCCTGGCGCACCGGCACCAGCCGTCTCACCCTCACCGCCGCCGCGGGCGAGGAATGGGCCGGCGGCCGCGCGGGCCTGGCCATCACCTGGCCGCCCCGCCCCGACGCCGCGCTGCTGCGCGAGACGGTCGCCGCGATGCAGCAGGTCCCCCGCCTCACCGTGCACGAACTGGTCACCAGCAACACCGCCCTCGGCCTCGGCGACCTCAAGCAACTCCCCCTCACCGGGAAGGACTTCCTCGCCGCCGAACCGTACGGCAGCGGCACCGCCCCGGTCACCACGCGGCTGCCCGACGAGAACGGCCACCGCCGCCTCGCCCTCGCCTACCCCGCCGAGCACACCCAGCTCGACCTCACCCTCGACGGCACCGGCCGCATCCTGCACGAAACCCTGACCGCTCCCGACCACCTCGTCACCCGCACCTTCGTCTACCCGGAGACGGACGAGGAGGAGGGCCATGGGCACTGACGGCCCCGACCCCGCCAACAGTGCGTTCACAGCGGCCGCTTAGCATCTCCGTGATGAGCAGCGGGACACAGCACGGGCGCCGCGGCGCGTGGCGGACCACGCGGCCCACGGCGCTGTCCCATGCCCTGGCCATGCTGCTCACCGCGCTGGTGATGTGCCTGGGCCCCGCAGCACATGCCGCCGCCGACCTGGCAACAGCCGCCATGACAACCACGTCGGCCTCCTCGACGACACCGGGCCATCCGACCGAGCACCGTGCGGTGCAGGTGACCCACCCGGCCGACTGCCCTGCCGGTGACGTCTGCTGCGCTCAGGACACGCACGGTGTCCGGGCCGTGCTCCCCACCGCGGCCCAGCCCGCGCCGGCCCTCCTGCCCCGCATCTCCAGCCTCGCCGACTCGGCCGTCCTGGCGTGTTCCCTCGGCCTGACGCCCACGCGTGGCGCTCCCGACCTCCACTTCCTCCAGGTGCAGCGGACGTAGACGAACGCCGCACCGTGCGCCCACGCGCGCGGGGCACAGCGTCCGTTCATCCCATCCCTGCACCCACCGCCGCCCGACGACATGGTCCGGCGGGGACGAGGAACACCCAGTCATGTCCAAGACCAGCAAGAAGCAGGCCGCCGCCGACCGCAAGGCCCGTATCGAGGAGATGCGCCGCGCCGAAAGAGCACGCGAACGCCGCAACCGCATCATCACCATCACCCTCAGCACCGTCATCGTGGCCGGGCTGGTCGGCTGGGGCGCCTACGCCGTCAACAGCGCTGACCAGAAGGACGAACAGAAGGCCGCCGCGGCCGCGAAGCCGATATCCGGCGAGAAGGTCTGGGACGCCAAGAAGCTCACCCGCAACCACGTCCAGACCAAGGTCGACTACCCGGAGAACCCGCCCGTCGGCGGCAACCACGCCCCGGTGTGGATGACCTGCAACGGCAACGTCTACACCAAGGCCGTCGCGAACGAGAACGCCGTCCACTCCCTCGAACACGGCGCGGTCTGGGTCACCTACAACGACAAGGCCACCGCCGCCGACGTCAAGACCCTCGCCGGCAAGGTCTCCAAGACGCCCTACACGCTGATGAGCCCGGACAGGACCCAGTCCGGAGCGATCACCCTCACCGCCTGGGCCCACCAGCTCAGCGTGAAGACGGCCTCCGACCCGAGGGTCGAGCAGTTCCTCACCAAGTACGTCCAGGGCCCGCAGACCCCCGAGCCGGGTGCCGCCTGCACGAACGGACTGACCGCGTCATGACCGAGACGACCCTCACCGCACCGGACGCCACCGACCCCGGGGACGCCCAGAACCACCGCCCCGGCATCGGCCGCCGGCTGACGATCGGCGCGGCGGCCTTGGTCACCGTCGTCCTGGCCCTGACATTGCCGGCCGTCACCAGCAACGACGACAAGGAGTCGGCCACCGTCCCCACGGCCGACTCGGCCGACGCCGGCTTCGCCCGGGACATGGCCGTCCACCACCAACAGGCCGTCGAGATGGCCTACCTCGTCCGCGACCGCACCACCGACGCAGAGGTACGCGGCCTCGCCTACGACATCGCCCAGACCCAGGCCAACCAGCGCGGCATGCTGCTCGGCCGGCTCGACCTGTGGAACCTGCCCGTGACCTCACCCGACGGCTACATGACCTGGATGCAGGGCGGCCACATGGGCCACCAGATCAAGGACGGCTCCCTGATGCCCGGCATGGCCACCGACACGGAACTGGGGCAGCTCGGCAAACTCGACGGCGAACAGGCGGAGATCCGCTACCTCCAGCTGATGTACACCCACCACATGGGCGGCATCGACATGGCGCGCGCCTGCGCGCAGCAGTGCACGGTCCCGCAGGAGAAGAGACTGGCCCAGGGCATGGTCGACGCCCAGCAGTCCGAGATGAAGGTCATGACCGACCTGCTCAAGGAACGCGGCTCGGCACCGCGATGACGTACGCCGCCGCGAGGGCCCTGATCACACGCCGCCAACTCCGTCTCGGCTGCTTTCGCGCCCGAGCACCGAAAGCGCGAACTCCGGCACCGAATGACGGCCTCACCGACGCCCGGTCAGGCAGCCGTCCCGAGGTCGGCAGGGACCTGCGGCGCATGCCGTGGACCACGACCGCAGTACACGCCGGTCAGCCGCGGTTGTTGGCGGGCAGGGGTGCGGCGGACGCGTCGGCCTGCCGTAGTTCGGCGAGGAGCACGTTCTGCCCGTGGAGCAGTTCGGTGAGGATTCGGCGGGCGG
>NZ_JBHXLU010000106.1:0-40963 GCF_042720695.1 Streptomyces sp. NPDC058457 | reverse complement strand
CCACTGCCTCCAGAAACACGAACTGTTCGACGAACAGACCGCGTTCCCAACCCAACTTGCCACCGCAGCTTGACACTTAGCCGCGTGAGGTGTCTGTTGTCGCAGTCTGTCGCCTTCGCTTCCGTGGAGTCCGACGCGCCGTCTCCTGCATGCGACTGTCTCCCGCACAGGTTCGGCAACGCGGCGGACGGGCCCGTCCGCGTGCGGTGTTACGGCTCCGACCTGCCGGAGGCGGAGTGGCAGGTCGGCGGCCGCCGCTGCCAGTACCCGCGCGACTTCAGGGACGGGGCGGGCGGCCGGAGGGCTACGACCACCGCGTGATGCCGGACAACGGGTGGTGACGTCCGGTACGCCGCAGCTGAAATCGGGGACCGACCGGGCCCCGGAAACGGGGGCGTGCACGGCTTCGGCGGGGTCCTGGCTGCTCTTTGGAGCGGAATCCGGCCCCCATGTCGGCCCACCCTGGATTTGACGCTCACCAACTCGTACAAAGGCTTGTCCATTTGGCTCTGGCCTGGCGCTTTGTGGTGATGCGCCTAGGCTGCTGAGGGCAGTTGGGTACGGCTGGAGGGGGCCATGTGGATCAGGACCGAATGATGTACAACGCCACCCACATTCAGGTGCTGGAGGGGTGTGAGGCCATCCGGAAGCGCCCAGGGATGTACGTCGGCTCGACGAGCGAACGAGGGCTGCACAACCAGGTGTTCGAGGTCTCCGACTGGGCGGTGAACCAGGTCCTCGCCCGCCGCGCCGGCCGCGTCGACGTCGCTCTGGAACCCGACGGCTACGTGCAGGTCGCCATCGACGGGCCGGGGATCCCGGTCAGGGCCGCCGGGGACACCGGCGGCCCCAGCCTCGAAGAGCTGCTGACTCGCCTGGAGACCGGGCCGCGGCCGGGCGGCCGCCGCTCCGTGGATGTGGGCCTTTACGGCATGGGACCCTTCGTCGCCAACGCCCTGTCGAGCCATCTGAGGGCAGAGGTCCGACGCGCGGGGGTGCGCTGGGTGCAGCACTACGACCGGGGTGCCGCGGTCGGTCCGCCCGCGCCGGCGGGCCCGGTGGCCGAAGAGGGGACCGTCATCGCCTTCCGGCCCGATGCCGGCATCTTCGGCACGGCGAGGTGTTCGTTCGACGCGCTGGCGGAACGCTTCAGGGAACTGGCCTTCCTGAACCGAGGCCTCGACATCTCATTGACGGACCACCGCGCCCCGAGCGGATCACGATCGGAGCGGTTCCGCTTCCCGGGCGGTGCCAGGGACTTCGTCGCCTTCGTCGACACGCAGGCCGGGACATCCGATGAGACGACTGTCTTCGGCTTCGAGCAGGAGGATCCGCGGATCGCCGGATCGGTAGAGGTCGCCCTGAGGTGGAGCGGTAGCCGAGCAAGCCGGATCCTGAGCTTTGCCAACAGCACGCCCACCCCCGGCGGAGGCTCGCACGTGGCGGGCTTCCGCGAGGGAGTGACGGCCGCGATCAACTCGTTCGTACGAGAGCGGCAGCTGCTGACGGAGACGGACCGCGACCTCAGCACCGACCAGATCGGCGACGGCCTGACCGCGGTCGTCTCGGTCAAACTCGACCGCCCCGAGTTCGAAGGCGCCACGCACGGCATCCTGGGCAACGCAGAAGTGCGCGGCCGCGTCGCGCAGGCCGTCCGGGGGCATCTGGGTACCTGGCTGGCAGAGGACGCACGGCTGGCCGCAGCCGTCGCCAACCGGATCACCCGCCACGCCGCCCACGAGTGACAGCTGCGGTCATGCGAGGCGTCGCACACTCGGAGCTGCCCCGGGCGGTTCCGGCATGCCTCGTCGGAAGCCCTCCCGGGACAGCGCACCCTCGCCGGAGTATCGGGCACGACTGGCCGAGCACGCGGGTCAGCAACCAGAGGAGAGGCGGACCACGGTGAGAAGCGACCGTGCCGGCGACTGCGTATGTGGCGGCGATCCTCAGGGACCCCCGCACGGGCACCGTTGTGGTCGACCGTGATGCCCGGGCCCTTCCGTTGCGCGCTGCCACGCCATGCTCGGCAACGCCCGCCCGCACAACCTCACCCTCGTCGAATGACGGAGAAACCAGCAGGCCAGCCGGCATCCCTAGATCATTTCCTGCACAGTCTTTAGCATCGCTGGTCATGGCTACAGTGATCGTGACCGTCGGGCTGGCGTTCATCGGCTTCCTGGCGACCTATCTGAACGGGCTGCGTCTGGCGCAGAGACAGGCCCGCCTCACGCGCGTCAACCAGCAGTTGAGTGACCTTTACGGGCCGTTGTTCGCCCTGATGGAAGCCAACAGCCGCACCTACGACGCCTGGTCAGTGAAGTTCGCCCGCCCCGACGGCCGTGACCCCTTTCGCCACGACGCTCCTCCCACCGAGCAGGAACTTGCGGAGTGGCGTACCTGGGCCACCACCGTCTTCATCCCCAACATCCAGGCCATGCGAGACGTCGTGGTCACCAAAGCCGACCTCCTCATCGAGGAGGAGATGCCACAGGCCCTCCTACAGCTTTGCGGCCACGTCTCGGGGTACGAGATCACTGCTGCGCGCTGGGCCCAAGGCAACTATGAAGAGCACTTGTCGGTCATATCCTTCCCGGGCCGGGCACTCAGAGAGTACATCCGCGACAGGTTCACACGGCTCAAGAGGGAGCAGGCCCGATTGCTCGGACACAGCCGAGCTGCCAGCGGGAACCGATGGACGAGCCTCATCGGTCGATGAGGTGAAGTACAAGATCCGCCGGTTCCAGATCACCCCGCACCTCGCCCGGCGCGGCACCGGGCACGGCTCCGGCCTGGACGTGTACCGCTGGGTCGTGGAAGAAGCGATCGCGCTGCCGCACTGGTTGCGCCGCCTGCGTATCCGCTGGGAGATCCGCGACGACATCCACCACGCGTTCATCACCCTCGGCTGCGCCGTCAGCTGCCGGCGACGCCTGCGCACCGCACTCTGTCGAGAGCAAGGGCGGGCGATCGCCCCAGGGGACGGCCTGCTCGATGCGTCAGAACGCATACGTGGCAGCCGGACCCGCGCAGCCTCACATCCGGGATCTCAGCACGTCGACCTCACAGCCCGGCGCGAAGGGGTCGAAGCCGTGCTCGATCAGCCAGCGAATGATCAGCAGGCTTCGCAACGACCACCACGCGTGGATCACGTCGAGGTCGACGTCGGTGCCATAGCCGACGAGGACGTCGTCAAGGTGCTCCTCGTGTCCGAGCGTGAAGGTGGCGAGGTCGTAGAGGGCGTCACCCGGGCCCGCCTCGGACCAGTCGATGATGCCGGTGACCTCGTCGCCGTCGACGAAGACGTGCGCGATCTGCAGGTCGCCGTGCGTGAACGCCGGAGTCCACGGCCGGAGCGCGGCCTCGGCAACCTGGCGGTTGCGGGTGACCAGGTCAGTGGGGAGGACACCGTTCGTCACGAGCAACTCGCACTCGTCGTCGAGTTCCGCCGCCAGCGCGACGATGCTCCGCCCGGCCCGGCCCGGCAGGGGCGGCAGCGGCGCGTCGTGCAGCTTCCGGATGGCGGCGCCCGCCGCGACCCACGCCGCCGGCGATCCGGTCGACGGCCCGCCGAGGCGCCCAAGCGTCGTCCCCGGAAGCGCGGCGATCGCGAGCACCGGCGGCTTGCGCCACAGGATCTCCGGGGTCGGGACCGGCGCCAGAGCCATCGCCTCGACCTCGACGTCGATGCGCGCCTGATCGGCGTCCACCTTCAAGAACACGTCACCGACGCGCAGAGTCGCGCGCTCGGAATGGGCGACGACGACCTGGACCTCATCCATGGGCGACCAGTATCCCGGGGATGATCGCCGACGTCGCCAGGTTTATCGCGTGCGATTACGCGGCTGACCACGTCCCGCTACCCGGCGACCTCGTGCCCGACACCGACCTCCGACCAGGTCAAGCCCACCCACCACCCCTGTCAGGAGTCCTAAGGCCGTTACAGCTTCACCGCCTCCCAGCCGGTCGACGACCTGCGTCCCATGCGCGCCCCAGCAGCCGTTGACCATCTCGGTGAACGGCTTGTCGATCGACATTGTCAGCGGCTCACCCACGCTGACCGTCCAGACGAATGTCGGTATCTTCAAGTACCTTCCAGGGAAAGTGCCTTCACGGCTCGGTACCGATGAGGAAGAAGGGTCGGTGATCCGCTGCTATGCCCAGCAATTTCACCAGGGGCAGGACATCACATTCGTCGGCACCTCACACCACTCGCGGTCGGAATATCAACCCGACGATTCAACCCTGCTGGGGGTGTACCAGCCGATGAGCTGACACCCTTGCCGACGTCAGCGCGTGCGACGCCGGGGTCTTCACAGGGTTTGGCAGCCGCGTCGCCGGGTGTAGCTCTTCTGCAGGGACCGTCGTCGTCACGACTGCCGTCCCTCTGGGTCAGTGAGCCGGTCGGCTTCTTCCCGGGGGCCCAGGTCACGCAGGAGAAGGGCGAGGTTGCCGCGGCTGGCCAGAGTGTAGGGGTGATCGGTACCGAGCACCCGCATCTGTGCCTCCAAGGCCGCCCGAAGCTCGGACTCGGCCTCCGCCAGCCGGCCCTGGTCCCGTAACACGAGAGCGAGACTGCAGCGGCTGATCAGAGTGTGGGGGTGATCAGCACCGAGCACCCGCATCTGTGCGTCCAAGACAGCACGGCTCTCGGTCTCGGCTTCCTCCAACCGGCCCAGGTCCCGCAACACGACGGCGAGATTGAAGCGGCTGATCAGCGTGTCGGGGGCTTCAGCTCCGAACAATCCCATTCGGGCCGCCAGGACCGCCCGGTGCTCAGCTTCGGCCTCCATCCACCGGCCCAGGTCACGCAACACGACAGCGAGATCGCTGCGGCTGCCCAGCACGTCGGGGTGATCGACCCCGAACAACCGCACGCCGGCCTCCGTCTCAGCCCGGTGCTCTGCCTCTGCCTCCGCCAGCCGACCCAGGTCCCGCAGCACCTTCGCGTGACTGCTGTGACTGGACAATGTGGCGGGGTGGTTCGCTCCGAGCAGTCGTATCCGACTCTCCAAGACCGTCCTGTGCTCGGCCTCGGCCTCCGCCCACCGGCCCAGGTCCCGTAGGACAACGGCGAGGTTGTGGCGGCTGGTCAGCGTGTCGGGGTGATCAGGGCCCAACAGATTTGTTCGTGCCTCCAAGACCGCCCGGTTCAACGCCTCCGCCTCCGCCCACCTGCCTCGGTCCCGCAGGACGTTGGCGAGGTTGTGGCGGCTGTTCAGGGTGTCGGGGTGGTCAGGGCCGAGGACCCGCGCCCGGGCCTCCAAGGCAGCGCGGTTCTCGGTCTCGGCCTCAGCCAATCGGCCCAGCTCCCATAGGACCAGAGCAAGGTTGCCGCGGCTGGTCAAGGTGTCGGGGTGATCGGGGCCCAGCAACCGCGTCCGGGTCCGCAGGACCGTCCGGTTCTCGGTTTCGGACTGGGCAGGCCGACCCAGCGCCCAGAGCACCAGGGCGAGATCGCTGCGGCTGGTCAGGGCGTCGGGATGGTCGGGGCCATGCTGGTCGATGTTGGAGGCGAGGGCTTGCCGGTAGGCGGTGGCGGCGAGTCGGTAGCGACCCTCGCCGTAGGCAGTAGCCGCGAGGTCGGCGGCCTGGGAGGCGTCGGCGTACCCCAGCGCGGCAGTGACCACCTCAGCCGGGACGTGCCGTCCGGCCGGGCTGTGGCGTTGAATAACGTCCAAAAGGTAGTCGAACACCTCAACACGGTCGGCCTCGGCGGGCTGGAGCAGGGAGTTGCCTGCCTGCCGGACTTCGGTGGCCCACCGCCAGGCCTCCTCCATGGTCTCTGGGCGGAGCCGGGCACCGCCTCGAGCTTCCAGGTAGGTGATGTGTGCTTCTTCCAGGAGTTGCACGGGCGCGCCCGCGAGGTAACCCGCACGACGCAGGTCGACGGCCGCCGAGATCAGTGCCGCTCCCCGCGGATGTGCCCCCCGGGACCAGGCGTTCTCCCACTCCTGAAACAGCCGCGGCCCACACGCCAGATATTCGGCGATACCGTAGGTGCCGGCGTGGGCCAGCGCGTCAGCGATCCGAGGATCCTCACCCGCCAGTTCCCCCGCCCGATTTCGCTCCGCTGCCGTGAACCGCCGTTCGAGGAAGATCCGATGAGCCAGGTCGAGAACCGCTTGGACGTCGCGATGTACCTGTCGGATCGTGTCATCCTCACCCGCGGCCGCGAGCCGGTCCTCTTCCGCGGTCCGCAACGTCGCCACGATCACCCGGTGGTGCCCCTGCCCAGCGAACACCTCGGCGACCTGATGGCGCGACAGACCGCCCGCTCCAACGTAGAATTCCAGGTCGTCCAGCCACAACACGCACCGCTGTATCGTCCCCGCCGCGAGTGCCGCGGCCGCCACTCCTCCGCGGCCCTGCGGGACGACCAGCACATGCCCGGGCAGTACAGCCCGGACTGCTTCGAACGCCGCCCGTGTCTTCCCCGCGGTAGAGTCGCCCACCAGCAGCACAAACCCCGAGACACCCAGCCGCGCCCGCAACTCCCGATCGGTGTCCCGCTCGATGTACGCAGGAACCCGATCCCGGCTGGTTCCACCGCCTGGAACGGCAGGCCCAGTACTCACGTCCCTCGTTGGCGCGGGATGGACCCCGAGCGTGACCGGATCAACCTCACGCACCCGCGGCAGTTTCCCACCCGGCGTGTAGCTGCCCTCCGCCAACTCTCGCGCCCGGTCGTCGCGTGCCTGCACGGCCCCCTCGAAGCGCGCTCGCCACACCCCCGACAGCAGGGCCGCCGCAGGACCAGCCATCGCCGCTACGCCCAGCCATCGCCAGTCCGTCACCCCGGCCGCCGCCAACACTGAAGGCGCGCCCACCACCACGGCTCCCGCCGCGGCCAGGAACCCTGCCCCCGCCAGCCGGTTCCCGCTCACCCTCCCCACCACTTTCCTGCTCAGCGGTCCCCGATCACCCCAGACTCCCACGCCGAATGCCCCCGGTACGAGACCGGATATCCAACCGTGACCACCTGGTGCCTCCTTGCCAGGTGTCCCTGGCAGAGAAGGACCGCCCGGGCTCCAGGGGGTCGAACGGCTCAAGTCCCATTGGGTTGTGAAACGCCTTGGGTGAGACTCTTCTGAAGTGAGGTCGCCGGTCAGGCCAGGAGTTCGTAGTTGTGCTGGTCGGGCCGGGGATAGAGGCGTTCGCGCTCTCTGCGGGTGTGGAAGATCCAGTACTGCGGGAAGTCGCCGTTGCTGATGAGGGCCCGCAGGGTCAGGACGGCTTCGGATCCGGGGACGCTCCACCGACTGCCGGTGATATCGAGCCGGTCGGCCACCAGATGACGTGCTGCTCCTTCGACGATGCCGCTGGCGATCGGCCATCCGGCCTGGAGTGCCTTGTCGTAGTGGAGATAGGTGGCGTTGTTCTCCAGGTAGCGGCAGGCCCGCTCCGCTGCGGCCCGTTGATCTGCGGACAGGCCCAGCCGGTCGGCTTGGGTGCGGATGCCGGTGACGGCGCCGAGGGCGTCGCCGGCCAGGATCCGGACGGCCTGGGTCCCGACCCAGGTCTCGGCGGCGGGATCGGTGGCGGTGTGGAAACACCGCGAGGCCGCCCACAGTTTCTCGATCACGTGGACGATGTCGAGGACGACATGGATGGTGACGCCTCGTCGGGCGGCCTCCGCGTGGATCAAGTCGAGCTGGTGGGCGGCGCCGTCGACCAGGACCACCCAGCACCGGCGGTGCTGCGGATCGCGGGCTTGTGCCTCGTCGAACGCGGCGGCGATGACCCGGTCCGCGTCGTGTTGAACCGAGGCGGTGAGCCACTTCGCGCGAGCCTTGGGCCCCTTGCGCGCAGTGCGGCGGGTGGTGCGGCCGCCGGGCGGGGCGATGATGTCGTGCGGCCGGCGCACGGCCGGGTCCGCGTCGTGGACGACGGCCAGCGTGGCCATCCGCTTGCGGCAGGTCTTCTCCCCGGCGGACAGACGGGTGCGGAACGTGCGCGTCGCACGCTCTGCCGCCCTGCGTGTTGCTTCCCGCAGGTGATCCGGGCGCATCACGATCCCCTTGCCGTCGACGCTGAGCACCAGCAGCGTCGCGCCGGCCGCCGGGGCAGGGGTGCGGGCGGCATAGAAGGCGGCGATGTCCACCGCGGCCGCCCTCACGAGCTGTTCGGCCTGGCGTTTGCCGACCGCCGGCATCCCGCAGCGGCGTTCGATCGCCTCCAGGGCGTGGTCGTAGGAGCCGCGGGCGGCTTCCAGCACCACCAGCCGACGCAGCCCCAGGCTGTGTCGCTCGCATGGCAGCCCCAGCACCTGGTCGGCCGGATAGCAGTTGGGCAGGCCCGGGGCGCGCAGCGCGCACCGGGTGACGGTCACCGGCCCGACCACGGTCGCCAGTTGGCGCCGGTGGCCCTTCTCCAGCCGGGTGCGACCCGCGGCGAGCCGGGCCCGGCCGTTCACGTCCAGGGCCGAGAGCTCGGCTTCCTCCCGGCGGGCGCGCAGGTCCAAGTGGCCCTGCAGGAGGAGGCGGGCCAGCTCCCTCGCCCCCTGTTCGGCATCTTCCTCCACCCGCTCGTGGGTCAGGAGCAATGCTTCGGGACGGGAGAGGGAATCGATGAGGGAAGTGAGGAAAGAAGCGGCTCGGTCAAAGGGGTCAGCCGCCGCGGCGGCCGCATACGCTCCAGTCATCGGGCTCTCGCTTTTCCAGCGTGGAATCGGTTGGCACCTTCGACGCTAGGGACGAGAGCCCGACCCCACACCGGCGCGGCCGCGCACGGCGGAGGACCCCGCCTGCTCCGGCGCATCCCCGGCCGCTGTCAGGGCCTCGCACAGCGTGAACAGTCCCGGCCCCTCCTCCGCCAGCCAGCCCCGCTCGACCAGCCGTTTCAGCTTCGACCGGAAGCCTTCCACCTTGCTCTTGTCCGTCGACAACCCCAGCGCGGCACACAGGTGATGCGCCCGCATCGGATGCACCACGTCCTGGAGAACCTCGACAATGTCCCGGTACGAACCGGGCAGCACCTCCACCCCCAGCCCGGGCGTCCACTGCGGCACCAACCGCACCCCGACCAGCGAGCCCGCAGGGGACCCGTACTCCTCAGCCCCCGCCCCGCCGGCGTCCGCTTCCGCCCCGGCAACCGTGACCGTCTCATCACCGGACAGGATCTCGGTCATCGTCTCCTGCGTGATCTCCAACCTGGACAACACCTCCTCCCGCTCAGCAAGACGCCTGCTCAACTCCTCGATCCGGTCCCGCAGTTCAGCGATCTCCTCCCGCGCGGCAGCCTCCCGCCGATCGAGCTCCTCCAGCCACGACACCATCGCCGCCTCCAAGACCGCGTCCTGGGACACGACGATCCGCCGTCCGACCACGAACCGCAACGGCGCACAGCATCACCAGCTCACTACAGAAGAGCCACACCCCGCGTCGCCTTCTTCACTTGGACGGAATTCGTACAGTTGTCAGGTCTGGCCGGTGAAAAGGGGAGTTCATGAGTCGGATAGTCGTAGTCCACGGTGTCCGCAACTGCCAACGGGGCTTGTCTGCGGCCGCGGCTGTAGACAAACTAGCTGCCGCCTGGCAGAAACAGCTCATCACCGGCTACCTCGCCTCCCCCAGCCGACGACGGCGCGCTCAGGAGGCCGTCGCGCAAGCCGTCAAAGACTCCGGCGCCTCGGTAGTCTTGGCGCACTCGCTGGGATCAGCCGTCGCTTATGAGACCGTGCACGCCTTGACGGCCTGGGTGTCGAAACTCTGATCACTCTGGGGTCACCGCTAGGGCTGCCCGGAACAGTATTTGACATGCTCGATCCCGCCCCCGCTGCCGGCCGTGGCAAACGTCCTCCAAGCCTCCGACGCTGGATCAATATTGCTGACGCCGGTGACCTCGTGGCACTTCCCCGACGGCTGGGCGACCGATTTCCCGTCGATGTCCACGAAGAAGGCCTCATGGCACCGGTCGACTTCCACACCTTGGACATGTACCTCACGTATGGCTTGACCGCTGCAGCACTTGCCCCGCACTGCGCCTCCTAGTACTACAGTCGGTGATGTCACGGTGAGTGGTCTCGTTGGCGGTAGTGGCTGATACGGGCTCTGGTCTGGTGCCGTCGGCGCCAACGGTTCCAGTACAGGGACAGCGGGACGACGGCCTCCTCCTACTCGTCGGTGGGGGCGTATGCGTCGGCTCCGCACATCGGCGAGGAAGGCCAGGGCGAGCATGCACCTCATGCTGGTCGTCACGTCACGTCATGTGAACGATCGTCTATAGTGCCGGGCCGGACTCATGCAGGACGAGAAGCGGCGCCACAGCTGACAGGATTTCGGCGATGTCTGTTGCTGAGGGTGGCATGGACATGGGCTGGGGGCGCTGACACCATCTGATGAATGGTCGGCGACAGTAGAACGCGTTCCCCGATCTGGCACAATCGCGAATTCCTGCTGTTATGGGGCGGCCAGACGGTCAGCGAGATGGGGACGCACATCACCGTTCTCGCTCTGCCGTTGGTCGCCGTCGTGTTGTTGGAAGCCTCCGCGTTCCAGGTCGGCCTATTGGCGGCGGCGGAGACAAGTGCGTATCTCCTGGTGACGCTGCCGGCCGGGGCCATAGTGGACCGGATCGCCAAGCGCCGGCTGATGATCTGGTGCGACCTCGCGCTGTTCGTGGTGATCGGCTCGGTGCCGCTGGCACACGCCGCCGGAGCGCTGACGCTCGCTCAGCTCTATGTTGTCGCACTGGTCTCCGGCGTGCTCTCCGTGTTCTTCTCAGTCGCCTACCAGGCCTACCTGCCGACGATCCTTCACCGCGACCAGCTCATGGACGGCAACGGCAAGCTCGCCGCCTCCCGGTCGGTCGCGCAGATCGCCGGACCCAGTACGGGCGCGGGGCTGGTGACGCTGGTGGGCGCCGCGGGGGCGATGGCTGCCGACGCGTTCTCCTTCGCGTTTTCGGCGTGCTCATTGTCGGCGATCCGTACCCGTGAGCCGCGCCGTCCCCGGCGACAAGCCGACCAGCGTCCCACGCTGCGGTCGCAGATCCGTGAGGGCCTCGACTATGTCTTCCGCGATCCCATCCTGCGCAACTCGGTGGCATTCAACGGCACCGCCAACTTCTTCGTCATCATGGTGGAGACCCTCGGCCCGGTGTTCCTGATCCGCACGCTGCATCTACGGCCGGGCCTGGTCGGGCTGCTGCTGGCGCTGGGGGCCGTCGGTGGGGTAGCGGGCGGCGTGGCGGCACGGTACCTCGCCCTGAGGTTCGGCTCGGCGCGGATCAGCTGGATCTCGATGACCGTGCTGTCGCTGCCCGGTCTGCTCATCCCACTGGCCGGGCGCGGTTGGTGGGTCCTGCCGTTCGGCATCGGCTGGATCTCGTGGACCTTCTCCTCCACCGTCGCGGGCATCTCGCTGACCAGCTACCGCCAGGCCGCCTGCCCGCCGGAGATGCTCGGCCGGGTCAGCGCCGCCGCTCGCTGGATCACCTGGGGCACACTGCCGCTCGGCGGTCTGGCCGGCGGCGCGCTCGCCACCGCCTTCGGCGTCCAGACCACGTTGTGGATCGCCGTCGCCGGCGGCTGCTGCGCGGGACTGTGGCTGTTCTTCTCACCGTTGCGCGGCATGCGCGACATCCCGCTCAGGGAACCCGAACCCGAACCTGAACCCGAAGCCGTGGCCGAAAAGCCGTGACAACACCCCGATGTCGTCAGGCCGTTCACCACGGCGACCGAACGACCGGCGCCGCCACCAGGAACGAGTGTCGTCGAAGACACTCACACCGTCATCGGATGGGGGAACCAATGATCCCGTTTCCCACACCCAACGTGGACTGTGGCTTTTGTCCCGACTCGGAGAACACGGCGCGGCCTACAACGTGCCACTGGCCTTCCGGCTGACCGGAAGCCTCGACCGCGATGCGCTGAACCAGGCTTTCACCGACGCCGTCGAACGACGCACTCACCCGGTCCGCCCCACCCTGCAGAGCGAACGACCGCCGACGAACATACAACGCATAAGCCGCAACTCCTGCCACAACCAACGCGCACAGAGGTCGCACCCACGCCTCGATGTCGAGGGCCCGGCGAGCGTTTTGGTGCTCGCCGGGGCCCTCACGCCTGGTCAGCAGCAGTGCAGGTCAGGCCCAGGATGCCACTGGCACGAACGAGCTGTCCTGGCGGGACAGTCCACACGCTTCCGTATCCCCCTCTGACCTGCGAGGCAGCGCGCCGAGCGAGGACCGCCTGCATACCCGTTGCATATTTTTCCGCCCGCCTGATGCGTCATGGCAGAGGGCGAAGCATCCAACCCACCAGGCACCGGACAAGTCCCGCGCCTCAGACGTTCTGAGCGAGGCGTCGACGCCGCGTCGGGCAACCCAGCGGGCGCCGGGATTCCGGACAACTCCTCGAACGAGGCAGGCGCGTTCTCCCAGTCCACTTCCATCGCAAAGCCGTATGTGTCCAGGGTCAGGGCGAGAGTCCCGTGCCGCATCCGCGTCTGAACGTCCCGGTGCGGCACACCCGAAGCCACCAGGACGGCGTCCATGAAGTCACGCAGGTCACGGAACGTGGCGGACTCAGGAGCCATGACTCCGCTTCGCCCGATTCCCGTGCCGTGGCCACGGTCGGTCCTTGTCCTGTACCGCCCCTCACGCGGGTTCCCGGGCCGCGAGCACCGTTTCGGCGACCCTCCGGAAGGCACGGGCATGGGCCAGGGACCAGGTGGCGCTGGTGGCGACCGGGAGGCTGGAGAACTTCACGATCACAACCTGAGCCGTCGGGTCCACCCAGAGGTACTGACCGTAGATGCCCGTCCCGTACAGGCTGCCGTGGTCGTCGCCGGTCACCCACCACTGGTTGCGATACGTGCCCCGGGGATGGACCTGGCTGAAGGCCGTACCGGTCACCGCGGCCGGGTCGCCACCCCGCCGGATGGCATCGATCCACGCTGCGGGAACCAGCTGACGGCCACCCACCGTGCCGCCGTCCAGAACGAGCATTCCGATCAGGGACAGGTCACGGGCGGTGGTCGACATCCCGCCGTTGGCGAACGCGAAACCCGCGCGGTCGACCGTGATCTGCGCGTCCCGCTCGCCGGCCAGGTGCCGCCACAGTCGCTCGCCCAGCAGGTCGGGGTAGCGAGCCGACGTCACGCGCTCGGCGATCCACGCCAGGACGTCAGTCGCCGCCGAGCAGTACTGGAAGCGCCGTCCGTGCGGGCCCGCCGTGCGCAGGGAGGCCAGAAAGTCGAACACCGTGTCGGGGTCGCCGGGCAGCCGGGGGCGCCAGCCCGCGAGTCGGTCCTGGAGCTGCACATGGGAGGCCGGGTCGTGGTAGTCCTCGCTGTAGTCGACCGACACCGTCATGTCGAGGATCTGCTGAAGCGTCGCGGTCCCGAAAGCGGACTCACCCAGCTCGGGAACGTACGCCCTGGCAACCTCGGACAGCGCGACCTCGCCCTCGTCGACGAGCTGCCCGATGAGCAACGCGCACACCGACTTCGACACCGACATCAGCAGGTGCCTGCGGTGGCGGTCCATCACGCCGTGATAGCTCTCGTACCGGATGCCCGTACGGTCCCGTACCAGGAAGGCGTCGGTCGAGGACACGTCCAGGAACGAGCGCAGCGGGACCTCGGCATCCGCCAGCGGCACGAGGAGACCGGCGAGGTCCGTTGCGGCTCCGGAGGCCGCCTCGGCGGGCGGCGGGTCGGCGGCGCGGATCACCGCCGCGGGGACGATCTGCTCCGCATGGGCGAAGCCCCACCGGTTCACCGGCGGGTCCTGCCAGTTGTCCAGTGTGACGGGCCACACACGGCCACCGTCGTCCACGGTGCTGTCCTCGATGGTTGTCACGCCGTTCCCTTCAGGCGGAGGCGGAGGCGGTGTCAGTGACGGCCGCTGCCAGATGGCAGGCAGCCCATGCGATCCCCGGCGTCACGGGCCGCAGCGGCGGGACTTCGGTGGCGCAGGCTCCGACCGCCGGCAGCGGGCAACGGCGACGGAACGCGCAGCCGTGCTCCGTGCCGGACGTGCCGAACGTGCCGGAGAGTTCGGGCGTGCCGGAGAGTTCGGGCGTGCCGGGGGTTTGGGGTACTGCGGTGCTTTCGGCGATGCCGGGCGCGCCGGAACGCTCCGCCAGGTCGTCGGCGAGCAGCCGCTCCCGGCCCTGACCGGGGATGGCTTCCAGCAGGGTGCGGGTGTACGGGTGGGCCGGGGCGTGCAGCACAGGAGCGGCCGCCCCGGTCTCGACCAGGCGCCCCTGGTACATCACGGCCAGCGTGTCGCTCATGTGCCGTACGACGTCGAGGTCATGGGAGATGAGCAGGTAGGCCAGCCCGAACGCCGCCTTCAGATCGAGCAGCAGGTTGAGAATCTGTGCTTGCACCGACACGTCCAGGGCCGATGTGGGCTCGTCCAGAACGATCAGCCTCGGCCGGGTGGCCAGGGCGCGGGCGATCCCGACGCGCTGGCACTGTCCCCCGGACAGTTCGTGCGGCAGCCGTGTGCCGTGCGCGGCGGTCAGCCCGACCTGGTCGAGGAGGTCGGCGGTACGACGGCCGGTCTCGACACGGCCGAGCCCCAGCAGCCGCAGGGGTTCGCCGATGCTGGCCGCCGCGGTACGGCGCGGGTTGAGGGCCGCCACCGGGTTCTGGAACACCATCGCCGCCTGGCGCCGCACCGCGCGCAGTTCCGCGCCCCGGGCCGAGGCGACATCGGTCCCGCCGACCAGGCACGTACCGGATGCGGGGCGGATCAGCCCGAGGGCGGCACGGGCAAGGGTGCTCTTACCGGAGCCGGACTCACCGACCAGGCCGAACACGGAGCCCTCGGCCACGCGCAGGCTGACCTGCCGGACGGCGTGCACCACCGTCCTGCTCCGCCCGGCGGTGCGCAGGGGGAAGTCCACGACCAGTTCACGCACGTCCAGAGGCGCGTCGGCCGCGCCCGGGCCGACACCGGCCGCGCCCACGGCGCTCACGAGGTGGCCTCCTTAACGGCCTTGAAGCAGGCGACGGTCCGGGCGGGCGTCGGGGCGGCCGGGCGCGGCTCATCGGTCCGGACGGATGTCACGGCGGTCGGACGCTGCCGGTCAGCCCGTGCAGCAGACGCCAGGGTCGTCGGACGCGGATCATCGGTCCGGCAGACGTCCATCACGTCCGGACAGCGGTCGGCGAAGGCGCAGCCGGTGAGGCTTGCCGGGTCGGCCGGTATCGTGCCGGGGATCGCGGTCAGCGGCTCGCCCGGGCGGCCGCGGCCCGGCAGCGCGCCCAACAGGCCGCGGGTGTAGGGGTGGGCGGGCCGGGCCAGTACGTCGGCGGCAGGGCCGTGCTCCACGATCCGGCCCGCGTACATGACGGCCGTGCTGTCGCACACGTCGGCCACCACGCCGAGGTTGTGGGTGATGAGCAGGACCGTGAAGCCCGACTCGTGCTGGAGGTCGAGGAGCAGGCGCAGGATACGGCGGGCCACGGTGACGTCCAGCGCGGTCGTCGGCTCGTCGAGGATCAACAGGCGGGGTCCGGCGATCAGGGCCATCGCGATCATGGCGCGTTGCAGCATGCCGCCGGACAGCTCGTGCGGATACGCGGCGGCCACCCGGCGGGGATCGGGCAGTCCGACCCTGCCCAGGTGTTCCAGCGCCAGCCGGTCGGCGTCGCGACGGCCGATGTCCAGGTGCCGGCGGGCGACCCGGCGCAGTTGGCCGCCGATGCTGAAGACGGGGTTGAAGGCGGTCGCCGGGTTCTGGAAGACCAGGGACACGCGTCCGCCGCGCAGTGCCGCCCGTTCGGCGGGTGCGAGGGCGGTCAGTTCCCGGCCGTCCAACCGGATGCTGCCGCCGGTCCGGGCGTGCGGCGGCAGCAGGCCGAGGACGGCCAGGCCGGTCAGCGTCTTGCCACAGCCCGTCTCGCCGACGATGCCGACGATCCGCCCCTCGTCCACGCGCAGGTCCACCCCGCGCACCGGCCGTGCGGGGGTGGACCGGGGGTGGTCCGGCCGGGGGAACTCGACGGTGAGACCGGTGATCTCCAGCAGGGGTGCCGGCGGGCCGTCGGCTTCCGCCGGGCCCTGCGGGTGCTGTGGGCGCGGGCGGGTAGGAGTGCTCATGACCGCACCTTTCTGGGGTCGAGGAGATCGCGCAGCGCGTCCCCGAGGAGGTTGAAGCCCAGCACGGTCACGAAGATCGCCAGGCCCGGGAAAGTGGAGATCCACCACGCGTCGAACAGGGATGCGCGGCCCTCCTCCACCATCAGGCCCCAGTCGGGGGCGGGCTGCTGCACGCCGAGCCCGAGGAAGGCCAGCGAGCCCTCGGCAAGGATCACCGAACCGAGGTCCACGGTCGCCTGCACGAGGATCGGGCCGACACAGTTGCGGATGACGTGCCGGGTCAGGATGACCGGCAGGGGTACGCCCATGGACCGGGCGGCCTCCACGAACGGCCGGTCGCGCAGCGAACGGGCCTCGGCCCGCACCAGCCGCGTGTACCAGGGCCACCAGCACACCGCGAGCGCGATGCCCGCGTTCAGGCGCCCCGGGCCCAGGAGGGCGACGGCCACCATGGCGAGCAGCAGCGGCGGGAAGGACTGGAAGAGCTCGGTGACACGGGAGATGACCGCGTCCGCCCAGCCGCCGCGGTAGCCCGCCACCGCCCCCAGCGGCACGCCGACCGCCATGGCGACCGCAACGACGGCCAGCGACAGCAGCAGCGCCGGCCCCGTGCCCAGGATGATGCGGGAGAGCACGTCGCGTCCGAGTTCGTCGGTGCCGAGCCAGTGGGCCGCGCCGGGCGCCAGGTTCCGGGCGGCGACATCCGCCACCCCGCGGCCCTGCTCCGGGTAGGGGGAGAGCCACCGGCCCACCACCGCGACCAGGGCGAGCCCCGCGACCAGCAGGACGCCGGCCGTGCCGAACAGGTCGGCCCGCGCCTGCCGCAGTCGGCGCCGCCACCACCCGCTGTCCGCCCCGCCGCCCCCGCCCGCACCGTCGGCCCGGGTCCCGTCCGCGTCCGGGCCGGCGAGCGGCGACACCGCCGTCATGACGTCCTCACTCTCGGGTCGATCCGCGTCTGCAGGAGGTCCACGGCCGCGTTGGTGAGCAGATAGCCCCCGGCGCCCAGCAGGGTGATCGCCATGATCGCCGGGTAGTCGACGGCGAGCATCGTCTGGGTGGCGAACTGGCCGAGCCCCGGCCAGTCGAAGACCGTCTCGACGAAGAAGGTCCCGGTCAGCGAGTACGCGACGGCCATCCCGAGCACGGTCAGGGTGGGCGAGAGGGCGTTGCGCAGCGCCAGGGTCCACACGACCGACCGCTCCCGCAGCCCGTAGGCCCGGGCGGCGGTGACGTGGTCCTGGGCCAGCACCTCGATCATGCCGGCGCGGGTCATCCGGGCGACGAGGCCCAGCGGGTAGGCGGCCAGTGTCACCGCGGGCAGCACCAGGTGGTCGATCCCGTCGCCGAAGGCGGTCCAGTTACCGGTCAACAGGCTGTCCAGGAGCGGGAATCCGGTCACGGAACGGATCGGGTCGGTGAACCGCAGGGTGTTGGTGAAGGCGCCGGTCGCGGGCAGCAGGTCCAGCCGGTTCACGAACGCGACCTGGAGCAGCAGCCCCAGCCAGAAGGCGGGCATCGACACTCCCCCGACGGACGCCAGCCGGATCAGGGCGTCACTCCAGCCGCCCGCCCGGCGGGCGGCCACCACCCCGAGCAAGGTGCCCAGGACGGCGGCCAGCAGCATGGCCGCGACGATCAGTTCCAGCGTGGCCGGCAACCGGTCGGCGACCTCGCTGAGCACCGGCCGTTTGGTGGCCAGCGAGTAGCCCCAGTCGCCGCGCAGCAGCCGCGCCAGGTATCGGGCGTACTGCACGGGCAGCGGGTCGTCGAGCCCGAGCCCGGCCCGGATGCGGGCGGCCTGCGCGGCGGTGGCCTTGGGGCCGATGTAGGCCAGCGCCGGATCGCTGGGCAGCATCCGGGCCAGGGCGAAGGTCGCCATGGTCAGGCAGAACAGTACGGTGGCCGAGGAGGCCGCCAGGCGCGCGATATGCCGCGCCACCGGACCGGCACCCCCGTTCACCGGGCGGGCTTCAGGTCGGCGAAGAACACCGTGAAGGGGTAGTTCTCGTTGAACTCGAAGCCGCTGAGCTTCTTGGGCACCACGTACACGGCCCGTGAGTCGTACAGCGACAGGCCCGGCGCCTGCGCGTAGAGGATCTTCTCGGCCTGTACGTACAGCGACCGGGCCTTCGCCGGGTCGCTCGCGGTGTAGGTGCCGGCCTTGTCGATCAGGGCGTCGTACGAACCGTCCTTCCAGTAGCTGAGGTTGAAGTACGGCTTGGCGCTGCTGCGGTAGAGCGAGTAGAGGTTGTCGGAGCCCGCGTCGCTGTAGGTGGGCCAGTAGTAGAGGACGAACATGTCCTGGGCCTTCGCCGGGTCGTCCTTGGCCTGCTGCCACTGCTGGTTGAACCGCTGGGAGGTGACCTTCAGGTTCACCCCGATCTTCGCGTAGGCGTCCTTGAGCAGCGGCACGAAGCGGGCCTCCGCCTCGTTCTCCGAGGCGTAGGTGAGGGTGAGGCTGAAGCCGCCCTTCGGGTAACCGGCCTTGGCCAGCAGCCGTTTCGCCTCCGCGAGGTCCTGGTGGTACTGGGGCACGGAGGAGTCGTAGGGGAAGATGCCCTTCGGTACCGGGCCGTGCGACTGGGTGCCGTACCCCTGGGCGCCGACGGTGATGATGTCCTGGTACGGGGTGGCGTACGAGAGCGCGCGCCGCACCAGCGGGTTGTTCAGCGGCTTGCGGCGGGTGTTGAAGAAGGTGACGTAGTTGAACGGCGAGGTGTAGTCCTTGACCGTGTAGTCGGGGTTCTTCCGGTAGGACTTCACGTTCTGCAGCGGGAAGGACGTGGAGAAGTCCACGGCGCCGGTCGTCAGCATCTGCTGGGCCGTCACGGCGTCCGAGGTGATCTGCACGTCCACCGTCTTGTAGGTGGCGGGGTGCGCGGTGTTCCAGTACGTGCCGGCCCGCCTGAGGACGAGTTCCTTGCCGGAGTGGTAGGAGGCCAGCCGGTAGGGGCCGGTGCCGCCGTCGGTGCCGGCCCGGTTGTAGTACGTCTTGTCCCCGGCCGCCGCCTTCAGCGCCTTCGGCGACACGATCCAGGCGCCGTACGTCGAGGACGCGATCAGGTCCATGGCGGCCGCGTACTTCAGGTGCATCACGACGGTGTACGAGTCGGGTGTGTCGATGCTCTTGAGCGGTGCCCAGATGAACGAGGCTCCGCCGTTCTTCTGCGCCGCCAGGATGCTCGACCTGACGGCCTGCGCGTCGACTCGGGTGCCGTCGTGGAAGGTGACGCCGTGGCGGATGGTGAAGGTCCAGGTCCTTGCGTCCGCGGACTTCTTCCACGAGGTGGCGATCGCGGGACTGTAGGCGTGCGCGGAACCGGACGGGTTCTTCCACAGCAGCGGCTCGTAGATGTTGCCCAGGTACATCGCCTCGGTGGAGAACGACGCCACCGGGTCCAGGGTGGTGACATCCGCCGAGGAGGCGACGGTCAGCACGGTGTCGGCACCGGACGAGGCGGCGCCGGTGCAGCCGCTCGCGGTCAGGGCACCGGCGGTGATCACGGCCATGACGGCCCACGGGCCGGATCTGAGCTCGGACAGACGTCTGGGATGCACGGGGCACCTCCGGGATATCGGGAGTGAACAGGTGGTACGACGGGGGTGAAGTGCGTTTGGAATGTGGGGAGTTGAGGCCGCGGGATGCCGTTGTCCCAAAGTGTTGACCTGCGGGATATGACTTGCAAATACTTGTGTTCCGTACTTCCCATGCCTTGGAGGCATAGTGGAACTGCGCGTCCTCGAGTACTTCCTGTCGATCGCGGACATCGGTTCGGTCACCGCCGCCGCACAACAGGTGCACGTCACGCAGCCGTCGCTGTCGCGTCAGATCCGGCAACTGGAGAAGGAGCTGGGCCTGACGCTGTTCCGCCGCGGTGAGGGAGCGCTCCGCCTCACCCCCGCCGGCCGCGCGTTCCTGCCGGTCGCCCGGGACCTGACGGCCCGCGCGCGGCTGGCCCGGGACACGGCGCGGTCCATGGCCTCGGGCGACGGTGTGCCGCTGACCGTCATCGCACCGCCCACCACCGTCACCGACGTCGTGGCGCCCTACGTCGTGGCCAGCGGCCCGGAGGGTCAGATCACCGATGTCGTGGAGGCGTCCCCGCACGGTGTCTACGGCGCCCTGGCCGTCGGCCAGGCGGACTTCGCGATCGGCACCCGGCCGCCCCCGACCGACCTGAGCTACGTCGTGCTCGGCCAGGCCCGTGTATGGGCCCAGGTCGTCTCCGCCCATCCCTGGGCGGGCCGGGACGACGTGACTCTGGAGGACCTGAGCACCGGACCGGTCATCGTCATGGACGAACTCCACGGCGTACGCCGCGTTCTCGACGAGGCCGTGGCCAAGGCCGGACTCGGATACCAGGCCTCGTACGTCGCACGGGCCCCCGCGGTCGCACAGGCGCTGGCCGCGGCCGGCAAGGGCGTGTGCGTCGTCTCCGACGACCCGCGGTTCGGCCTGCGGTCCCTACCGATCCGGCTCGACGACGAGCTCTTGCACATCACCCTGTTCGGCGCCTGGGACCCGACCCACTACGCGGCCGCCCAGATCCGCTCCTGCCTCGACGGGCTTGCCGGCTTCTGCCGTGACCTCTTCGCCTCCCCACCCGGCATGACGAGCGACCATACGCCCGCGACATGACGACCGGCCCAAACGGGCATTCGACAGGGTTCGCCCCCCGGGGCCACCTTCGGCGGCATGAGAACCAGACCCAGACCCAGCCCCGGACCGGGTCCCAGACCCGGACTCCGGCTGTTCCTGTCCTGTCTGCTGACGCTGACCGCTCTGACGGCCGCCGCCTCCACCGCCTCCGCGGACACCGTCACCCCCGTCTCCGACGACCCCCTCACCGGCTCCGGCACCGTCAGCCGCACGCTGCTCACCCGCACCGACCTCACCAGCGGCACGAGCAGCGCGCCCGTCAACGACTCCGCGTTCGCGGTGCCCAGTGGAGCAGCCGCGCCCAGCCACACCTTCGAGGGCACCCTCACCCTCAGCGGGACCGCCACCGGCGGCGGCTTCCGCGAGCTCACCGACACCTATAACCGGACCTCCTCCGCCGACTCGACGTGGAAGCATCTGCCGTCCGTCTCCGTCACGTTCGTGCAGAACGGCAGCCACCTCATCCCGACCGTGCGCGGTCTGACGTACACCGGCTCCGGCGTGTGGAACCTGCAGACCGGCGCCGGCCGGGTGTGGGACGAGACCTCCGACAACGGCATGACCCGCGCCTCGTTCCCCTTCTCGCTCGTCGAACGCAACGCCAACTGCGTCCACAACGGGGAAATGACCTTCCTGTTCGACGGAACCAGCATCAGCCAGGTGCGCTACCAGATCACCCAGGAGACCTGCGACTACCAGAAGTTCGACATGTGGGGCCAGCTGTCGGCGACCTACACCCAGGCGACCGTCACCGGGGCCACGGCCCTCAAGAACGCCTACGCGACCGAGGTCGCCGACCGCCTGCCGACCAAGCCCATCAGCGCGCTCACCACGGACTACCCCGACGCGGGCATCGACACCAGCAAGTTCGGCTCCGGGGTCACCGCCGCCGACATGACCGGCTACGGCGTCTACGTCAACGGCGTCAACTACACCTCCTCGTGCACCACTCGCTACGGCAGCTACGCCTTCTGCTCCGACATGCTGCTGCCGTCGTACTCCACGGCCAAGAGCGCCTTCACCAGCGTCGCCGCCATGCGGCTGCAACAGCTCTACGGGTCCTCCGTGGCGAGCGAGCCGGTCAAGAACTGGGTGTCCGAGACCTCGTCGTCCTCCGGCGACTGGTCGAACGTCACCCTCGACAACACCCTGGACATGGCTACTGGCAACTACACCTCGTCCGGCTACGAGACGGACGAGTCCGGCAGCACGATGTCGAACTTCTTCGCCGCCGAGTCGTACTCCGCCAAGATGTCGTCGGCGCTGTCCTTCCCGCACAAGACCACCCCGGGCAGCCGGTGGGTCTACCACACCTCCGACTACTTCCTGGCAGCCCGCGTGGAGAACAACTACCTGCAGTCCAAGGCCGGAAGCTCCGCCGACATCTACAACCTGGTCCGCGACGACGTCTACACCCCGCTGCACCTCAGCCCCGACGTCCTCACAACCGAACGCACCGGCAACTCCGCCTCCGGCTCACCCTTCGGCGGGTACGGGTTGTTCTGGACCCAGGACTCCATCGCCAAGGTCGCCAAGCTCCTCAACAACGACGCCGGCCAGATCAACGGCACCCAGGTGCTCAACTCCTCGGCGCTGGCGAGCACCATGCAGCAGAACTCCTCCGACCGCGGCGTCACCACCAGCGGTTCGACCGCCTTCAAGTACAACAACGGCGTCTGGGCACTCCAGTTCACACCGTCGTCGTACCCGCAGTACAACTGCTCCTTCTACGTGCCCTTCATGTCCGGCTACGGCGGTATCACGGTGGCCATGGCCCCCAACGGCGCCACGTACTACTACTTCAGCGACAACGACGAGTTCTCGTGGGCCGCCGCGGTCAACGAGACGAACAAGATCAACCCCATGTGCGCCTCCTGACGCAGCTGCCGGGCGGGACCGGTCCTCCCCGCCCGGTGGTCACCGTATCGCCCCGGCAACAGCCACGGGAACGGTGCAGGGGCCAAGCCCACAAAAGGACCCGCCCCTGAAAGGGGGCCGTAGTCGCGCTGCTGCGGACTGTTCCAGGTCTGCCTGCTTCGCCGTTTCATTCCAGTCCGTTGCGCCCTCAAACTGTCCGCCGTCGGCGAATCAGCGAAAGACGCTCATTGTCGAACGTTCCAGTGGGCTGGTCGTCGACCGCTTGCTCGAACCGTGTCGGGTCGGAATCCAATCGGCCATGTGCGGCCACCTTGAGCTGCGAGTATGGATCGCTCGGATGGCTCACATCGCACTTCTCCAAGTTCCACCGGGTCTCTTCCTCGGTCGTGTTCCGGTGATTACTCTCGCGTTTCATTGCCTTCTCATAAACGCGGCCGGAAGGGGATGTCCGTGAGCCTCGGAGCGATCGATCTGAGTCTCCTGGTGCCATTGGAAGCGCTCCTGGAGGAGAAGAACGTCACGCATGCCGGTTTCCGGCTCAACACCAGCCAGTCGGCGATGAGTGGCTCGCTGGCCCGGCTGCGCCGGCACTTCAACGACGAGTTGCTGGTGCGGGTGGGCCGCGAGTACGAGCTGACGCCGCTCGCGGAGCGGCTTCTGCCAGTTGTGCAGGCATCTCTGCGAAAGCCACCTGCGCTGCCACGACCTGATGATCGTGCCGCTCGGCTACCAGCTGCCGGGCGTCAGTGAGGCCGTGATGCACGACCGGTTCGTGTGCCTGGTCGACCCGGAGAACCCGCGCTTGGTCAACGGGACGCTTTCCCTGCGCGACCTGGCGGAGATGCCCCACGCGGCTTGCGTCATCGGCAAGAGCTTCACCCCCGCCGACCGTCAGCTGGAGACTCTCGGTATCAGGCCGAAGGTGCAGGTCAGCACGCCGGGGTTCAGCGTGCTGCCGTTCCTCGTGAGCGGCACCGATCTCGTCACACTGGTGCCGGAACGGCTCGCCATGCGCCACGAGGGTCTCACGCGCTGTCTCGCTGCCCCACGCCGTTCCCGGTCGTACCGCTGGTGGAAGCCATGTACTGGCACCACAACCGGCACACGGACCCGGCTCACCGCTGGCTGCGGGAGACCTTGCGCAAGGTGGGCGCAGCGCTGGACGAGTCGCTCACGCAGGAGACCGGCGCCGGGGACGCCGCCCCGGCCGCACATCCGCGATCGGATCTGAGGGAGGTCTCCTAGCGCCGTCCGGGAGAGCGGCGGGAACCGGGAACCGGAATGGTTCGGTCCCTGTGCCCTCGCCGTCGCCGTCGCCGTCGCCGGTGCAGTGAGTACCCCACCGCTGGGAGAGAGTCCTGACACGTCGCAGGCAACGCGACCGCCCTCGTCGGTGTCATATACCCGGCGGAGCCGGCGGCGGCACCGTACCGCCGGCCGGCTCGCGCGTGCGGGCCCTGGGTGTTTCAGATGCGGTCGCGTAGCCGCTTTTCCCGGCCGTAGAGCCCGACGACGACCAGGATCAGCCCACCGGTGATCATGTCCTGTGCGGCCGACGACAGTTGGTTGGCGCTGAGCAGCAGGGCGACCACCGACAGCACCAGCGCGCCGAGCACCGTACGCCAGTAGTCGCCGCGCCCGCCGAACATGGTGCCGCCGACGATGACCGCCGCCAGGGACTGGAAGAGATAGGGGTCGCCGATCGTGACGTTGCCCGAGCCCGAGTAGCCCGCCAGCAGGATGCCCACGCAGGTGGCGAGCACCGCGCTGGCGACGTACGCGTAGATCCAGGTGCGGTTGACCCGCACCAGGGCGAGCCGGGCTGCCGACTGGTTGACGCCGGTCAGGTAGAGGTTCCGTCCGGCGCGGGTGCGGGTGAGCACCAAGCCGATGACGATCGCCACCATCGCCCAGATGACGACCACCGGTGGGATGCCGATGCCGACGGTGGTGCCGTTGGCGGCGGTCAGCCTGCCCAGCCACGCCGGGGCGACGCCGGTGGCGGAGCCGTTGATCCACTTCAGCACCAGACCGGACAGCAGCGCGCTGACGCCCAGCGTCACGATGAGCGGCTCGACCTTGAAGCGGTACGACAGCACTCCGTTGACGAGTCCGCCCACCACGCCGACGGCCAGCGCGACCGCCACCGCGGCCCCGGTGGACCAGTGGTCGGTGCCGCACAGTTCGGCGATGATGACATTGCCGGCCGAGATGAACGCCGCGATGGAGAAGTCGATCCCGCCCACCAGGACGACGATGGTCTGCCCGGCGCCCGCAAGCCCCAGCAGCGAGGCGTTGACGAGGATCGCGTAGAGCACCCGCTGCGAACCGAAGCCCTCGATGGTGCTCAGGCCGTACACGTACAGCGCGGCCAGGGCGAGCAGTTGGAGCAGCGGGACCCGGCGCTGCCATTCGTTGAGCGTGTGGAGCAGGGGAACCCCGCCCGTTCCCGCCGCCGGGTCCGCGACCGCGGTGTCTGTGGTCATGCGACGGCCCTCCTGCGGGCGTTGGTCAACACGGCGCCCACGACCACGGCGAAGAGCAGCATCACGCCGTAGATCGCGGTGGACCACAGAGTGGACACCCGCACCACGTTGAGCAGGTTGTTGATCAGGTAGATGCTCGCCGCGCCGAGCAGCGAGCCGAGCAGGGAGCCCCGGCCGCCGGCCAACGAGGTGCCGCCCAGGGCCACCGCGGCGATGGCGAGCAGGGTGTACTGCGCGGACATGCTGGCCGCGCCCTCGCTGATGAGGGACATCAGGGCGATTCCGGCGATGCCCGCGTAGAGCCCGCCCAGGGAGTAGGCGGCGATCCGGACCTTCGGCACGTTCACGCCGGCGGAGAAGGCGGTGGCGTCGTCGCCGCCGACCGCGTACAGCGCCTTGACGAACGGCGTACGGGACAGGCCCCACCAGATCAGCAGCGGGGCGCCGATGGTCAGCAGCGCGCCGGGAACCGGGCCGAAGGAACCGGCCAGGTCCTTGGTCCACGAGGTGCTGCCGGAGGGGACGGTGTCGCCCTGGACCTGGGTGGCCAGGCCGCCGATGACGATGTTGGCGCAGAGCGTGGCCACGACCGGCTGGAAGCGCAGTACGGCCACGAGGACGCCGTTGACCGCGCCGATCGCCGCGCCGATCGCCAGGCAGACCGGGATCACCACGAAGGGTGAAGTAAGGCCGTTGGGCAGCAGGTTCGCCACGATGACGATGTCGATCAGGGTCAGCAGCGGGCCGATCGAGATGTCGATGCCGCCGCCGCCCGAGAGGATCGCCGGGGTGCTGGCCATCGCCGCGACGGCCAGCGGCGCGAAGGACGCGAGGACCGCCGCCCAGTTACCGAAGGCCAGGAACGCCGGCTGGAGGGCGGTGTTGACCACCAGCAGGACCAGTGCGAGCAGCCCGGCGAACGCGTACGGGCGCTTGCCGAGCAGGCCCCGCAGGGAATCGAGGGCATTCATGAGTCACCATCCGGGGAGGCGGAGCCGGCGACCGATGGGGTGACCGTGCGGCCGAAGAACGCGGCGACCAGGGACTGACGGGTCAAGGACGGGCGATCGAGGGTCGTGGAGTGCGAGCCCTCGCGGAAGACGAGGACGCGGTCCATGAGCTCGATGTGCTCGTCGACCTCCGTCGAGAGCATGACGACCGCGACACCGCGTGCGGTCAGCTCGTCGAGGAGGGCGTAGATGTCGCGCTTGGCGCCGATGTCCACGCCCCGGGTGGGGTCGTTGAGCAGGAGTACGTCCGGTCGGCGGGCGAGCCAGCGTGCGATGACGACCTTCTGCTGGTTGCCGCCGGACAGGGTGGTGATGGGGTCGGACTCGCGGCCCATCCGGACCTTGAGGCCGGACCGGTACTCCGCGAAGCGGCCCAGCGCGGATGCCCGCGACAGCAGCCCGAAGCGGGTGTCCCTGTCCTGGGTCGCGGCCGAGAAGTTCTCCCGGATGGAGAGCGTCCCGAACAGGGCCTCGCCGCGCCGGTCGCGCGGTACGTACCCGATGCCGGCCGCTGCCGCCCGCTGCTCCGAGCGGATCTCGGTCTCGCCGCCCACCTCCACGCGTGCGACGGACCCCGCACCCGCGGGACCGTGCCACAGCGCCTTGATGAAGGCGTCCTGGCCATGGCCCTCGAGCCCGGCCAGGCCGACCATCTCCCCGGCCCGGAGCTCGAAGTCGACCGGGTCGGCGTCCGGCCGGAGCCGCAGCCCGCGCACCCGTAGCAGTACCGGCGCGTCGGCGGCGGGGCCGCTGCGGTGCGCCGGCGCGCCGCCCTCGGGGATGTCGGTGAGGTGCTCGGCGCCGGTCATGAGGCGCACCAGCTCGGCCGTGGTGGCGTCCTCGGCCTCCAGGGTGGCCACCGACTCGCCCGAGCGCAGGACGGACACCCGGTCGGAGATCGCGTCGACCTCGTCCATGCGGTGGGAGACGAACAGCACGGCCATGCCGGTCGCCTTGCGCCGGGCGACGGCCTCGAAGAGCCGGTCCCGGGTGGCCACGTCGAGCGCGCTGGTGGCCTCGTCCAGGATCAGCACCCTGGGCTCGCGGACCAGTGCGCGGGCGATGCCGCAGGCCTGCCGGTCGCTCAGCGAGAGCTCTTCGACCGGAGTGTCCAGGTCCGGTGCCTCGCCGAGCAGTTCGCCCAGTACGGCGGCGGCCCTGGCTCGCTTGTCCGTCTCGGAGATCTTCCGCCGGAAGACCCCGTCGGCGCCGAGCCAGACGTTCTCCAGCACCGAACGGGGACCGACCACCAGAACCTCCTGGTAGACGGCCATCACACCGGCCGCGATCGCCGCCGCGGGGCCGCCGAGGCGGACCGCACGGCCGCCGACCCGGTAGCCGCCGGAGTCCGGGGCGTGCACCCCGGTGAGTATCTTGACCAGGGTGCTCTTGCCGGACCCGTTCTCGCCCATCAGGGCATGGACCTCGCCTGCCAGAAGCCGGAGCGAACAGGACCGCAAGGCCCTGGTCGCCCCGAACGACTTGGCGAGACCGGTGACTTCGAGGGCCACCTGGCTCTGCTCGCTCAACGTACTTGCTCCCTACGAGCCGAAGAAGCCGTCGATGTAGCTCGTCTCCGCGAATGTCTGGCCGACGTCGCCCACCGTGATGGTGGAGGCGTCGCCGGTCTTGAAACTCGACTTCGAGAACTTCGACAGGTTGTCGCTCGTCACGAGCGGCGGGTTGATGACGATGTCCGAGGCCTTGACCCCGTCACCGTCGAGCATGTGCTTGGCCACCTGGACGACGGCCTTGGCCAGTCCGTCGGCCGGGTTGAACAGGCCGACGCCCTTGTAGCTGCTCTGGTTGGCCGCCCAGTACGCCACCCCGCCCTTGGTCAGACCGTTGTCGGCGACCGGCGCCACGGTGACGTTGGACTTCTGGAAGGCCGAGATGATGCCCGTGGTCATCGGGCCGCCCTCCAGGACGCCGCCGATGGTCTTGGTCGGGTTCGCCGCCAGGTACTGCTGGACCTTGGTCTGCGCGGTGGTGGGCGAGAAGTCGGTGTAGATCGAGTCGTCCAGCGTGATGCCGGAGCACTTGGCCAGTGCGGCCTTGGCACCGTTGAAGGTGTCCGTGTCGATCGGGACGCCCTTGATCCCGTGCACGCCGAGGATCGTGCCCTTTCCGCCCATGGACTTCGCCAGGGTGGCGGCCTGCGCCTCGCCCGCCGCGAAGGCGTTCGGCACGACGTTGACGGTGTTGGCGTCGGCCACGTTGTTGAGCACCGAGATGGACGGGATGCCGGCCTTGGCGGCCTTGTCGACGACCGACTCGAAGCCCGCGGCCAGCGGCTGGTAGATGATCAGGTCGACCTTGTCGGTGATCAACTGGTTGAACTGCGAGATCTGGTTGGTGACCTCGTTGGTGGACACCAGGTCGATGACCTTGTAGCCCTGCGCCTTGAGGTACTTCTGCAGTGCGTTGTTGATCAGTGTCTGGTAGGGGTTCGTGAGCTGGGACTCGGAGATGCCGACCGTGATCGTCCCGGACTTCTTGCCCTCCCAGTTCGCCCACGCGCTCTTTTGCACGGTGCCGGAGTAGCCGCTGTACGCCGCGGTGTAGTCCGAGCCCAGGGCCTTGATCAGGCCGGCCGTGTCGTTGAACTTCGCCGTCGGGACGGTGCCGCAGGACGAGGACGACGAATCGGTGCCGGCACTCGTGCTGTCGGAACTCTTCTTGCTGCAGCCCGCCGCGGTGACGGTGAGCAGGGCCGCGGCACAGAGAGCGCCCGAGATCCGGACGGTGCGGTTGCGGCGCGTCGTGGCGGTGGCCGCGGTCGCTGGTCTTGCGGTCATCGTGGGGACTCTCCTTCGAGCCTGTGCGAGTCGGCGCCGGGTCACGGAGGGAAACGGCCCGACTAAATTGCACGGCAGCGTAAGAAGTGCCCGAAACGACGTACAAGGTCCCCAGTCATCGAGCCTGGGGATGGGTGGTATGCCCGTCCGGTCCGCGCCGCTCGGCCGCCGCAGGTCGCACACACCGTTCCGCACCGCCGAGGATGGCGATCCAACTGGTTGCCACTACCGCAACGACGTCACCCAGCTCCTGCCCCTGCTCGACGCAAACTCGCCTGCTGCCTGATCACCCAACGACAATTCAGCTCATCGTGTTAGCCGTTGTGAGCCCTAGCCCGTCGGACTGAATTCAGTCCAGACGCAATTCAGGCTGCGGTTGCCGCCTTGGCCGAGATGGCCACCTCCGGCACGCGGTGCGGGATGAGCGCCACCGGCCGGCCGACCGTCCGGCTGTCCAATCAACAGCCGGCTTCCCCGCACGCGGTGCAGATTGGCCAGCATGGCCCGACAGGGAGCAAAGGTGGTCGAGCACCCGCCATCCGGCGCCGGGGCCTGATGGAACTCGAGGTAACCAGGACGGCGCCGCGCGGCGGGAGCGGCACAGGTCTGGACTTGCCACAACGTGAACCATGCCTCACCATATTTCATGAACCTCAGTTCACCTTGTCGTCCAGGAGCAAAGATGATCACTGCCGAGACCGCAAACGTCGGAAAGCTGAGCAATCAGGCGGCCGTACGTCGCTTACAACTCGATGACGTCACTTTCACCTACATCGTCGACGGCGCCATGGCGATGGAACCGCAACACTTCCTGAGCTCGGTCCCCGCTGAGTACTGGGCCGATCATCCGGACATGCTCGACACGAACGGGAGGATTGCGATGTCCGCCGGAGGCCTGCTGGTCGAGCGGGATGGTTTCCGTCTCCTCATCGACGCCGGCCTAGGCATGGTCACCATGGATACGGGCGTCGGCCGGGGAAACAGTGGTGACTTCCTGACCACATTGGCCGCGATCGGCGTCGACAAAGCAGGCATTGATCTGCTCGCGTTCACCCACCTGCACGGCGACCACACCGGCTGGGCATTCGCCACCGACACCAAGGGCGAGCCGCACGCCACGTTCCAGCACGCGCAGTACGCGATCGCCGACACCGAACTCGCGAACCAGCCTGTCGATCACACCGGCGCCGGTCAGGAGCATGAGCAGCTGACCATCATCGAAACGCTCCGCCAGAGCACAAACCTGAAGGTGATTCACGATGAACAGGAAGTAGCGCCGGGGGTTGTGGCACTCGTGACGCCGGGCCACAGCCCGGGTCACACCTCGTATGTGATTGCGACAGCATCCGGGAAGCGGCTGATCGCCTTCGGAGACACCTTCCACACACCGGCTCAGATGGGCTACACCGGATGGAGTTCGGCACCGGACTCCGATCCTCACGCGGTTCCTGCCGCACGCGAGCGACTTCTCACCGAACTGAGCGAACCGGACACCTTCGGATTCGGAATTCATTTCGGCGATCAGCCCTTCGGTCAGGTCCGGCACGACACCGGAGCGGCCGAGTGGCATCCGATCGAGACCGCTGTGCTGCTACCACCGCCGCGCACCTGCTGAACTCAGCGGCACCCATGTGATCCAGGTTCCATATCCCCTGACCATGGCCCCCTTGGATCAGTGGATCCTGAAG
Organism: Streptomyces sp. NPDC058457; assembly: GCF_042720695.1. Taxonomy (NCBI): domain Bacteria; kingdom Bacillati; phylum Actinomycetota; class Actinomycetes; order Kitasatosporales; family Streptomycetaceae; genus Streptomyces; species Streptomyces sp. NPDC058457. Next base: position 10,384 of record NZ_JBHXLU010000106.1, on the reverse strand, counting down.
TCCAGCAGAAGAGATGACCACCGATAGCACCACCGCACTCATCGCCCGGTCGCACGAAGCCAGGCCGGGAAGAACTGCCGTGTGCATCAAGCGACACCCCGGCGTCGCCCATGTCATCTCTGCCGCATCCTGTCGGGTGCCGGAACCGACTGCCCGTTGTTGAGGGACCGGCCCTCCTCACGCGGCAATCGGCTGAATCCGCCCGTCCCTCGCAACCGTGACCGGGGACGGGCTGTTCGGCACTGCGACCGTCTCCCGCGACCATCGCCGAGGACAAGGTCGCATCAACGTCGGCCAGCCGTCGCAAGATCCGCAAGGGCCCTCTGAAGAACGCCACGGCGTAGTGGAAGCACCGCGACATCGGCTGGCTCCGAACTCGTCGGTTCAGCGGAGGCAGGCCGACCTTCGAAACTCGACCGCACGGTCGTGGCGTACCGCCCATAGCGCCTGAGCGGCGCCGGTTCGGACGGCTGGTTCAGCTCCCTATCGCCGTGCATCAGCGGCCGTCTCGGGTTCGGCCTCCCGACCCGTCAGGATTCTGTACTGCATGCGTTGAAAGCCGACTTCGGGGGCGGCCGGTGCGGTGATGCTGCCCAGCCACCCAAGGACGAACGCCGCAGGCACGGACACCAGCCCCGGGGTCTGGTACGGATACCAGTCGAAGCTCGCTTCCGGCCAGAGCGCGAATGGGGTCCCGGAGACGATGGGCGAGAAGGCTGTGAGCGCGGTGCACAGCAGCAGCCCGCCGTAGACGGACCAGAGCAGTCCTCTACGGTTGAACCGGCGCCAGAACAAGGAATAGATCAACACGGGGAAGACGCATGAGGCCGCAACACTGATCGAGAAAGCGATCAGGAACTCGGTCGGGTACCGGTGGATGGCTGCAGCAAGAGACAGACATACCGCGCACAGGACGACGGCGGCCACACGAAGAGCCCGCACCTCTTCGGTGTCCGTGCGGCGGCGCCTGCCCCGCGCAAACACGTCGTGGGCGAAGGAGACGGCAGCGGCGAACGTCACGCTGGTCACGGTGGTGAGCACGGCGAGGAAGACGACACACGCCATGACCGTGATGAGCACGACACGACCGGTCGACCCGTCGCCGAGTACCTCCGAGGCCAGCAAGATCGGGGAGGCCTGCCCACCCGGGTCGACCGCGGTGAGGTTCGTGGCGCCCACCACAGCGACGGATGCGAAGCCCGTGGTGATCAGGAGAAGGATGAAGACACCCACCAACCCCGTGGCAATACTCATGGATCGCCGCGCCGAACGCCCGGATCGCGACGCGCCGACCCGCAGGATCAGATGAGGCATCACGGCCGTACCAAGGATGACCACGATGTGGTCGCAGAACGTGTTGAGCGAGCCGAGACTCGCCGTGTACGGCCAACCTCCAGGGCGGAGGTAGCCGCTCGGGGCGCTGCTCTTCCTGACCGCGGCCGAGAGAAGAGCTCCGGGGTCCCAGTGGAACTTCCTGAGTGCCAGCAAAGTGACTGCGGCAAGTGTCCCGATGGTGACCGGCACCTTCGCGACGTGCATGAAGCTGTTCCCCTTCAGGCCCGCCACCGCGGCGAAGCAGGCGACGAGGCAACCCATCAGCACTGTGCACAGCACCTCGGCCCCATCGGTCGGGGTGCCGATCAGGAGTGCTGCGCTGACGCCGGCGGCCCGCAGTTGGATCATCAGGATGGGAATGGTGATGGCCAGCGTCACCGCGGTCGCGGCGACTCGGGGCGCCCTGTCCGGGGCCCGCAGCGAGAAGATGTCGCCGAGCGTGTAGCCGCCGCTGTTGCGTATCTTCTGCCCGAGGAGTAGCAGCACACCCAGCGCGATCAGACTGTCAAGCGCGAAGGTGAACCCGTCGTAGCCGAACAGAGCGATGGTCCCCGGGACCGTCAGCAGGGTGACGACCGAGATCTGCTCGCCGGCCATGGCGAACCCGTTGAAGACCGGGGAGAGGGACCGGTCGGCGATGTAGAGCCTCTCCGGGGTGTCCTCCTCCGCCGTGGCGAGCGTGAAGAGCCACAGCAGACACAGCCCGATGAAGATGAGGAACGCGAAGATCACTGGGCGTCTCGCGCCCGAGCCGATGGGGTCGATGATGCCCGAGCTCAGGATGTCCATGGTCACCGCGTCACCGCCGGGGAGCCGTTGCCAATGACGGCTCCCGACATCTCGGTCCGGTGCACATGAGCCGTCAGCGACTCTTCGACGGGATCGAGCAACCGTGTGCTTCGATTCTCGTACCACCAGGTGGTGGTGACGAAGAGTACGCACTGCAAGACGCCCCACGCCAGGCCGAGTGTGAGCTTTCCGTGCACCGCGACTGCGGGAATGTCGGTAAAGCAGGACAGCACTATGCCGACGACAAAGGGAACCAGGTTGACGGCGACAAAGGCCCGCTGAGCCCGGTGAACGGCCTCGCGCAGGTGGTCAACGCGAGTCCGCTGTTCGGCGTCGGGCGCGTGCCGCAGTGCCGATGGATGGCCGGGTGGATGCGGGGAGTACTGCGGGGGCACGGAACCTCCGGGCAAGGTGGGAACGGATGACGGCACGCGAAGCCGGCAGGTGGCGCGCGGCAGCCGCTGCACCGAAGGCAGAACAGGACGCGCTGCTGGAATCACTCGCCACGCGGCACACAGGGTGCTGGGCCGGATCTCTGACGAGGGATCGCGTACGAACGACTGAGCACGGATCGCGCACTGCGAGGTCGTGCACGCCCTCAAGCGGCTGTTGCCGTGAAGCGTCAAGTCGTGATCAAGAGAGTCATGGAACCGGTGATGTTCCGTCAACTCTCTGCATATGTGCAACATGTCACCGGCGAGCTCGCAAACGAGCAGACGCAGGTCACAGGGGGTGTGAAAACCCAGAATGCGGCTGTCTACGGCTGTTCTATCGCCGCCTCCAGGGGTGCCCTGAAGGAAAGCAGGCCAAGCATCGGAGGTGCCGCGGCCTCGGCTGACAGACGAGCGTCAGGAAGAGCGCGGGCTGCCGCCCGCAGGGCCAATGCCGCCTCCGTGCGCGCAAGAGACGCACCCGGGCATCGATGACGTCCGGCTCCGAAGGCCAGATGATGGCGGACGTTCGCCCTGTTCGGGCACATCCGCTCCGGGTCGGGGAAGACCTTCGGGTCTGAGCCGCTGCCCAGGAGCATGAGCAGTATGCGCGCACCCGCGGGGAGTTCGTTCCCGTCCACTTCGGTCGGTCGCGCGGTGACGCGGCGCCAGGTGGTCACCGGCGGCTCACGTCGAAGTGTCTCCTCAACCCAGGCCTCGGCCAGCCCCGCCTCCGATGCCGTGCGCGGCCATATCCCGGGATCGACCAGCGCCCGGCGCAGAGCGGTGACAATGAGTTGCCCGGTGGTGGACTGGCCGGCGACGAAGACGAAGAAACACACTGCGACCGCTGTCTCGGCGTCCAGGGGCGCGCCGTCAGGCAAGCGGTGACGGCTCAGCGCTCCCATGAAGGACTCGGAGGAAACCCAGCCAGTGCGCACGGTCTCGGTGAGCCACTGGTGGAAGGCCACCACAAGCTCCGCCAGCTCCAGTTGCCGCTCGGGCGAGGGTCTGCCCCAGAAAAGCTCCAATGAGGCATCGCTCCAACGGATCAGGGTGGTCGGGTCCACACCGTGGATGCCGAGGAGTTCCATGAGCACTCTGCAGGGGAGCACCTGCGCGTACGAGGTGAACAGATCACAGCTGCCGGTGGCGGCCAGCTGCGACTTCACGTCAGCGAGCAGTTCGGTGGCGATGCGCTCGATCACCGGTACGGCTTCAGCGACGCGCTGCGCGTTGAAGAACCGAGTGGCGACTCGCCGCAGGCCGGGGTGACTCGGAGTTCCGTTGTTGGCGAGCGCGGGCGGGAGCGTGAAGCCGGCCCTGACAAGTACCCGCAGTACGGAGACCGGCAGCGCGGTGATTGCGTGTTGAGCGTTGTCCGGGAGGAAGAGATCGGGGGCAAGGAGTACCTGTCGCACATCCCTGTGGCGGCTCACCAGCCACAGCCCGGTGACGGGGTCGTGGTGCACGGGAGACTCGGACCGCAAGAGGTCCAGCCAGGGGTAGGGGTTCCGGATAAAGCTGTCGCCGAACAGGTCTGGAAATTCGATTGGAGCACTTATGTCGAGCCTTCCGGGGAAATTCACGGCCGCACGCTAACACGGCCCTGATCCGACCCCGACCCTATGTGCGCGGCATCACTTCGGGTTTTCGAATGGGGAGCCTCTCTTCTTTCCAGGTGACCGAAAAGAGCTACTGTCACTCCGTCAGACAACGCTGCAGTGACGGCCCGAGGCGCTCGACGGCAGTGGCCGTCGACGTCGCCCGCAGCGCCTCGCCCCGAGCGATGCCGTACATCACACCCAGACCGAGCAACATGCCGACGGCGAGTTCGGCACGCAGACCGGTGTCAGGGCCGTCGAGGCGCTCGGCGAGGCGGTCGCGCACCTCGTGACGGAAGTTCGCACGCAGAATGTCGCCCAGACCCTCCTGCAATGAGACGAAAACGATGCGCAGGAGTGGATCGACCCCCTGTTCCGTCTGACTGACGAGGACGTGCCGCACCATGTGGCGGCCGAGGTCTTCGAGCGGCGCGTCCAACAGCACCATGGCGTCGCTCTCGAAGGACATCACCTGGGCGAGGAGGCGGTCCTTGCTGCGGAAGTACTTCATGATCAGCGGTGGACTGACCCCGGCCCGGTCGGCCACAGCACTGAGGGTGACGTCGGTATGGGACTGACGGGAAGGCATGTAGTGAGCAGCAAGGAGGATGGCCGCCCTGGTGGCCTCGGTATCCCGCCGCATGGCCCTCCGACGGACACCTTCGCCACACCGTTCAACCTCGTCAAACTGCGCGTCTCCTCATGGTCTTCACGTCTTTTGGCGCTCGACGTCGTCCCGTGGAACGGCCAGGGCGGCCGCGCAGCCGGCCACGGCGACCGTCCCGGCCATCGCGAACGCGAGCAGGTATCCGTGCAGCGTGGGCGTCGACTCTCCCCCGATGGTGGCGGCGTGGTGTGCCAGGACGACCGCGACGGCGGCGCTGCAGACGGACTGGCCGATGGTCCGCATCAGGACGTTGACGCCGTTTGCGGAGCCGGGCTATGCGACGGGCACGGCGCGCAGGATGGGCATGGGAAGGGCCGAGTAGGCCAGGGCCGTGCCCGTGGAGACCACGGCACCGCCCAGGACGATCACCCACGGGTCGCGACTGTCCAAGATGCGGACGACGTATCCCAACGCCATGACGCTTGCGCCGAGTGCCAGGGTTACGCGAGGCCCGCGTGTCATCGAGATGCGGGCCGGCACAGGGGACAGCAGCAGCATGAGGACACCGCCGGGCAGCAGACACAGGCCGGCGGCAACGATCGGCAGTCCGAGGCCATGTCCGGTGGCGGTGGGCGCCTGCACGAGTCGGGCGGTGACCAGGGAATTGGCGTAGAAGGCGAATCCGACGAGAAGGGCAGCGATGTGAGGGGGCGCCACGCGCGGACGAGAGGCCGGCCTGAGGTCCACCAGCCCCGCTCACCGCCCTGTGAGACGGCGAGCAGCAGGCACACCAGCCACGTGGCGAGGCCCGGTGCACCACCGATGTCGAATCGTCCCGGCTGCCGTAGCGGTGACTCGCAGACGGCCCACGCAGCGAGCGCGAGTCCGAACGCGCCCAGCGCACCCGACACCCAGAACATCACATGCCAGTCGGTGTACTGGACGACGAGGGCGGCCAGCGGCAGGCCGAGCGTCGCGCCGATCCCGACCGTGGAGCTCATCAGAGCTACGGCGATGAGCAGGCGTATGTCCGAGGTACCGGCGCACTACACGGAGCCGGCAGTCATGAGTGCCGGGGCCAGGAGCAGGACGCGCTTCTTGCCGTACATGTCGCCGGCTCGACCGAGGACGGGATTCAGGACTGAACCCGCCAGGAGTGTCGCGGTCACCATCCAGGACACTGTGGCGACCGACGAATGGGTCAACCGGGGCAGTTGCGGCAGCAGGGGGACCACGGCGGTCTGCCTGACCGCCATGAGGATGCCCCCGAAAGCCAGCACCGGAACCGCCGGACGAACGCTCAGCTGTTCGCCTGGTGCGGTCCGGCGCACAGCGCTCGGCGCACGTGCCACCGGGTGTGCGTCAGCCGCGGACTCAACAGACATCTGATCAGGCACAAGCACTCCCCCTCCGAAATGAAAGGCCAGCATGCATGGCGATTCATCTCACCGGATGAATCGCCATTTACCCGCGCCAGGTTGGATACGTGAATTGGAATTCGACAGCGACCTCGTAATCGGCACGCCGACCTCTCGTCATCACTTCAGCTGTCGGCGGGACCATCCTCTGCGAGCGTGGACAACAGGGCCGGTACGTCGGCCAGCCCGCGCAACATGTCGTTGAGGTGGGTGCAGGTGTCCGTGCCGCCGAAGGTCTCCCGTACCCGCCGGCGCAGGTCAGCGAGGGGCTGTCCGGCCAGGCGGGTGGCACTCGCCGCGGCGGCAGGGCACTCGGTCCAGGGCAGGACACGAGGCGCCGCCTCGCAGGAGACCACGGAACCGGCACGCGTGTCGACTACCGCGCTCAGCGTGTACTCGTGGATGACGGTCTCGGTGCCGTCGGGCAGCACATACGAGTCCCGGAAGAGGCCGTCGACGGTCGCCCGGAGGCCTGGGCACACGTCGGTGCGGCGGACCCGACGCATGGCCCCGGGCGGCAGGGGGTCGGTGCCGTGCCAGGCGAGCGGGTCGGTCACGACGCTGAGCCGCGGTGCTTCCGGACCCGTCACGACGGGCGTTTTCCCGTCTCTGCGCAGCTCGACCATGATGGTCCCGCCGGTCGCGAAACCGGCGCACTGGTTCTCCCGGAATACCGGACGTCCTCGCGACGCGACCGGTCCGGTACGGCCGGCGTTCACCGCATGCCCGGAGACAAGAGTGACCACGGGGAGTTCGTCCAAGAGCAGGTGTAGCAGGTTGTGCTGTGCGGTCAGGGACGGGTCGGACTCATCCAGTCGGCTCCGGAATCCGGAGGAGGTGCGGCCGCCGATCAGGGCAGCGAGCTGAGGGCGAGCGGGCTCGGTCATCAACTCCCGGAGGGCCCACCCACCCGTGTAGTCGACCACGGCGCGGCAGCTGGCCTTCGCGACCAAACGCGCCGTCCCGTCGGCAGCGGTCAGCAGATCACGCCCGCGTCCGGCCAGGACGAGCGGACCGTCCAAGCCGTCCAGGCGGAGCATGTCGATGCTGGTGGTGCGGCGGATTGATCCTGGTGAGCGAGCGGGACTGCCGACCGTCGGCTCATGGGTGCCGTGGCGGGGATGCAGCTCACGCTGAGGGCCGGTCATGACCATGGTTCAACTCCCGGAAGCGGGGCATGGCAATGCGACGAGACAGGTCTGCGGTGCCCCACACAGATCGATGACCGCACCGCCTTACGGGACGGCGTCCCCTAGGACGGAGTGGAGCCGGCCACGGTCGTAGGGCCGTCGTAGCTGCCGCCGCGACACGTGGTGCCGTCCGCGATCGACATGTCGGCGTCATCGAGGTCGGCGGAGACCTCCGTTCCAGTCGACCCCGCACGAGACACACTTGCCTCATGCATTGAAAACGTCATTTTCATAATGAGCCCGAACGACGCGCCTGTCAATCGGCGACCGCCGACGCAGTCCGGTTCAGCGGACGATTCCGCGCTCCCGCAGCGCTGCGATCTCCCCGCTGCCGTAGCCGAGTTCGCCTAGAAGGGCGTCGGTGTGCTCCCCGGCGAGGCAGCCGCCCTTCGCCTGCGTGGCGGACCGGGAGAAGCGGACCGTGGGCCCAGGGCGCAAGTGCTCGCCGAAGACCGGGCTCTCGGCGGTCGAGGCATACTGCACGGCCAGCTCCTCATGCGTCTGGATCACGACCTCAGGGGGCTGTTCCGTGACCTGGACACAGCCCACGTCGACCGCGGTGAGCAGCTCTTCCCACTCGGCAGCGGGGCGTGTGGCGAAGAGGTCTGCCAAGACTCGGGTGAGATCCGCGTCGTGCGCGGTACGCGCCTCGGGAGTGCCGAAACGCCCGGTGCCGCCCAGCTCCAGCACGGCGGCCAGCGGCTGCCACTCCTTCACCGCCGGAGCCGCAAGGAAGATCCAGCCGTCGGCGGCTCGGTAGATGCGGTAGAGGGCGTGGAAGCCACACCCTTCGTCGTCGACGTCCGGAGAGGCGGGACGGCCGGGATAGTCGATGACCCGGTCGAGCAGGGCGTGAGTGACCGTCGCGAGCATCGAGGTCGTCAAGGGCGCCAACGCACGACCGCGGGCCCGCGCCAGCAGGCCGAGCAGCGCTGCGGAAGCGACCGCCAACGCGGCCAGGCCGTCGGCCTGGAGGGAGGGTTTCGCAGCGGCGCCGTACAACTGCACCGCGCTCCGCTTGAGTTCCGCCAGGCAGCCGGCCGTGGCCCCCGCGTGGGGCGCGTCTGTCAGCGCCACCCCGCCCGCCGCGCCGATCGAAGGGGCGTAGGCGGGGCGCGCCCCGTACGGGCCGCCGTCGCCGTACCCACAGGCGTCGACATAGACGAGGTCGGGATTGACCGCCCTCAGCGTGACAGTGTCCACGCCGGCGCGTTCGGCGGCTCCGGCCCGCAACGCCTGGAGCACGACATGACTGCGGCGGGCGAGTTCGTGGACGATAGCGCGGCCCTCGTCCGTACGAAGGTCGAGGCAAATACTCTCCTTGCCCTGCATCACCTTGGCTCCGCCCGCTTCGGGAAAGGGGAACACCCGGCGGATCGCGTCGCCTTCGAGTGGTTCGACCTTGATGACCCTGGCCCCGAGGTCGGACAGGAGGGTGGCCCCGAACGGACCGGCGAACATGACGCCCAAGTCCAGAACCGTGACTCCTTTCAGAGCCAGGCCGCCAGCCGCATCCGTGGGCGGGAGAACCGGCCCACCGCTCGCCGACAGGGCCCGCACCGGATCCCCGTGCTCGTCCAGACGGGGTGCGGGCCGGGCCGATGTCAGGGGTTTCCCGTCCACGTGCACGAGGGTCGTGGGCTGCCGTACCCCACCCGCCACGGTGACGCGTGCGTCGTGGGCGAGCTGCCGGTGCTCGAGGACAGCCGGACCGGATCGGAAGACCTCGGCGTTGACGTCGCGGTTTCTCTCGAAGACCTGCTGCCATTCCGCGAGGGTGCGGTCACCGACTCTTTGGAGAAGGATCTCCCAGAACTCCGTGCGCAGTTCCTGGGTCCGAAGGTCCGGAAACCCTGCCCACTTGGGCTCGTCGAGCAACTGCACAAGGCCCAGCTCCGTCAGGAATGCGGCGAACAGGCGCGGCCCGAGCTGGGCGAACTGGAGCCAGTGCCCGTCCTTCGTCCGCGCCACGAGCAACGGGTAGACCAAGGTCGAATGCGGCTCCCCCTCCGGGGTGTAGGCCTCGACCGTGCGATACGCCTCCGGCCAGCGGAGCCCGACCAGCTCCGTGAACCATGTCCAGGTGTCCAGCGTGCCGATCCCGCGCACCAGGTCGGCCTCCACATGCTGGCCATACCCGCTGCTCTCCCGCTCCAACAACGCCGCCAGGATGCCGTGGACAGCGGTGTGAGCCGCCCCCCACGTCGCGAACGGCACCGACAGGAACGCGGGGCCGGGCCTGACGACGATGTCCCGCTTCACGTGGAACATGCCCAACTTGGCCATGACCAGCCCCTCGTAGCCCTTCAGGTCGCTCCAAGGACCGTCGGACCCCCAGCCGGTGATGGCTGCGCTGACCAGCCGGGGATTGCGCTGCTCAAGATGTTCCCGTTCGAGGCCGAGCCGCTTGAGCGTGCGGGGCCGCATGGTGGTGACGAACACGTCGGCCTGCTCGACGAGCCGGAAGAGGGCGGTGCGGTCGGCCTCGTCGTGTACATCCAGCACAGCGCTACGCCTGCCGCGCGCCAAAGCCGGCCACGCCGCCCGGGAACGTAGGGGACTGCCTCCAGGAGGCTCGATGCCCACGACGTCGGCACCGGAGTCCGCGAGGAACTGAGTGGCGAAGGCGCCTGGCTCCGTCGTGGAAAGGTCGACCACCACAAGCCCTTCCAGGGGCCCTGTCCTCACGCGTTCCTGCGACTCCATCGCCGGTTCTCCGATCGCCGCGAAAACAGCATTTTCACCTATAGTGAGTCTGACCGTGGCCTGAAGAGTGCGTCAAGAGACGTGAACGGACCAGCCGCGCCCACTTCCCACTCGCCGTACGAAAGGCTCCTGCCGTGACCATCAGAGACGACGCCACCGAATCCTCCGCGGACGCGCCCGAACGACTCAGCAAAGCGCCGATCGAGGGCCCCTGGGACCTGCCCGACGTCTCCGGTCTGGTCGTGGGGGTGCTCGGCGGCACCGGCCCGCAGGGCAAGGGCCTCGCCTACCGGCTGGCCCGGGC
>NZ_JBHXLU010000105.1:0-41770 GCF_042720695.1 Streptomyces sp. NPDC058457 | reverse complement strand
CACCGAGGCATCGCAGTCGTCGCCGGTGAGCAGCCGGACCGGCCTGCCTTCCTCGACCAGCACGCGGACGAACCGGATCGTCCCGTCGAGGTAGCGCCGGTATATCTCGTCGGCCCGGGCGCGGTCGTCGTTGCCGCCGTGGAAGTCCATGACACCGAGGCAGACCGGGCCCGGCGAGCCGGAGGGCGTGCTCGCCGGCGGTGTCGGCAGGGAGAAGGCGAGGTCCGGGTAGACCTCGTCGCGCGTGGTGTCCACGCCCATCGCCCGCATCGCGTCCCGGGACTGGGCGTCCCGGTAGGACCGGTAGGCGGCCAGGCGCCCCGACCAGCGGACCAGGGCGCGGGTCGGCCTGTTGCGGATCTCGGCGGCGCCGACGCTGACCAGCGCGACCCTGGTGCCCAGCAGCCGGCCGCTCGCGCAGAGCAGGAACAGCGAGTACGGGAAGCCCCACGGCCGCAGCGGCAGGGTGGCCTCCAGGACGCCCATGCCCGGCACGATCACCACGTCGTGCCGGCGCACCCAGGCGGCGGTGCGGAAGACGTCGACGAGTTTGCCGAGCCCCTTCGCCGCGATCGCGGCCGCACGTGACGCGGTCCGGTATTCCGCGCGGTTCCAGTGCAGCCGCGTGGCGGGGATCCCGAACCGGGCCGTCACGGCCTCGGGCCCGCCGCACAGCGCGTCCACGACCGCCTCCGGGTGCTCGGCACGGAGGTATCCGAGCACGGCCTGGAGCGATCCGTCGTTGCCGAGGTTGCCGGAGCCGAGCAGGCCGAACACCCCGACGCGCACCGGCTTTCCGTCCGCGGAGGTCATCCCTGCCTCCCCTCACGGCCTGCGACGAGGGCGTCGACGGAGACCGTGAGCAGGGCGGGGTCGACCGGTGCACGGTCCTCGACCCGCTCGCCGGCGCCCGGCCGGACCCGGCTGGTCATCCACGCGGCCAGGTGGCGGTAGCACGCGCGCCGGTCGGCCGGGGACAGCGGCGCCCGCCGGATCGCCGAGGCGAAGCCCCAGACGTACTCGGCGAGCAGCCGGGGCGTCGGGTGCAGCAGGCCGGCCCGGCGCGGGTCCAGGTTGACGCACCGGGAGCGCTTGGACGGGTTGGCCCGCTCGGCTCGCGTGGGGTGGTCGCGGCGGAAGTACAGCAGCTCCGGCACCTGGTGGAAGGGCCCGTGCAGGGTGATCTCGGCGACGAACGTGCGGTCCGCGTGGTGGTAGCTGTCCATCGGTTTCACCCGGCGCAGCACGTCGGCCCGCATCACCCCGTAGAAGTCGTCGCCACCGGGCTCGAACAGCAGGCTGCGGAAGCGCTCCGGTGCGTGCGGCGAGTCGGTGGCCAGTGTGTACTCGTAGGGGACCGTCACCTGGCCGTCCCCGTCGATGACGGCCTGGCCGGTGTGCGCGAGGATGATGTCCGGGCGCTCGTCCAGCGCCTGCACGCAGCGCCGCAGCAGGTCGCGGCCGTAGAGGTCGTCGTGCGAGGCCCATTTGAACAGCTCGCCGCGGGACTCGGCGAACACGTGGTTGTGGTTCGGGGTGGCGCCGATGTTCCGGGGCAGCCGGTGGTACCGGATGCGGGAGTCCTGTGCGGCGTACTTGCGGCAGATGTCCTCGGTCCCGTCGGTCGAGGCGTTGTCGGAGACGACCAGTTCGAAGTCCTCGTAGGTCTGGCCGAGCAGGGCGTCGAACGACTCGGCCAGGTACTCCTCGCCGTTGTACACGGGCAGGCCGATGCTCAGCCTGGGTCGGGCGGTCATGGGGTCCTCACTTCGGGGATGCGGTTGTGGTGGTGCTCGCGCAGGGCGGACCGCAGTTGCAGCCACCACACGGCCGAGCCGCTGACGGTCGCGGCGGCGACGCCCCAGGCCGAGCCGGCCGTGCCGGCGACGGCCGCGCCGCCGAGCCCGCCGCCGACGTAGCAGGCGGAGGCGAACAGCTGGCAGCGCAGGCTGCGCCGGGCCGCGCCGAGTGCGCGGAGCCCGGCCGCCGCACCGGTGCCGAGGCCCGCTCCCGCGACGCTGAGGGTGATCTGCACGATGAGGTGCGAGGAGGAGTGCCAGACGTCGCCGAGCGCCAGCTCGCCGAGCCGGCCCGGCATCAGCAGCAGCGCCGAGCCCCAGAGCAGCGCTCCGGCGGCCTGCCCCCCGCCGAGCAGGAGGCAGAACCTGCCCAGTTGGTGCGGGGCCCGCCGCAGCACCCGGGCCGCCTCCGGGACGGTGACCAGCGAAAGACCCATCAGCACGGCGAGGAACGGGCCCATCAGGAGCTCGGCGCCCCGCACCGCGCCCACCGCGCTCACCCCGACGATCACGCCGAGCCCGTACGCCCGCAGCTGGCTCGCGCCGCTGAGGCTGACGTTCTCGACCAGGTACCGGTAGCCGAGATCACGCTGCTCGCGCAGCCAGCGCCGTGCCTCGGCCAACCGGGGCCGGATGCCGGACTGGAGGTAGCCGTACCCCGCCGCCACCGTGGCGGACGCGCCCCAGGCGAGCACGAAGGCGGCCACGCTGTCCACGCGGGCCGCCACCACCATGGCCGGGACGAGCGCGATGCCCCACACGACGTCGTTGACGAACGCCTTCCGCCCGGCGCCGGCGGCGAAGAACGAGAACCGCCAGGCGTCCTGGAGCAGCAGCCCCGGCAGCATGACTCCGAGGGCGGCGAACGCGGGCCCCACGCGGCCGCCAAGGCCGAGCCCGGCCGCCAGGCACACCACGCCGAGGGCCGTACCGACGCCGAGTGCGGTACCGGTCGAGCGGGCCACCGCCCCGCGCCAGGAGGCGTTCGGCACGCCGCTGAAGCGCACCACGAGCGGGTCGGTGGCGAGGCCGCGGGAGACGTTGAGCACCACGCCGTAGGTCACCCAGGCCAGGCTGAACACGCCGAACGCGGTCACCCCCAGCGAGCGGGCCACGTAGATGCCCACCGCGAAGTTGCTGATGCTGGAGGCCGCCTGGTCGGCCAGTCCCCAGGACAGCCGGCCGACCAGAGCCCGCTTGGCGGACCGGGCCGGTGGCGCCGTGCTCTGCAGATTCTCCCCCTGGGTGGTCATCGGCGTCATTCCTTGATCAGCCCGGCGCCGTGCAGCGCGCTCGCCGCGCCGGCGACGGTGTCGAACGGGAGCCCGGACCGCTCGGCGACGTCCAGCAGACTGTGCTCGCCGTCGGAGAGGTTGAGCACCCAGAGCATGGCCATCTGGGCCTGCTTGGTGTCACTGCGGCCGCCGAGGGCGTCGTACAGCCCGCGCCGGCCCAGTTGCGGTTCGCCGTAGGGACTGAGGTTGAGGTACCGCCGGTTGCGGTCGAGGACGGCGAACGCCTCGCGGCAGACGGCAAGGGTGTCCGCCATCGCCGCCGGGGAGACGAAGTCCAGGTTGTCCGCCGAGGTGTGGTACTCGGGGTAGCCGGCGTACGGGGTCCGGGTGAGCGAGCCCACGCCCAGGTTGAACCCGGGCGAGCAGAACTGTCGCTCGTCGTAGCCGTACGGGGTGAACTCGGTGACGCGGTGCGGGCGTTCGGAGGCGGTCAGGACGTGCTGCAGCACCCGGTCGATCTCCGCGTCGCCGCGCCTGCTCTGTTTGTACGTCAGTTGCCCCGGGTCTCCGGCGCAGGCGAGCACGAGGCCGTGCTTGACCCGGTCCACCCGCTCCGCGTTGCGGGCCAGCCAGGTGATCGCCCCGATGGTGCCGGGCGCGAACAGGAACCGGTAGGTGTAGTGCGTCGGCTGCTCCGCAAGGGCCCGGGCCAGGTACGTCGCCACCGCGATGCCGGCCAGGTTGTCGTTGGCCAGCGACGGGTGGCAGACATGGCAGGAGACGATCACCTCGTCGGGGACCTGCCCGGGGACCACGTACTCGGCGTAGGTGAGGTGGCCGTCCGCGAGGGTGGAGTCGATGCGTACCTCGTAGTCGCCGTCCGGCAGCGCGTCCAGGGTCTCCTGGGCCAGGCAGAATCCCCATTCCGGCTTGTAGTAGCTGGTGCGGTACGGCACCCAGGACGGGTGGTCCGGCAGGGTGTGCAGGTGTCCGCGGAGTTCGGCGAGGGGCAGGGTCGCCGACACCGGCACGCTGTAGCCGAGCACGTGCAGGCTGGACGCGGCGAAGTCGACGACCCGCCGGCCGGCGGAGTCGGCGATGTACGCGTCCCGGATGTTCCACTCCTGCGGCACCGTCCAGTCGAGCACCTGCGTCCCGGTCGGCACCTCGTGCACCTGCAGCGGGATGTACTCCCCGACGATGTCCAGGGTGGCGCGCACGCCGTCGCCGGTGATGCTCCGGCAGAGCGGGTACATCCGCTCCACCAGCGCGTACATCTCCTCGCTCACGTCGGTCACCGGCGCCACCTGAGGGTGTCGTCGACGGTGCCGGCGTCGGACGCCGCGCGCAGCACGGCGAGCCGGGTGAAGCGCTGTTCGAAGTCCTCCCGGGTCAGGTCGAACTTCCGGTAGGCGTCGGCCAGTTCGAGCGCGCCCTGCTGCACCGTCCACTCGCAGTCGAAGCCGGGTATCGCGGCGCGGAACCGGGCGAAGTCCACCCGGTACGAGCGCGGGTCGGCGCCGTTCTCGCCGGTGATCACCACCTTGGAGCCGGACACCGCCTCGGCGACCTGCTCGGCGATCTCGGCGACCGTGACGTTGTTGATCTCGCTGCCGATGTTGAACGCCCGGTCGTGCACCGCCTCGCGCGGCGCGGTCAGCGCGGCCGTGAAGGCCCGCGCGATGTCGGCGGCGTGTACCAGCGGGCGCCAGGGGGTGCCGTCGGAGAGCACCAGCACCTCGCCGGAAAGGAGCGCGTGGCCCACCAGGTTGTTCAGCACGATGTCGGCGCGCAGCCGGGGCGAGAAACCGAAAGCGGTGGCGTTGCGCATGAACACCGGGGTGAAGTCGCCGTCGGCCAGCTCGTGCAGGTCGTCCTCCACCCGCACCTTCGACTCCGCGTACGGCGTCACCGGGCGCAGCGGGGCGTCCTCGGCCACCAGGTCGTCGCCGCCGGCGGCGCCGTAGACCGAGCAGGTCGACGCGTACAGGAAGCGCCGTACTCCGGCGTCGCGGGCCAGTCGGGCAAGGCGCACGGACGCGTGGTGGTTGATGTCGTAGGTGAGTTCCGGTGCCAGCGAGCCGAGCGGGTCGTTGGAGAGCGCGGCCAGGTGGATCACGGCGTCCACCCCGGCGACGTGCTCGGCCGTGACGTCGCGCAGGTCCACCCTGTGCCCGGGCGGGTCGGCGGGGGCCGGGCCGAGGACGGAGTCGGCGAACAGGCCGGCGTCGAGGCCGACGACCTCGTGTCCGGCGGCCGTGAGGACCGGGGCCATCACGGTGCCCAGATAGCCCTGGTGTCCGGTCAGTAGTACGCGCAAGGTTGTTCAACCCCCCAGGTTGAGCGTGAGTTTGGTGACGGCGAACGCCTCGGCGTAGCGCGCGTGGCATTCGATGCCGCGGATCCGGGCGAGGCCGAGGAAGGCCTCCCGGTCGTACCAGGGCCGGTGCCGCTGCGAGGGGTAGTGCTCCTGCAGCAGCCGCACCTTCTGTTCGGCGGTCTCCGGCGCCAGCGGCTGGTACGCCGACGGCCGGCCGAGATCACCGTCCCACTTGACGATCTCGTAGCCGAGCACGAGGTGGTCACGGAACGCGGTGGGCAGCAACCGCGCCAGGCCGCGGTGGTCCTGGTGCGCGTCGTCGGTGCGCGGCGCGAGGATCAGATCCGGGTCGGTCCGCTCGCGCAGCTCCTCGACCGCGGCCTTGGCCTCCTCCCAGTGCGCCGGCAGCCGGCCGTCCGGCAGCTTGAGCACGGTCAGCCGCAGGTCGGCGCCCGGGCAGAAGGCGGCGAGCGCGGCCTGCTCCTCCTGCTCGCGCTCGCTGCCGCCGCCGGAGAGCACCAGCGCGTCGACGCGGATGCCCGGCCGCGCCTGGCACAGCGTCAGCAGGGTGCCGCCGGCGCCGATGGCGATGTCGTCGCAGTGCGCGCCCACCGCGACGATCCGGTCCAGGGGTCCGGCCCCGAGCCGGATCACGCTCTGGCTCCGGCAGTGTCCCGCTCCCACACGGCCCACGGGCGGTCGCCCCGGGCGTAGGCCTCGTCGAGCGCGGCCCGCTCCTTCACGGTGTCGGTCGGCTTCCAGAAGCCGCGGTGCTGATGCGCCACCAGCCGCCCCCGCTTGGCCAGTTGGGCGCATCCGTCGGCGACCAGGTCGCCGTTCTCCGGTATGTGGTCGAAGACCTCCTGGCGGAGCACGAAGTAGCCGCCGTTCTCCCACAGCGGCAGTTCGCTCACCGCGGTGATGCCTCCCACCAGGCCGTCCTCGCCCAGCTCCACGCAGTGGAACGACGACTGCGGTGGCACCACCATCATCGACGCCCCGGCGTCGCGCGCGGCGAACTTGTCGATCATCTCCGGCAGCGGGGCGTCGGTGAGCACGTCGGCGTAGTTGGCGAGGAACATCTCGTCGCCGTCCAGGTGGTGCCGTACCCGGCGCAGCCGCTCCCCGATGGGTGACTCGATACCGGTCTGCGCGAACGTGATCGTCCAGTCGGCGATGTCGGTGGACAGCAGCTCGGTCTTTCCGCCCCGCAGCACGAAGTCGTTGGACGTCGTCTCCTCGTAGTTGAGGAAGAAGTCCTTGATGTGGTGGGCCCCGTAGCCGAGGCACAGGATGAACTCCGTGTGCCCGAAGTACGCGTAGTAGCGCATGACATGCCAGATCAGCGGTCGCGGGCCGACCATCGCCATCGGCTTGGGCACGTCGTCGGAGGCACCGCTGCGCATCCGCATCCCGTAACCGCCGCAGAGCAGGACGACCTTCATGCTGTGACCTCTTTCGCGGCCTCGACAATGCTCAGTTCCGGGATGGGAAAGACCAGCCGGCCGCCCCACTCGTGCACGAAGGACAGCTGCTCGACCAGTTCGGCCCGCAGGTTCCACGGCAGGACGAGGACGTAGTCGGGTTTGTCTTCGGCTATCCGCTCGGGCGGCAGGATCGGGATGCGGGTGCCCGGGGTGAACCTGCCGTGCTTGTAGGGGTTGCGGTCGACGGTGTAGGTGAGCAGGTCGGGGCGGATGCCGCAGTGGTTGAGCAGGGTGTTGCCCTTGCCCGGGGCGCCGTAGCCGACGACCGTCTCACCGCGGTCGGCCGCGTCGATGAGGAACCGCAGCAGGTCCCGGCGCACCTTCGCCACCCGGGCGGAGAACTTGGCGTACCCGGAGAGCTCCTGCAGCCCGGCGGCCTTCTCCCGGGCGAGTACGTCGGCCACCCGCTGGGTCGGCTCGTCGGCCGCCTCGGCCGGGCGGGCCCACAGCCGGATGGAGCCGCCGTGCGTGGGCAGCAGCTCGACGTCCACGAGCGCGAGTCCGCCGCTCGCAAGGGCCCGGATCGCCGAAGCCACCGTGTAGTACTGGAAGTGCTCGTGGTAGATCGTGTCGTACTGGTTCTCCTCGATCAGGGTCAGCAGGTGCTGCACCTCGATGGAGACCCAGCCGTCGTCGGCGACCAGCGCGCGCAGCCCCCGGGTGAAGCCGACCACGTCGGGGATGTGCGCGTACACGTTGTTGGCCACGACCAGGTCCGCCGGGCCGTGCTCCGCGCGGACGGCCGCGCCGGTGTCCGGGGAGAGGAACTCCGTGAGCGTGGGCACCCCCGCTTCCCGTGCCGTGGCGCCGACGTTCACCGACGGCTCGATGCCGAGGCAGCGGATCCCCCGGTCCACCACGTGCCGCAGCAGGTAGCCGTCGTTGCTCGCCACCTCGACCACGAAGGCGTCGGGGCCGAGCGGAAGCCGCTCCACGGCGCCGGCGACGAACGTGCGCGCGTGCTCCACCCAGGAGGTCGAGTAGGAGGAGAAGTAGGCGTACTCCTTGAACGTCTCCTCCGGCGTGATCAGCGGAGGGATCTGCGCGAGCCAGCAGTCGGTGCAGACCCGCAGGTGCAGCGGGTACGCCGGCTCCGGCTCATCCAGTTGGTCCGCGGCGAGAAAGCTCTCACACGGCGGCGTCGCCCCGAGGTCGACGACGCTCGCCATCGCTTCCGAGCCGCAGAGTCGGCATCGTGTCATCTGCTGTCCCCATCCCCCCTGCTCGCGCGGGTCTCCCCGCCACGAGCCTGTGCTGACCGAGCCGCGATCGCGGTGCGGTACTCCTCCAGCAGGCGCTCCAGGCCGACGGCCGGGCTGAAGCCCTGCTCGTAGCGGCGGCGGGCTGCCTGGCCCATCTCCCGGTTGCGGTTCGGCTCGGCCGCGATCCGGCGTATGCAGGACGCGAGCGAGGCGGGCTCGCCCGGCCGGTGCAGCAGCCCGGTGACGCCGTCCTCGACGAGTTCGACGAAGGCGCCGTGGCCGGCGGCGACGGTCGGCACCCCGGCCGCCATCGCCTCCACGACCACCAGCCCGAACGCCTCCAGCCACGTCGAGGGAGCCACCACGGCGACCGACCGCGCGACGGCCTTGCGGCACTCCGCCACATCCAGCAGGCCGACGTAGCGGACGTCGTCCCGGTCCGCCGCCCAGGCGGTCACCTCTCGCTCCAGCGGCCCCGTGCCGGCGATCACGAGCGGCACGCCCAACCCGCCGCGCGCCGCGATCTCGTCCCACGCGGCCATGAGCAGCCGTACGCCCTTGGCCTCCGCGAGCCGGCCGAGATAGAGCAGGTGCTCTCCCTCGCCCTCCCGGCAACTGCCCGGGTCGGGCACGAAGTTGTGCTTCACCGCCAGCCGCTCGGCCGGCATCCCGGACCGCACCAGGACGTCGCGCTGTGCCGCGGAGATACAGAGGAACCGCTCCACGCCGGACCACCACCGCCGCCGGTTGACCGACATGCTGACCGCGAGCGGCACGGTCGCGAGGCGGGAGTTCCGGTAGCAGCCGTGCCGGACGGCGGGCAGGGGTGCCGCGGAGCCGACACACTCGGTGCACGGCCGGCCGTCCCGCTGGAGCGTGCCGGGCGGGCAGACCTGGGTGTAGTTGTGCAGCGTGGCGACGGCGGGCACACCGGCGTCGGCGCACGCGGCGAGGACCGCGGGCGACAAAAGCGGGAAGACGTTGTGGACGTGCACCACGTCCGGCCGCTCGGTGCGCAGCCGGGCGGCGAGTTCCGTGCGGACCGCCGGGTTCCACGGCACGAGGAGCGGCACCGCGACCTTGCCGAGGAGGGACCGGCCGGCGATGTCGTCGCTGCGCCGCTCGAACACCTCGACCCGGTGGCCGGCCGCGCGCAGCAGCTCCACCTCCTGGTCGACGACCTTGTTCTCCCCGCTCGGCTGCGCCGAGGCGTAGCGGTTGTGCACCACGAGGACGTGCATGCTCAGGTCACCTCCGTTCCCTGGGCGAGTGGTCGAGAGGCCCCGGGCGCGGCAGGGGACGTCGCCGCGGCGGGTGACGCCAGCAGCGAGGCGGCCAGGGCCAGATGCAGCAGATACGGCGAGGCGTCGCCGAGACCGGCCTCGGTGTACGAGGCGATCGCGCAGTAGCTGATCAGGAAGATCGCGCAGGCCCGCTGCAGCGACGGTGGCCGCAGCAATGCCACGGCGCCCAGCACGATGATGATCACCGCGACGAGGGTGACGCCCATCAGGCCCTGCTCGTTGTAGACGGCCAGCCAGCTGTTGTCGATCGGCAGCCCGCCGAACGACTTGTCGCCCAGGCCCACGCCGAGCAGCTTCTCCGAGGTGGACCGGGGCGCGGCGAGCAGGGCGTCCCAGACCTTGGCCCGGCCGGTGAGGCTGGAGAAGTTCTCCTTGGTCTGTCCGCGCAGGAACCACGTCTGCAGGGCGGAGGCGAAGCCCACGGCGGCCACCGCGCCGCACAGCACCGCCCAGGTGAAGAACCGGCGGGCGGCCGCGCTGGTCAGGATGAGCGAGCCGATCGCCAGCGCCAGCCCGAGCAGCAGGCCGAGCGTGGCCGTGCGGGTATGGGTCAGCGCGAGCAGCACGAAGGACGGCACGATGACCACCACGGCGCTGGTCCGGTCGGTCCTGTGACCCAGCAGGAGCAGCACGGTGAGCCCGATGATCACCGCAGCGTACTGCCCGATCTGCGGCGGGGTGAGCGGCCACAACGCGCCGACCAGGCGTCCGCCGTAGAGGTCGGGCAGGGCCGCGCCCGGTGAGACGACGAGGCCGGCGGCCACCGATCCGAGCACCGCGAAGTACGCCCGGATGTGGTGGCGGACGAACGTCAGGCTGCCGTCCCACCAGCGGCTGAGCAGCCACAGTGTGCCGACGAAGAGAGTCAGCCGGAAGCAGCGGAACAGCGCGCCGAAGCCGGACTCCAGGTTCGCGCTGGAGATCACGCTCGTCACCAGCAGCAGGGTGAGCAGGAGCAGGTAGGCGCTGGGTCGGATGCGCAGCCGGACATTGACCGTGAGCGCCAGCGCGAACGCGGCGACCAGGGCACCCATGGTGACCATCTGGATGAGGGAGCGGGGCAGCGGGACGATGGTCTTCGCCCCGGCGGAGCCGAGGGTGTTGAGGACCAGCAGCCCCCAGACGATGCCGACGAGCCTCGGAGTGCCGGCGGAGCCCGGTTCGGCGCCGGACCGCGTGTCCGGCTCCTTGTTCATCTGCGCTTCCATCTCAACCACCGGCCCCTGGGTCGAGAGTGCTGCCCGCGTCCTGCCGGTAGTCCATGCCCTGCCACTCGTCGAAGTCGAGCACCCGGCTCGGGTCGTAGGCGACGAACTCCCACGGTCCGAGGTAGACGTTGTGGTGCCATCGGTTGTCCTGCTTGTGGGTGATCGCCTCGGCCACCTTCTCGCCCTTGTACGGCGACCAGTCCGGATAGGTTCCGTAGTTGGACAGCACCGCCATGCGGTCGCACATCTCCGTGCACTTGACCACGGACTCGTCGAGCACGAAGCGGTTGTCGTGGATGTCCACGCGCTGGGTCTTCCATCGGCAGTCGGCGTAGAGCGGTGCCTTGTCGATCGCCGGCTTCGCACAGCTCCGGGCGTTCTTCACCAGCAGCGTGCAGTCACCGGACGAGGTGTTGGCCGGGCTGTTGCAGAAACGGTCGGCGTTCTCCCACAGGGTGATCCCGGACCAGTTGTTCTCCAGCACGTTCCGGTAGATCTCGATCTTGTCGGTGCGGGCCCGGACCCGTGGTTCGCCGCCGGACTCGGACAGGTAGATCGTCGCGTACGGGAAGTTGTCGCCGCGGTCGGCGTACCTGCGGCCCTCGGCCCAGTTGTTCCGCCGGATCGTGTTGTTCCGGATGACCGCGTTGTAGCTGGTCTCGTAGATCAGCGCGGCACCGTCGTTGGCCTCCAGCACGTTGTTCTCGATGAGGAAGTCGTTGTTGTCGGTGTCCGCCCACAGCCCTGCTCCGTGGTTGCCGTGCACCCAGTTGCCGCGTACGTCGGCGCCGTCGACGGCCCAGAACTTGATGCCGCCGGTGCAGCCGCAGCCCTCCTGCCGCCGCTCCCAGTTGTCGGTGTTGTTGCCGACGATCTCGTTGTCCTCGACCACCAGGCCGCTGATGCCGCCGCCACCCTTGTAAGCGTTCATTCCGTACTGTCCGTTGTCGCGCAGGCAGCTGGAGCGGACCTGCTGGTGGGCACCGGCCATCAGCCCGGCCCCGGAGTTGTCCTGGATCGTCGCGTGCTCGATCACCCACCCGTCGGCCGAGTCGTGGTTGACCACGCCCTCGTTCTGCGGGGCGACGAACCGCTGCACGGTGAGATAGCGGATGGTGACGTCGGGGGCGGTGCCCGCGAACGCGTACTGGTTCTTCTTCCCGCCGTCGAGCACCGCGCCCGGCGCACCGAGGTAGCGGTCCCCCTTCTTGGGGATCACCTGGGCGTAGCGGTCCGGGGCGAGTCGGTGCTTGCCCGGTCGAAGCCAGAACGTGGTGTTCGGAGGGCTGCTCTTGGTCTTCGACTCCAGGTCACCGACCACCGCGGGGTCGACCGTCACCGCGCCCGCGGGCGCCTTCGCCGGCCCGGCCACGGGGTTGGCGCACACGCGGGCCACGGTTCGGGCCGCGGACGTGGACGTCGACGTGGACGGCGCGGCGGTCGGCTTCGCTGTCGGGGCACTCGACGTGCTGTCGCAGCCGGTCGCCGTCAGCAGGGCCAGCGCCAGCGGTGCCGCCGCCAACGCCCAGTGCCGCCTCTTGATCCCCACGTGCCCCCCTAGCCGCCGAACCTGAGCACGGTGGTGAACCCGCCCGCGCCGTCGGCGGTGCCGGTACCGACCAGGGTTGTGGTGGGTTCCTTGCGCCCGAATCCCTCGGAGTACCAGCCCAACGGCGGGGCGGTCTCGCCGCGATGCGCCCGCCAGGACAGCTGCCCGGGCAGGTCGAGCACCGCGGAGCGCCCCTCGCCGTCCCGGATCCAGGTGAGCACCGCCCGGTTCCCCACCAGGTCCGCGGCGATCGCCGGGCCGAGGTGGAACGCCAGTTGCACGGTCCGGTGCGGGCCGCGCACCTCGTCGACCACCTTCAGCTCCTGGCTCGCGGCCGTCAGCTCCACCCGGCGGCGGTGCACGGAGCCCTGGTACCCGTCGTGCTCGGCGCACCAGCGAGCCACGCCCTCGCCGGAGGTGTCCGCCGTCAGGACGCGGGTGCGGGCATGCCGGGTCCACAGGAAGGGGCCGCCGGAGACGGACTGGTCACCGCCGTCCAGTTGCAGCGTGTTGTGGCCGAGGGTCGACCGGAAGTACTGCCGCCACTCGGGCTGCCCGTGGTAGCAGAACGTCCCCGGGTCGGCGAGCACGTCGACCCCGTCGTGCCGGACCTCCACGGACAGCGCGTCCGCGTGGGCGTGCGCGGCGATGGACAGGAAGCCGTGCGGACCACCGTCGCAGCGGCACCAGATCTCTCCCGGACCGCGCAGGATGCTCAGCCCCGCGTCGGCGAAGTGGGCCGGCCGGCGAGCCGGGCGGGACACGGCCGGTGCGGTTCCGTCCTTCGAGTACGGCTGGATGAGCGCGGCCAGCAGCGGGGTGCGCACATCGGTGCCGGTCACCGCCGGCCACCAGTCGAGCCGGCCGAACACGGCGTCGCCGGTGGCAAGCAGCGAGCCCCAGCGGTCGGTGCCCGCGCCGTCCACGACCAGACCGTGCCCGTCGTCCGCGTCCCCCTGGCGCGGCGGCCGCAGCCGGCTGTCCACGACGGCCGCGAGTGCGTCGGTCATCCGCAGCAGCACCAGCCGGACGGTCGAAGGGACCTGCACGCCTGCGGCATCCGCCTCGGCGACCGCGGCCAGGCCGAGTTCCAGCACGAGTCCGTGGTACTCGGTGGCCAGCTCGCGGTTGAGGCCGGAGGCGAAGGTGTTGCTGCGCAGGTGCCGCTCCAGCGAGCGAAGCGCGTCGGCCCGCCAGCGCTCCGAGGAGGGGAACCAGCCGAACGCGCAGGCCGCCGCGAGCTGCCCGGCGGCCTCGGCGATGACGTGGTTGTTCGCCGAGGACCCCCGGCTGGGGAAGGCGGCCAGCCAGCGCTGGTGGTGCCAGATCTGGTTCAGTGCCACCGGGTTGTCCTCGAACAGCCCGGCCGCGCCCGGCCAGTCGTCGAGCAGGCGGCGGATCCACACCCAGGACAGCAGTCGGATGCCCAGCTCGATGCCGCTGATCCAGTGCACGCCCCGCAGCGGGGGGTTGGCGGTCCACCACGACCGCAGATGCTCGGCCACGCGCTCGGCGTACCGCTCGTTCCCGGTGACCGCGTAGGCGGCGGCGAGCACGGTGAGGTACTGGTGCCGGGACAGCTCCCAGATCTGCTTGATGTCCCCGACCGCCTCCTCGTTCCGGTACGGCACGTCGAAGGCGTAGCCCCACGGCGCCCGGCGCCCGGTCTTCGGGTCGCACCACCAGTCCGGGTCGGTGAGGTCGTCGCGGACCACCCCGAAGTACTCGACGTGCCCGTACATCAGGCGGTCCGCCTCGGCGACGAGACGTTTCGCGGCGTCCGGGGGCACCGCGGCGATCGTCCCGGCGGGCAGTACGGCGGTGAACCGGGCGCCGGTCACGCTCGGGCTGTCCGGCCGCGCGGACCGCCACCGCCGTCTGCGCACCGTGTCGCCCGCCCGGCCCGCGACCTCCCGCGGCCCCATCCGGGACAGCCGTCGCAGGTACCAGCTCGCGCTCATGGTCATCGCGTCCGCTCCAACGTCACCGGCTCGCCGGAGGCCAGGGCACTCCGCACGGCGAGGGTGGCCGCCGTGGTGGCGACCAGCGACTCGAGCGGCACCGGCATCGGTCCACCGGTCCGCACGGCCTTGATGAACGCGGCGAGTTCGGCGTTCTGGCCCTTGTCCCGGGCCTTGGGCAGCCGCGAACTGACCCACCGCTTGCGGCCGTACACCGAGGCCCGGACGAAGTCGTCGAGCTTGAGCACCTTGCCGTCGGCGAGGAGGTCCAGCGTCTCCTTGGGGAAGCCGGGCGCGCCGGTGGTGACGTAGCTGATGGCGGCCGTGGACCCGTCCGGGTAGCGGAGCACGACCTGCAGGTCGTCGCTGCCGGACGTGGCGACGGCGTAGACCGAGACCGGGTCGGCGTCGAGCAGCCAGCTCGCCGTGTCCACGAAGTGCCCGCCCTCGCCCTCGAACCGTGAGCCCTCGGTGCCCTGGCGGAGGTACCAACTGCCGTGCTGCAACTGGCCGGCGTTGACCAGGTAGCGCAGGCTCGCCGGACCGGTCCGGACGCCGAACCGCTCCTTGGCCTCCTGCAGCAGCGGCGCGAACCGGCGGTTGAAGCCCACCTGTATCCGGTCGTTGCCGGACTCCTCCACCGCCGCGAGCACGCCGGCCAGTTCGTCCTCGGTGAGGGCGAGGGGCTTCTCCACGAACACCGTCTTGCCGGCCAGCAGTGCCTTCCGGGTCAGTTCGGCGTGCGAGCTGTGCCGGGTGACCACGAACACCGCGTCGACGGACTTGTCGCCGAGCACGGCGTCGAGGTCGGTGGTCGCCTCGGCGAAGCCGAACTTCCGCTGCGCGTTGGCCGCGGAGAGCGCCGTCGTGGTGACGACGGTCGACAGCTCGACGCCCTCGCGCCGGGCCAGGTGCGGCAGCAGCATCGACGTCGCGTAGTTTCCCGCGCCGACGAACGCGAGGCGCACCGGTGACTTGGCGGCCCGGGCCGGGGCGGGCGCTCCCCCGCCGCGGCGCACCGCGGGCACGGCCACCGACGGGGCCGCCGCCTCCCCTTCCGCCGCCTCCGCCGCCTGTTCGGGGTAGCGGAAGAGCACGGCCACGGCCTTCAGTTCGCCGTCCTTCAGCCGCCGGTACGTCTCGACCGCGTCGTCGAAGTCGGCGACATGGGAGACCAGGGGCTCCACGTCGACGCGGCCGCGGGCGACGAGGTCGAGGAAGCACGCGAGGTTGCGGCGCTCGGTCCAGCGCACATAGCCGATCGGGTAGTCGCGTCCCTCCAGCTCGTACTCCGGGTCGTAGCGCCCGGGGCCGTACGACCGCGAGAACCGGACGTCGAGTTCCTTCTCGTAGTACGCGTTCCACGGCAGGTCCAGGCGGCACTTGCCGATGTCGACGACCCGGCCGCGGTCCCGGCAGAGCCGGGCGGCCAGCTCGACGGGCTGGTTGCTGCCGCCGCCGGCGGCCAGGTACACCTGGTCCACACCGTGCCCGTCGGTGAGTTCGGCGACGGCGGTTTCCACGACCGCGGAGGAGGGGTCGCCGCAGGCCACGGCGCCCAGACGCTCGGCGAGTTCGCAGCGCGTCGGGTCGGGGTCGGCACCGACGACGCGGACTCCGGCGGCGGCCAGGAGCTGGACCACCAGCTGCCCGATCAGGCCGAGGCCGATGACCAGGGCCACCTCGCCGAGCTGCGGCTCGCCCTGGCGGACGCCCTGCATCGCGATCGACCCGACTGTGCCGAAGGCGGCGTGGCGCGGCGCGAGGCCGTCCGGTACCGGGGTGTAGAGGTTCTTCGGCACCCAGTTCAACTCGGCGTGCAGTGCGTGCTCGTTGCCGGCGCAGGCCACGAGGTCGCCGACCTTCACGTCGTCGATACCGGCGCCGACCTGCTCGACGACCCCGCACAACGAGTAGCCCAGCGGTGTATAGGAGTCCAGCTTGCCCATCACCTTGCGGTAGGTGGCGGGCACCCCGTTGGTGGCCACGCTCTGCATGACCTTGGCCACCTGGTCAGGCCGGGAGCGGGCCTTGCCCAGCATCGACATGCCGGCCTCGGACACCTTCATGAGCTCGGTGCCGGTGGAGATCAGCGAGTAGGCGCTGCGGACCAGCACACCGCCCGGCTTGCACCCCGGCACCGGAACGTCGAGCACCGCCAGCTCGCCGCTCTTGTAGTTCTGCACAACCTGCTTCACCCGAACTCCTGAATTCCTAAGCCGTCAACCGAGTGCTCTGGCCGGACCCGGAGGTCGCGTCGCGATACCAGTACTCGAGGGTCAGTACGTGCCACAGATGCTTGGAGTAGTCCTGCTGCCCGGCGGCGTCCTCGGCGACCATGCGCGCCAGCGCGTCACGGCGCAGGAACCCGGAACGGACGAGCTCGCCGTCGTTGACCACCTCGCGGACCAGCGGTGCCAGATCCCGGCTCATCCAGGCCCGCAGCGGGGCGCTGAACAGGCCCTTGGGCCGGTACACGATCTCCCGGGGCAGGACCGAGGTGGCCGCCTCCTTGAGGACGGCCTTGCCCTGCCGTCCGACGATCTTGCGGTCGCCGGGCACGGTGAACGCGGCCCTGACCACCTCGACGTCCACGTACGGCACGCGGACCTCGGTGGAGGCGGCCATGCTGGAGCGGTCCGTGTACGTGAGGTTCAGGCCCGGCAGGAACATCCGGGCGTCGGTGAGGCACATGCGGTTGACGAAGTCGTCGAGGTCGTTGTCCGCGTAGACGTCCGCGTGCTCGGTCAGCACGTCCTCGACCGTCCCGGCCAGGTCCGGATCGAGCAGGGCGAGCAGTTCGTCCTGGTCGTACATGGTGTAGCTGCGCCGGAAGGCGGTCTCCTCCGGCAGGTCGGCGAAGGAGAGGAACCGCTTCGCGAAGCGCACCGACCGGTACCCCCGGCGGCTCGTCGCGACCGGCAGCCGGTCCACGGCCGCGGACACCCCGCGCCGCAGGGGCCGCGGGACGCGCTGGTAGCGCAGCGCGATCAGGTTGGCCAGGTGCTTGCGGTACCCGGCGAACAGTTCGTCCGCGCCCATCCCGGAGAGCATCACCTTCACCCCGGCCTCTCGCGCGGCCGAGCAGATCAGGTACGTGTTGATCGCGGCGGGGTCGCCGATCGGCTCGTCCAGGTGGTACGTCATCTGCGGCAGCAGGTCGAGGACGTTCGGCGCGATCTCGATCTCGTGCAGGTCGACGCCGAACTGCTCGGCGACCTGCCGGGCGTAGCGCAGGTCGTCCGGCATCGCCTCGAACCTGGCGTCCTCGGCACGGAACCCGATCGTGTAGGCGGAGATCCCCGGCTGGTGGCGGGCCGCCAGCGCGGTCAGGTAGCTGGAGTCGAGGCCGCCGGAGAGGAAGGTCGCCACGGGTACGTCGGAGAGCAGGTGGCGCCGGGTCGAGTCCTCGACGACGGCGGCCAGGTCCGGCGTCTCGCCGGCCCGGGCCCGCTCCCGGCCCTCGGCGGCGACGTCCTTCAGGTTCCAGAACCGGCCGCGCTCCACCCGGCCGTCGGGCCGGCACCTCAGCCAGCTGCCGGGCTCCAGCTTCTCCGCCTCGCTGAACGCGCACCGTGAGTCCGGCACCCAGTAGTACAGCAGCGAGGCCACCAGCGCCGCAGGGTCCACCTGCAGCGACCGGCCGGTGGCGACGGAGAGCGCCTTGAGCTCGGAGGCGAACACCAGGCCACCGCCGCGCCGGAGCAGGAACAGCGGCTTGATGCCGAGCTGGTCGCGGGCGAGCACCAGGTCGCCGGTGCGCTCGTCGAAGACGCCGAACGCGAACATGCCGCGCAGCCGGGGCAGGCAGTCCGTGCCCCAGCGCCGCCAGGCCTCCAGGAGCACCTCGGTGTCGGAGGTGCCGCGGAAGCGCACCCCGGTGGCTTCCAGCTCGGCCCGGAGCTCGGGCGCGTTGTACAGCTCGCCGTTGTAGGTCAGGACGAGGCCGTCCGAGACCATCGGCTGGGCGCCGGTGTCGGACAGGTCGATGATGGCCAGCCTGCGGTGCCCGAGGTGGACTTCGCCGTCGCCCACGGGGTGGCTGTACCGGCCCGCCCCGTCCGGACCGCGGTGGGCGAGGGTGTCGGTGAGCCGGTCGGTCACGAGCTTTCCGTCCGGCCATCGGTAGGTGCCTGCGATGCCGCACATGTGCTAGCGCACCTCCTGCTCGTTCTCCGGGCCGCGGGCGGCCCACACCGGCTGCCGCTCCGTCCGCCGCCGGCCCGTCCCCGACCCCGTCCCCGCCTGGGTGGCCGGCCGCTCGCTCCGGCCGCGCAGCGCGGTCTGCAGCCCGTCCCACAGGGTGCCGTCGGTCCGGTCCCGCGGGTCGGGGTCGATCAGCACCACACCGATCACCGGGATGCGCTGGTCCGCGAGCTGCCGCGCCACGGTGTGCAGCCATGCGGCGCTGCCGTGTCCGGCCCGCACCACGAGGACGGTCTGGGTGCCGAGGTACTGGAGGTCGGTCCACGCCGTGCCGGGCGCCACCGAGCCGACGCCGATCCTGCGCTCCTGGGGCGGCACCGTCGCGGCCTGCTCGGCGCCGACCACGGTCGGGTCGCCCGGTTTCTGGCGTCGGCCCGCCAACTGCTGGCGGGGCAGCGCGTCGACGACGGTCACCGGCCCCTCCGCCGCCAGGTTCCTGGCGAGGTCCAGGGCGATCACGCTCGTGGCGCGCGCACAGCCCAGTTCCAGCAGCGACACCGGTTCCGTGGAGCCGCGCAGGGTGCGGGCCAGGGACGCGGCGAGCCGTTCGCGGGTCAGCCGGGTGCGTCGGCGCTGCCACGGCCTGCCCGGCCGGCGGGGCAGCTCCGCGATGACCGAGGCGCCCAGGTTCGCCGATATGTCCCGGCGCAGCACGGGGCGGTCCGCCACCACCGTGCCGACCGCGGCCAGCGCGAGCCCGAGGAAGAGCCCGAGGACGAGGCCGATCGCGGAGTCGGTGGCGACGGCCTTGGGCAGGGAGTGCCGCAGTGCGCGCGGGGTGTCCACGATCTGCGTGCCGGCGACGACCTGGGGTGCGCCGGTCCGCGCGTCCGCGGCGCGCTCGTCGAAGTCGGAGATGCGTGAGTTGAGTTCGGCACGGCGGGCGAAGAGCGATTCGAGGGTCGCCGACGCCTTCGGGTCGCTGTCCGCCTGTTGGTTTCCGATCTCCTTGTTGACCTGGGCGAGCTCGTCCCGCATGCGGTCACGCTGGTCGAGCAGGGCCTGGGCCTCGGCCTGCGCGGTCCGCTGCATCCGCTGCACGTGGTCCGCGACGAACGCGTCGGCCAGCGCCTTGGCCCGGGCCACCGCGTGGGCGTCGGTGTCGCCGGTCACGGTGATCTGCAGCAGGTTGTTGGTCAGCCCGGCACCTTTGTACTCCTGCAGGAAGTCCTCCGGTTTCTCGGTGGACTTGAGGGACCGCAGGGCCTTGCCGGCGATCTGTGTGGTCTGGAGCAGCTGGACGTCGGTGCGGATCAGCGTTCCGGTGTCGTTCGGCTGGTCCGCTTCGTGCGCGACCAGTACTTCGGTCACCGCGGTCGGCGCCGGCGGCATCGCGACCGCCAGCCCGGAGCCCCCCAGCAGGCCGAGGAGTGCCGTGGCGTACCAGAGGCGGCGGCGCCTGCGCACCGCCACCACCAGGGCCTGGAGGTCGAGAAGCGGAGTGGCGGCCGACGACTCCGCGGTCGTGCTGGTCGTCACGCTGAACCTCCTGTGGCCTGGCCGCGAACCGCGAGTGCGAGAGTGGCGTCGTCCGGAGGGTGGTGGCCGGCGGACCGTGTCTCACGGGCGCGGACCGGGTCGGCGACGACGATGCCGAGGATCTCGTGCCGGCCGTCCGCACACGCCTCGGCGATACCGGCGAGCTCCTCCGCGGTCCAGCTGCCCGCGCTGAGGACGACGAGGGCGCCGGACTCGGTGTCGCGGTCCGGCACGATCGGCCGGTCCACCGAGACCTCCACCACCCGCAGCTGCGGATCGCTCTTGGCCTCGGCGGCAAGCTGTCCGGCGGCCCGGCGGGCGATCCCGTCGCCGTCCGGTACGACCACCAGCAGCCGCCGGGGGGCGGGCAGTTGGTCACGGAGGCGGGCGCACACCCGCCGGTAGCGGATACGTCGAGCGGCCTCGTCGTCGGACCTCGGCGGGGTCGGCAGGTCCCACCGGGTGTCGGCGCCGAGGAGCCGGCGGAGCCGGCTCCCTCGGGCACCGGCTTCCGGCCGGTGCGCGCCGCGCCCTCCCTCGGGCACCTCCACCGTGCCCAGCAGCGCCGAACCCAGCGCCGCGGTGATCTCCGGTTCGGTGCGCAGCCGGCGGTTCATGCGTGCGGCGGTGAGGTGGCCGACGACCGCGAGCAGGAAGAACAGCAGCGCTCCGGCGGCGATGAGCTGGATCCTCGTCGGCGGCGCCTGGCCGGTCGGCCGGGCCGCCGGCCCCATGACGACCATGCCGGCCTTGTTGTTCGCCGGGTTGGCCTCGTCCAGCTTCGTCATGGCCTCCTCCAGCGAGGTGCTCAGCTTTTCGAGCTCCGTCCGGGCCTGCACGCCCTCCACGGTCTGCCCCGGATCGGCCGCGTTGGCCAGGTCGGTGATGCGGCGGTTGGCCTCCTCGACCTGCTTCCGCAGCGCCTCGGACTCCGTGGCCGCCGCGGAGTCGGTGCCGCCGCCCGCGATCCGCGAGGCGAACCTGACGAACTGCTGGGCCACTTGGTCGGAGAGCTGCTGCGCCCGCTTCGGGGTGTCGGCCGTACCCGAGATCTTGATGATGTTCCCGTCGGCGGCCGAGGCGGTCACCCGGTCCCGCAGCTCGGCGTCGCTGACGTCCTTCCAGCGGAGCGTGGCGGCCGCGCGGTCGACCACCGTCGAACTGGTCGCGATGTCGACCTGGGTCAGCAGCTCGCGCTCTTCCCACTGCCCCGGCAGCAGGACCGACGCCGACGTCGTGTACGTCGGTGGGAAGACCACCGAGGCGCCGTAGCCGACGAGTGCGCCCACGACGGCGAAGACGGCCAGAAGCCGCCAGCGCCGGCGGAATATCCGCCCGATGGTGACCAGACGTATCGATTCCTCGCTCAACTGCGCTGCCTCTTCCTTGTTCGAACCTGATCGGCCGCCGACACCGGGGTGTCACGGCAGGCGGCGGCGTAGGCAGCAAGCAGCGACGCTTGCGAGTTGCGCCAGGAGAGCGGTCCGCTCACCCGCTCCTGGCCGATCTTGCCCATCCGGGCCCGCTTGTCCGGATCGTCCAGAAGCAGCGCGATGAGCTCGGCGAACTCGGCCTCGTCGTTGGCGGGCGCGTAGACGGCGGCCTCACCGGCGGAGACGCGCGCCTCCTTCAGGTCGAAGGAGACGATCGGCCGGCCCATCGCCATGTACTCGAGGACCTTGTTCATGGTCGACACGTCGTTGAGCGGATTACGCGGGTCGGGCGAGAGGCAGACGTCCGCGGTGGACAGGTAGCGCACCAGGTCGGCGTCCGGGATGCGCCCGGTGAACTGCACCTGGTCGTCGAGCCCGAGCCGCCGGGACAGCTCCACCATCGCGTCGAAGGCGTCGCCGGAGCCGACGAACACGGCATGCCAGTCGGTCCGCCCGAGCTCGTCGCGGAGCTTGGCGAGGGCCCGAAGGGCGTAGTCGACGCCGTCCTGAGGGCCCATGACGCCGAGGTAGCACAGCAGATGAGGCTTGCCGCGCTTCAACTCCTCCTCCGGCGGCACCGGTTGGAACCGCTCGATCGCGGGCGCGCTGCGCACCACGAAGACGTCCTCCGGCCGCCGGCCGCCGCGGCGCACCGCGACGTCCCGGTAACTCTCGTTCGTGGCGAGGACGACGTCCGCGGCCCGGTAGGTCCGCCGTTCCAGTGCGCACACGGCGCGGTAGAGCAGGTCCTTGCCGCGGTCGAACCGGGAGAGATACAGCTCGGGTACCAGGTCGTGCTGGTCGAAGACGAACCGTGCGCCGCGCCGCTTCAGCCACAGTGCCGGCAGGAACAGCAGGTCGGGCGGGTTGCATGCGTGGACCACGTCGACCGGGCCGACCTTGCGGGCCAGCCGGGCCGTGTGCCAGAGCGCCGAGCCGTACTCCTTCAGGTAGCCGGCCGGCCCTCCGGTGGCCGCGCGCAACGGGTAGCGGTGGATCCGCACCCCGTCGATCTCCGCCTCCGGCTCCGTGTCGCGTTTGCTCCCCTGCGGACAGATGACGTGCACCGTCCAGCCCGCGTCGCGGAGCGTCGTGCACTCCTGCCACACCCGCCGGTCGAACGGCACCGACAGGTTCTCCACCAGGATCAGCGCGCGCCGGTCGGACCCGTCGCCGCTGACTGCGTTACCAAGCAAGGCCCATGTACCCCGGTTCGGTCCGGCGCGTCTCCGCGTCGGGTAGGCGGATGAGGTCGACGATCACGGGTCCTTCGCCATGGGGCAGCGCCGAAAGCACGGCCGGGTCCCTGGTCCCGACCAGGCACACCTCGGCGTGTTCGAGCACCTCGTCGACGGAGTCCGCGAGCAGCTGCGCGAGATGCGGCAGCCGGCTCTCGATGTACTCGCGGTTCGCGCCGAGCAGCCGGGAGAGGCTCACGTTGGCGTCGTAGATCTTGATGTCGTAGCCCTTGCCGAAGAGCCGCTCCGCCAGCTCGACGAGGGGGCTTTCGCGGAGGTCGTCGGTGCCGGGTTTGAAGGACAGCCCGAACAGGCCCACCCGGCGCTTGCCGGTGCGCTCGACCAGGCCCACCGCACGCTGCAGGTGGTCGGAGTTGGAGGTCAGCACGTGGGCGAGGATGGGGACCGAGACGTCGGCCCGCTGTGCCGCGTGCACCAGGCTGCGCAGGTCCTTGGGCAGGCAGGAGCCACC
Organism: Streptomyces sp. NPDC058457; assembly: GCF_042720695.1. NCBI lineage: Bacteria > Bacillati > Actinomycetota > Actinomycetes > Kitasatosporales > Streptomycetaceae > Streptomyces > Streptomyces sp. NPDC058457. The sequence continues at coordinate 18,877 of NZ_JBHXLU010000105.1, read as the reverse complement.
GAAGGCGAAGCCGGGCCGCAGGTAGGCGGGGCTGATGTTCAGCTTGCGGTCGGCCAGGAACACGTCCATCACCTGGTGCGAGTCCACCCCGAGCGCCTGGCACACCGCACCCAGCTCGTTCGCGAAGCCGATCTTGAGGCCGTGGAACGCGTTGTCCGCGTACTTGATGGCCTCGGCCGTCGGGACCGGCACCCGGAACACCTCGCCGGGCAGGCCGTCGTACAGCGCCAGCACCGCGTCGCCGCTTGCCGGGTCGAGTTCGCCGACGACGGTCTTGGGCGGGTCGAAGAAGTCCCGCACGCTGGTGCCCTCGCGCAGGAACTCCGGGTTGACCGCGACCCCGATGTCCACCCCGGCCAGACCGCCGACGTGCTTCTCCAGGATCGGTACCAGCAGGTTCAGGCAGGTGCCCGGGAGCATGGTGCTGCGGAACACGACGGTGTGCCGCCCGCCCCGCTCGGCCAGCGCGGCGCCGATCTCCTCGGTGACCCGCTCCAAGTACGTCGTGCACAGGCTGCCGTTGGGCTCCGACGGCGTACCCACGCAGACCAGTGACACCTCGCTGTCCATGATCGCCTCGCGGACGTCGCCGGTGGCACGTAGCGCTCCGGTCCGCACGACCTCGGCGATGAGCTCGCCGATACGTTCCTCCACCACCGGGGCCTTGCCGTCGTTGACCAGGTCGACCTTCACCTGGTTCACGTCCACCCCGATGACCTCGTGACCCATGCCGGCCAGGCACGCGGCTGATACGCAGCCCACGTAGCCGAGCCCGAAAACGCTGACTCTCATGACCCGTCCCTCCCCCCAGGCAGGCCCTTGTGGCCTGCGGTCCGCGCGTCGGCGGGACCCATGAGTCGCAGCCCCCCGCGCATCAGTAGGCCCCCTGCCCGTGGAGCACCGCACGCATCGTCTTCCACAAGATCACTGTGTCGAGGGCGAGCGACCAGTCCTCCACGTACCGCAGGTCGAGGCGGACGGCCTCCTCCCACGGCAGGTCGCTGCGTCCGCTGATCTGCCACAGGCCGGTGAGCCCGGGCTTGACCAGCAGCCGCCGCCGGATGTCCGGGCCGTACTCGGCGCACTCCTCCGGCAACGGAGGCCGCGGACCGACGAGCGACATCGATCCGGTGAGCACGTTGAAAAGCTGCGGGAGTTCGTCGACCGAGTACCGGCGCAGCACCGCTCCCACCCGGGTCACCCGCGGGTCCCGGCGGAGCTTGAACAGCAGTCCGGCGCCCTCGTTGCGGTCGGCGAGCTGGGCACGTGCCCCGTGTGCCCCGACGGCCATGGTGCGGAACTTGAGAATCGTGAACTCCCGGCCGTCCTTGCCGACCCTGCGCTGGCGGTAGAAGGCCCCGCCCCGGCTGTCCACCAGCACGAGCAGCGCGGCGAACATCATCAGCGGCGCGAACAGCATCAGCAGGACCACCGCGCCCACCCGGTCGACGACCTCCTTGATCGCCCGGCGGCCACCGGTGAAGGTCGGCAGGCTGACCCGCAGCAGCGGGATCCCGAGCACCGCGTCGACGTGCAGCCGCGGACCGGCCACCTCCATCAGCACCGGGGCCACGACCATCTCGGCATCGCTGCCTTCGAGGTTCCAGGCCAGCCGCTGCAACCGGTCCGGTGTCCAGTGCGGGTCCGGTGTGACCGCGACGACGCGGTAGCCGTCGTGGCGGACGTGCTTGGCGACGTCCGTCAGCCGGCCGACGACCGGCACTCCGTCCAGCTCGTCTCCGTCGAGCCCGCGACCGTCCGACGTGCACACCGCCTCCACCCGCCAGCCGATGTGCGGGTACTTGCGGGTTCGGGTGATCAGGTCGCACACGGTGGCCGGGCTTCCGGCAGCGAGCACCGGTCTGAGACACCGCCCTTCCTTGCGCTGTTTGTGCAAGGAGAGGCGGAGCAGATACCGCGCGGACATGGTGACGAGCCCGATCGCGGGGATCGCGACGAAGATCCACAGCTTGATGTTGCGCGAGGTGAGGGCGATCCCGCCGAGCGCCAGTACGACGGTCGCCGCGAACAGCGAGCGTCCGAGCCTGCGGAATTCCTCGGCGCCCTGGCCGAGCACGGCCGGCGCCCAGGACCGGCCCACTGCGAGCGCCGACAGCACCAGCAGCTCGGTGCCGAAGGCGAGAATCCCCCACTTCTCGTGCCAGTTGGCCGCGTCCCGGGCCCCGAAGAACTCGCCGATCCCGGCCGCCACGAAGGCGGTGGCCACGGTGTCGCTGATGATCACGGTACGGCGGTACCGCTGCTCCCACTCGATCGCCGGCCTGTTGATTGCCCCGTTCGCCAGACGCTTGCGCGCCGGCGGAAAAGGGTCGACTAGTCCCCCCTGCCGCACAGAAACCCCCCGGTCCCCAGTGGTTCGACATGGTGCACTGACACGGTTCCTCCCCCGGGAGGCCCCCGCCTCCCGCACGCTTCCGCCCCCGGGAGGCCCCCCGGCTCCCCGCGCCGCGCTGTTCTTCCCGCAGGTGGCCCCCGCCCCCCGCGTATGACATCCCGGCTACTTCAGCGCTACTTGAACAACCCGCCCTTGCCGCAGCGGACTTGCATGCCCTGCCAGGCTCCCGAGGTGTACGGGAACCCGTCGGGACCCCGGGTGCTCCCCGCACCCGAAGCTCCTTCTGGGCCCCAGGAGTTGATCACCCCCACGTCTGGCGCCAGAGATGCGGCCACCAGCCGTCTGTATCGACGGACCCATAGATCATCATTTGTCGCCTCGTGTCCCAGCATGTGCGAAGCACGGTCAATCTAGACCATCGGGGCCCGCCTGAAGAGAGGGTTGTGTGGAATTTGTGCTCATGATTTGAAGCCGAGCCCACGGGTAGTCGGTCGCCTGCGGGTGCCCCGGCGACGGAAGACGTGCCCTGTGACCTCCGATGACGCGAGTTCTCCGAGCTGCCGGCACCGGAAACCCCGAGGCATCCCGGCACCGCCAACTGGGCTGTATTCAGCGCCTGTTCGGCCGATTCCTGTCGGGTGAGCACGGGGCGGCAGGTGCGCGGGCGGACGGTCGACGGCACATGGGAAGGGATCTTCACCACTCCGCTCGCGCGCAAACACCGAGGGCGGCCTCGACCGGGTCGTCGTCGACGCCACAGCGGTGCGCGCCGACCGAGGCCGTCGCCTGCCCGGCCACCGCCGGGACGAAGGGCTCCGCGGCGGCCACACGCCCCCGGCAGGGCTCCAGGGCCAGGGTTCCAGGACTCCAGGCAGGTACGACCAACTCCTTGCGCAGATGTGCACGTTCGAGCAGCCACCGGGGCGCGCCCGGCAGGCGAAGACGTCGGCTATTCGGCGCATGGCGCGACTTCGAGACCCCTTTGCCCACGGACGCGCGCTTCCGCGTCGGCCGTATCGGTGCGCTGTCGCCCACCCCTCCCCGACGAGGCCTTCAACGGATGGCGAGTCAGCCGCACCGCCTCGCCCTCAACCCCTCGATCTGCCCCACTAGGCAGGATTTGCTGCCTACCAGGCCAGTGACATTGCGAGAGAGCCCTTCCCGGCCCCAGTAAGCGGTGGTAGCTTCTCCGCTTAGGCGGGCCGGCGACGAGACCCAGGACCGGCCGTCATGTGCGGCTGGGCCGCAAGGGTGACATCAACTCCCCGTGTCAATTCCCGGGCCGGGTCTCCGAGTCCGGCAACCAGCACAGAAGCAGGTTCGGCATGGTCGAGTCGGCGGGCCGCGAAGGCGGCGACGCAGCGGAGGTTGCTTTACCGAACCCCGGGCCGCCCCAGGCGCCACCATCATCGAGCGCCGCGGGCACGGGTACGCCTCACGGGCACCCGAAGCACATCCACGGCTACGGCTGCCGGTCGGCCCACGCGAGGGGTACAGCCCCGCCCACGGCCTGATCACCTCACCTCGACGACCGCCCGTCGGCACAGGTGGTCCCGTGCCGGGCGAATGCCTTTCCGACCGGCAACCCGCACCGGGAGGCGGTGACCGACGTCTTCCAGTCGCTCGTCCGGGAGTTCACGGGTTACGAGCTCGTGGATGTCTTCTCCGGCCTGCGAGCCTACCGCCGCAGTCCGGCACCGGGCCGTCGTGGATCAAGTGGCCGTGGAGTCCCGCCCGCAAGCTCCGACAACCGCTGCGGAAAAGATCGAGGACAACTGCTTCGTGCTCCTCTCCCAGCTGCATGGAAAGGTCCCGCCCGAGTGATCAGGAGCAGCCCGGCAAACCCGTGACATCAATTTCCCTGCTTACCCCAGAATTCCTTGCTCACCCCGGAAAGGGAGAGACGATGACCGACCAGGAATCAGTGGTCCTGCCGCCCCACGTGCACGACCCCGAATCACTTCCGCCCGAAGTGCGGGCCGCTGCCGAAGGCAGCCTGCTGACTTACTGGCAGGATCGTGTGGGCCAGCATGTGCATGATTCGTACGCGGGTGTCCGTCTCATGAAATTCCCCGAGGACCTGCGGATGTTCGAACACCTGCTATGGCTCTCCCGGGCCCAGGTCGTCGTGGAACTCGGCACCCACTCCGGTGGTTCGGCGCTGTGGTTCCGGGATCGACTGCGCGTCCTGGCCGCATACGGTCTGGTTCCCCAGGACATCCGGGTGGTCTCCGTCGACCTCTCCCAGAAGCACACCCATGACGTCCTGGCCGCGGCCGACAGCCGCTATGCCGAGGACATCACCCTGCTGGATGGGGACGTACTCGATCCGGGGACCAGCGTCCGGGTCGCCGAGTGCATTCCGCAGGGAGCACGCTGTCTCGTGGTCGAGGACATCCGGCACGCCTACGAGACCACCTACGCCGGGCTGTCCCACTACTCGCGGTTCGTCCCCGAGGACGGCTTCTTCGTGGTCGAGGACGGCGTAATAGATTCCCCCGAGCTGTGCGTCCACATCAAGCCGCCGGGCGAGACCGGCGGAGTCGTGTCGGCCGTACAGGACTGGCTCTCCACCGACCAGGGGAAGGCCTTCCAGAAGCGATCGGACCTCAACAGGTACGGCATCTCGTGCCGCAACATGTGGCTGCGCCGCACAGCCGATACGGCCCCTGCTCCGGCCTCCTGAACGCACTCGCGCAGTGGTCCGGGTGCCATGGAGAAGGGCGCCCGGCCGAGGTCCTCCCCAACCGGGCGTCCGCTGCCCGCCGGCTCAGCGGCCGCGCAGGGCGGCGCCGATCATCCTTCCCGTCTGCTGCACCACGCCCGCAAGCCGGTCCAGACTGTGCGCGGGGTCGGTCACGACGCTCAGGGACGCCAGCGGCGCGCCGTTCGGGCCGGGTACCGGCACAGCCACACAGCAGACGCCGGCCGTCACCTCCTCCCGGTCGAAGGCGACGCCCCGGTCCCGGATCGCCTCGGCCTGCCGATGCCAGGACCCGGGCAGCGGGCCCAGCGGGAGCCGCGGATACGCCCCGGCGACCAGCACCTTGCCGGCCGCGGTGAACCACGGCCAGACCCCGCTGTCGAGCGATCGGCCGGGCGCCCCGGCGGTCTCGCCGGGCGTCCAGTCCAGGACCAGGGTCTGGCCCTCCCGCAGTACGTTGAGCCCCACCGTCGCGCCTGTGATGCGCGCGAGGCGGCGGGCCGGTGCCCGGGCGGCGGCGCGCAGACCCGGGTACGGCTGCCAGCCCTGCCCGAGCCGGAAGATCCGCGGCCCCATGCGGTAGCCCCGGCGGCTTCGCTCGACGGCCCCCAGTTCGACCAGCTGCTCCAGCAGGCGGTACGAGGTCGTCTTGGGCAGGCCACACTCCGCCGCGAGCCTGGTCAGTCCGGCCTCTTCGGCCCGCTCCACCGCCCCGAGCAGCGCGAAGGCGCCCTCCAGCACACTGCGTCCGCCGCCGTCCGGCGGATGCGGAGCAGGCGGCGGGTGTGGTGCCGTGCGCTGTGCCTGCGGGTCGTACGGGCGGTCCGGTGGTCGCACCGGCAATGCCGCCGTTCTTGTGGCTGTGGCTCCCCGTTGTTCGTTCACGTGCCTCTCCCCCGGATACCGCTCGACCGGCGCTCCCCTGCCGCCGTTCCCCGTGTGCGGTGCGCCGCCGTGCGTGGAGTCTCCACGCCCCAGCAGACTGAAGTCCGCGTCATCAGACTGAAGTTCGAGTGTGGCTGAGAACGTTGTCGATAGGTTGTCGCCCAGCGCGAGAATGTGTGCGCCAAGTGAAGGACAGCTGTGCGGGGAGTGTGGATACCGTGGTGGAATTACGCCTTCTCGGACCCGTGGAGCTCCAGATTCAGAGCCGGACCGCCGAGGTCGGGCCACCGCAGCGGCGGACCGTGCTGGCCGCGCTCGCGGTGGACACCGGCCGCCCCGTCCCGGCCGACGTACTGGTCAGACGGGTGTGGGGCGCCGATCCGCCGGACGGGGCGCGGCGCGCGCTGCACGCCCACGTCGCCCGGCTGCGCCGGCTGTGCGAGCAGACCGAGGACTCGGGACACTCCCGGTTGCGTCTGGTGCGCCGCTCCGGCGGATACCTGCTGGAGGCCCGCGAGGACCAGGTGGACATCCACCGGTTCCGGCAGCTGGCGGGCCGGGCCCGGGAGACGGGGCGGACGGACGAGGCTCGGGCTGCGCTGCTGCGCGAGGCACTCGGACTGTGGCACGGGGAACCGCTGGCCGGGCTCGGCGGGCAGTGGGCGGCACGGGTGCGTGAGGCCTGGCGGCGGCAGCACGTGGACGCCGCGGTCGCCTGGGCCCATGTGGAGTCGCGCGTCAGCGATCCCGTCGCCGTGATCGGCCCGCTGACCGAACTCCTCGACGCGTACCCGCTCGTGGAACCGCTGACCGAGGCCCTGATGCGGGCGCTGCACGTCGCCGGCCGCAGCGCGGAGGCACTGGACTGCTACGCCGCCGTCCGCAAGCGGCTCGCCGAGGAGCTCGGCACCGACCCCGGTGCGGAACTGCGGAAGGTCCACGAGGCGATCCTGCGGGGAGGTCTGGCCGAGTCCGTCGCACGGCCGGTGTCCCGTACACCGGTCCGGAGCGCTCCCTCGGCACGGCCGTCGGCCGTGGCGGCCCCCTGGCCGGGTGCGACTCCCTGGCCGGGGGCGGCACCCGGCCAACTCCCCATGGGGGTCCAGGGGTTCATCGGTCGCGGCGAGGAGCTCGCCCGGCTGGAGGCCATCCTCGCCTCGGCGGCGGACCAGCCGTCGGCGGTGGTGATCACGGCGGTGTCGGGCACTGCCGGAGTGGGCAAGACCGCGTTGGCCGTGCACTGGGCACGCAGCGCCCGACGGGCCTTCCCCGACGGCCAGTTGTACGTGAACCTGCGCGGCTTCACACCCAGCGGGTCGGTGCTGGGCCCCGCCCAGGCGGTACGGGGTTTCCTGGACGCCCTGGGCGTGCCGCCGGCCCGGATCCCGGCGGGTCTGGAGGCCCAGGTCGGCCTGTACCGCAGCCTTCTGGCGGGGCGTCGGGTACTGGTGGTGCTGGACAACGCGCGCGACGCCGAGCAGGTCCGTCCGCTGCTGCCCGGGGCGCCCGGGTGTCTGGCGTTGATCACCAGCCGGAGATCGCTGACCGGTCTCGCGGCCACCGAGGGGGCACAGCTGCTGACCGTCGGCATGCTCGCCGCCGAGGAGGCCCGGGAGTTGCTGATCCGCCGGCTCGGGGCGGAGCGGGTGACGGCCGATCCCGATGCCGTACGGGAGATCGTCGGCCGGTGCGCGGGCCTGCCGCTCGCGCTCGCGATCGTCGCCGCCCGTGCCGCCGCACAGCCCGAACTGCCGCTGGCCGCCCTCGCCGAGGAGCTGCATCTGGCCGACCGGCGACTGGACGCCCTGGACGGCGGAGAGGCGAGCAGCGAGGTACGGGCGGTGTTCTCCTGGTCGTACCGGGCGCTCGGCCCGGAGGCCGCCCGGCTCTTCCGATTACTGGGCCTGCATCCCGGCCCGGACGCCGCGCTCCCGGCCGTCGCCGCGCTGGCCGGCGTACCCGCCGCCCGCGCCCGCGTGCTGGTGGCCGAACTGGTCCGCGGACATCTGCTCACCGAACAGCCCGCCGGCCGGTACGCCTTCCACGACCTGCTGCGCGCCTACGCGGCCGAACTGGTCGCCACGCACGACAGCGAGGACACCCGGCGCGCCGCGGCACACCGCATGTTCGACCACTACCTCCACACCGCGCACCGGGCGGACGCCCTGCTGACCCCCCGGCCCAGTCCCACTCCCCTGCCACCCGCCCAGCCGGGCGCCGCCGCCGAGGAGTTGTCCGGCCACCGGCAGGCACAGGCCTGGTTCACCGCCGAGCATCCGGTCCTGCTCGCCGCGGTGGAGCAGGCGCCCGCGGCCGGCCTGCACAGCCACACCTGGCGGCTGGCCTCGGCGCTGACGACCTATCTCGACCGGCACGGCAACCGGCGGGCGCTGATCGCCGCGCACACCGCCGCGCTGGAGGCCGCCCGGCGCGCGGGCGATGCCGTCGGGCAGGCGGAGGCCCACCGGGGGCTCGGGCTCGCCGAGGACCGGCTGGACCGTCCGGGCGCGGCCCGCGCGCACTATCTGCGCGCGCTGGAGCTGTTCGGCGAGGCCGGCCACCACGCCGGGCGGGCCCGCATCCATCAGCACCTGTCCCGGATGTCCGAGGCCCAGGGCCGGCATCAGCAGGCGCTCGGCCACGCCCACGACAGCCTCGCGCACCACCGTGCCGTCGGCGACCGGGCCGGGCAGTCCGCCGCGCTGAACCACATCGGCTGGATACTCGCCCAGCTCGGCGACCACCGGCAGGCCCTGACGTACTGCCGTGAGGCCCTGGAGCTGGCGCGGGAGACCGGGGACCTCAACGGGCAGGCCCACATCCAGGACAGTCTCGGTTTCATCCGCCACCGGCTCGGCGAGCACGCCGAGGCCGTCGACCGCTATCAGCAGGCCCTCGAACTGTTCCACCAGACGGGCGACCGGCACGGCGAGGCCTCCGGTCTCGTCTGTCTCGGCGACGTCCACGGCGCCACCGGCCGCCCGCATCCCGCCCGCACCGCGTGGACCCAGGCGCTGGCCATCACCGTCGAACTCGGCCTTCCGGACACCGATCCGCTGCGTGCCGGGCTCCTCGAACGGCTCGGCCTCCCTGTCGCCGACGGCTCCGCTCCTGACTCCGGCTCGCCACCGGACTGAGGCCGGGCGCCGGGTTCGGAAGGCGGCCGGTACCCGGATGCCGGCGGTCGTGCCGATCGGCGGCGGGTCCGTGCCGGCCTCGCCGGTCCGCACGGGCCGTGCGGCGCGGCGCATCCGGCGGCCGGGACGGCTACGCCTGGGGCACGGAAGCGATGTCGCTGTTCAGCTCGCTGTCGAGGACCTGATCGTTGGTCTCCTCGGCGATCTCCCTGGCCCGGGCGAACCGGCGCAACGCCGCAGCGGTCGTGCCCAAGGCGGATTCGACCCGGCCGAGTCCCTGCAGCGCCCGGGCCTCGCCCCGGCGGTCGTGCAGTTCCCGGGTCAGTTCCAGGCTTCTGCCGAAGGCACTCGCCGCCGCGCCCAGGTCGCCGTTGTCGAGCTGGGCCTGTGCCAGACCACGCCAGGCGAAGGCCTCGGCCCGCCTGTCTCCGAGATCGTGGAACTCCGCCAGGGCCTGTCGGAACAGCGCGATGGCTTCGTCGTGACGCTCCTGGCCGCAGCGGACGACCGCGAGACTGCGCAGTGCCTGCGCGGTGAGCCGGCGGTCCCCGGCGGCCTCCAACTGCTCGGCGGCGGCGGTCAGCCGCTCCGCGGCCGTGTCCCGCTCGCCCCGATTGCGGTGGACGATGCCTTGCCCCAACCTGACGGCGGCCATGCCGTGCCGGTCGCCGGACGCCTCGTACCCGGCCAGCGCCTCCTCGTAGGCGGCCATTGCCTCATCGGGCCGACCCAGGTAGCGGGAGAGCGCCCCGGCGTCGAACAGCGTGATCGATTCCGCCCAGCGGTTCCCGGAGTGCCGGGCCGCGGCCAGCGCCAGGCCCAACGCCGCGTCCCAGTCGTCCCAGGCGGCCAGCATCTCGAAGAACGGAGCGGCGATGTGGGCGAGTTCCCATGCCGCATCCCAGCCCTGCCGTTCGTGTGCGAACCGCACGCACGGCACGATGTCGTGCCGCTCTGCGATGAACCACGCGACCGGGTCACGCAGCAGCCGCTCGCGGTCCTCGGCCTCGATCTCATAGCGCGGGTGGGGACTGGTCTTGCGCAGTTCCCCCGGCTGGAACCGGTCCTCCGCCTCGGCGGCGAGCGCGAGATACGCGCCGAGAAGCCGGTCGGCCGCGGCGTCGGCCTCAGGTTCGGGCTGCTCGGCGGCGAGGGCGCGCAGCAGGTCGTGGAACCGGTAACGGGGGGCACCGGTCTCGTCGGGGCGTACGGGGTCGAGCAGTTGGGCGGCCACGAGTGCGTCCAGGTGGCGCTCGGCGTCGCGCGACGGGATGTCCATGAGCGCGGCGAGCGGCCACGCCGCGAAGTCGGGTCCGGGAAAGCGGCCGAGCAGCCGGAACGCCCGCTGCTGCTCGGCCGTCAGGCCCTGATAGCTGATCATGAATGTGGATCTGACGTCGAGGTCGCCGATCTCCAGGTGGTCCAGCCGGTGGCGTTCGTCGGCGAGACGCTCCGTCAGGGCGGGCAGGCCGAGGTCCGGACGCTCGGCCAGGCGCGCCCCCGCGATGCGTACGGCCAGCGGCAGGTGCCCGCACAGCGCCACCAGCCGCCGTGCGTCCTGCGGGTCGTTCGCCACCCGTTCCGGACCGGCGACCCGGCCGAGCAACTCGACCGCCTCGTCAGGGTTCAGGAGGCCGAGGACGACCGGGTGGGCCCCCTCGATGCTGCTCAGCGGGGCTCGGCTGGTGACGACCACCGCGGAGTCCGGCCCGCCGGGAAGAAGCGGCCGCACCTGCCTGGGTCCGTTGGCGTTGTCGAGGACGATGAGCAGCCGGCGTCCGGCGGTCAGCGTGCGCAACATCTGCTCGCGGTCCTGCTGGGCGTCGGGAATCGCGTGCGGGTCGGTACCCAGCGACCGGAGGAAGCTGCCCAGCACCTCGGCCGGTTCGGCCGGCGTGGCGTCGTACCCGCGCAGGTTCGTGAACAGCTGTCCGTCGGGGAAGTCGGCTGCGACACGCTGCGCGGCCCGTACCGCGAGTGTCGTCTTGCCCAGTCCGCCCCGGCCGGAGATCGCGACCAGTGGCCCGGTCGGCCGGTTCCTCGTACGCAACAAGTCGTCCAGTCGGGACAGTTCGGTCCCGCGGCCGGTGAAGTCGGCGATGTCACGGGGCAGTTCCCGGGGCACCTGACGCTGTGGCACCGACGGCCGCACGGCGCTGTCGGCCTGGAACCAGGCGAGCGCTCCGCCGATCAGCGCGCTCACTCCGGCGAACGCGAGCTGCTCCGGTCCCACGTCGCCCAGGACCTGCCAGCCCGCGGCGACCGCGGCGAACGCCCCGGCGGCGCCCGCCACTGCCCAAAGTCCCCGCGCCACCCGTGAGTTCACATCGCGCATGGTAACCGAGCAGACACTCGCAGAAGGGTACGACCGTGCGGGGCCCTGCGGCGCTACCGGACCGGCCCGCCCTCGTACGCCGCGCGCAGCACGCTCAGTGCCTCGTCGGTCGTGACCGGTCTCGGGTTGGCGTACGGCTGCCCGGCGACCTGGGCCGCGGCAACCGCCAGGTCCGCTTCCTTCAGGCCGAGTTCGGCGAGGGAGCGCGGTGCGCCGAGGCGACCGGCCAGTTCCTGCAGGGCGGTCGGGGCATCGTCCGCGCCGAGGGCCCGGGCCACGGCGGCGGCCGCCTCCGGCGCGGCGGGCGCGTTGAAGGCGAGGGCGTGGGGCAGGACGACGGTGTGGGTCTCGGCGTGCGGGAGGCCGAAGGTGCCGCCGAGGACATGGCACAGCTTGTGGTGCAGGCCCATGGTGGTGGCGCCCAGGCAGGCCCCGCACAGCCAGGCGCCGTACAGGGCGCGGGAGCGGGCCGCTACGGCGTCCGGGGCCGCGGCGATCTCCGGCAGCGCGGCCGCCAGTGCCCGTACGCCCTCCTCGGCCATCAGCGCGATCAGCGGCGAGCCGTCGGGGGCGTACAGCGCCTCGACGGCATGGGCGAGGGCGTTGATCCCGCTGGTCACCGAGAGCGGGACGGGCAGGGAGAGGGTGAGTTCGGGGTCGTAGACGACGCTGCGGGGCAGGACGACGGGGTCGCGGCCGGTGCGTTTGACGCCGTGCTCGGTCAGGCCCCAGACCGGGGTCATCTCGGAGCCGGCGTAGGTCGAGGGCACGGCGATCAGCGGGAGTCCGGTGCGCAGCGCGACGGCCTTGCCGAGCCCGATGGCCGAGCCGCCGCCGACGGCCACACAGCCGTCGGCGCCCGCGGCCCGGGCCGCCTCGACGCCCCGGTCGGCGACCTCCACGGGGACATGCATCCGGGCCCCGGTGTGCAGGCCCGCGCAGGCGTCCCCGAGTGAGTCGGCGACCGCCCGCGCGGTGTCCGCGCCCCGCTCGCCGCTGAGCACCAGCAGCCGCCGCAGCCCCAGGTGACGGGCCTCCTCGGCGGGTGCGGAGAGCGCGGCACCGGGCCGGAAGACCACCCGGGCGGGACGGGTCTCGTAGACGAAGTCGAAGGGGTTCACGAGCGCTCCAGGACCAGGTCGAAGCGGGCGTGCCGGAACGGGTTCGGCACGCCGTACTCCTCGGCCAGGGCCGGGTCGTCGGTCGGGGTGAAGTCCTTGACCAGGCTCTCCTTGACCGCGAACACGGCGTCGGAGTCCAGGTACGCACCACCGGCGACGAAGATGTGCGTGGTGACCGGCGCATGTCCCGCGGCCGAGACGATGAAGTGGATGTGGGCGGGGCGGTAGGGGTGCCGTCCGGTGGCCTTCAGCAGGCCTCCCACCGGGCCGTCGGTCGGGATCGGGTACTCGCTGGGCACGCAGGTCCGGAACCGGAAGCGGCCCTCGTCGTCGGCGGTGAACAGGCCGCGGCCGTTGCCGGGCGGCTGGACGTCGGGCTGCTGCACGTCGTAGAAGCCGTGCGGGTCGGCCTGCCACACGTCCAGGACCGCGCCGGGCAGCGGGGTGCCGTCGGCGGAGCGGACGACGCCGCTGACCACGCAGGGTTCGCCGGTGCCCGCCAGGTCGATGCCGGCGCCGAGTTCCCGGACCGGGGACTCGGTCATGTGGAAGGGGCCGAGGACGGTCGACTCGGTGCTGCCGGGGCCGCTGTGTCCGTTGACCGTCTCGACCAGCATCGACAGGCCCAGCACGTCGGAGAGCAGGATGAACTCCTGCCGGGTGTCCGTGCAGGTCTGCCCGGTCTCGGTGAGGAACGCGATCGCCGTCTCCCACTCGCGCCGGGTCAGCCGGGTCTCGCGGGTGAAGGCGTGCAGATGGCGGACCAGAGCGGTGAGCAGCTCGCGCAGCCGGGGGTCGTCGGTGCCCCGCAGGCTGTCGACGGCCGCTGCGGTGACCGCGTCTTCGGATGTCATGCCGGCTCCTTGCCCGGAGGAACAGTGACCTTGAGTGATCGTAAACCCGTTTACCGTTCAATGAACTGCATCGACGCGGCACCTACTTGATGAGCGCGTTGGCGACCACCACGATCACCCCGAGCAACGCGTCGACCATGCCGATGAGCACGGCCAAGGGCCAACTCCGCGCCGACCAGCGGGCGGTGACGATCCCGAGGCCGAACAGGATCACGATGTTCAGAACGAAGGCCGGATACTCGACGCCCTTCGGCGGCCACCAGCCCCATCCCGCGCCGGCGAGCAGGAAGACGGTGGGCAGGACGGCCGTGACCAGCGGCCACTCGTCGGCCAGGGTGTGCAGCGCGTCCCAGCGCTGGTGCGGGGCCCGCTCGGCGATGTAGTGGGCGTAGCCGTGCGCCAGGGCGGAGGCGCAGGCGGTGACCAGGAGCCAGAGGGCGTCGTAGCGGCGGCTGGCCGCGGAGGTGTGCCCGTACTGGGTGAGCGCGGCCACCATCGAGCAGGCCAGCACGGCGCCGTAGACCCCGCCGAACAGGACGGCCTCGCGGGTGTCGTGCGCGCGCGGCCGGGCCACGGCCGCCGGGGAGTCGGGCATGCCCTCCACGATCACCCGGGCCGGGCCCGGACGCCACCGGGCACGGCCCGACGAAGTGTCCTCCCACCAGGCCGGATGCCCCACACCCTGTCCACGGCCGGGACACCGGCCGGCTCGCTAGGGTCGCCGTATGACGACGCACAGCTTCGCCCTGCACATCCCCGACGCCGAACTCGAACCCGATCCGCTCGACCCGGCGCAGATCGTCTCCGGCACGCCCGAGGTCACCGGGAAGGTGGTCTGGGAGTCGGCCGACGGCAAGCAGCTCCGCGGCATCTGGCAGATCACCCCGGGCGTGGTCACCGACACCGAGGCGGACGAGCTGTTCGTGGTGGTCAGCGGCTCGGCGACGATCGAGGTCGAGGGCGGGGCGACGTTCACCGTGGGTCCCGGGGACATGGCCGTGCTGCGCGCGGGCGATCGTACGACCTGGACGGTGCACGAGACGCTGCGCAAGGCGTACGCGATCAATCTGTGAGCGCGACCGGCGAGTCGTAGACGCGCCCCGGCGAGTCGCAAGCCCGCCCCGGCGAGTCGCGAACGCGCTCAGCGGATCGTGGGCGCGGGCATGTTGTAGGGCGTGACGACCTGGATCGCCGACGGCAGGGTCGGGCCCGCCGGGGGCAGCGCGCCCTGGGCACGCATCACCAGGTGGCAGGCCTCGCGCATGTCCTGGCGCAGGTCGTGGTGGAGGACCGCGGACAGGCGGTGCTCACGCAGCAGCCGGGTGTTGTCGTGGTCGAGGTCGTGGGCGATGAACACGGCGCAGTCCCGGCCGAGGTCGGCGAAGGCGCGCAGGGTGGCGATGTTGCCGCCGCCGATGGAGTAGACGGCGCGGATCTCAGGGTCGCGCTCCAGGGCGGCGCGGACCAGGTCGTACTGGGTGGCGTCCAGCCCCTGTCCCTCGGCGATCTCCACCAGGGCGCGCTCTGGGTATCTGGCCCGCATGGCGCTGCGGAACCCCATCTCACGCTCCTCCTCGTTGCGGAAGAAGCCGCTGCTGAGGCTCGTGAGGACGTTGCCGGGCCGGTCGCCGAGCCACTGGCCCATCAGGTAGGCGGCGGTGGCGCCGGCGGCCCGGTTGTCGCTGCCGACGTAGGCCAGCCGGCCGCTGGCGGGCAGGTCGGTGACGAGGGTGACGACCGGGATGTCCGCCGACCTGAGGCGCCCGACGGCGGCGGTGACCTCGGGGACGTCCGGCGCCTTGAGGATCACGCCCTGCGAGCCGCGGCGGGCTATCCGGTCCAGCGTCCGCAGCAGCTCTTCCACCGGCCCGGTCTCCCGGAAGTGGAACCGGGAGCGCACCACCGCCGGGTGCAGTGCCGGCAGCTCGGCCTCCAGCGCGCCGCGCACGGCCGTGGTGAACCGCTCGGGCGCATGCATCACGATGTCGACCATGAAGGTTCGGCCCACCAGCCGGACCTGGGTGCGCTGCCGGTCCAGATCGGCGATGGCCCGCTCCACCTCGCGGGCGGTGCTGTCCCGGACGCCGCCCCTGCCGTTCAGCACCCGGTCCACGGTGGCCTCGCTGAGCCCGGCCTGACGGGCGATCTCGCGGATGGGGAAGGGGTGGCCCACGGGCTGCCTCCTTGAGGGGTTTTTGATGGGTCGCTGCTGGTTGTTCGAGGGGTTTGTGCTGACAAGAATGGCAGAGCCCCGCCGTGGCCGTGACCGTGGCCGTGACCGAAAGCAGGACATCGATGTCCCTTGCCGCCGAACAGGGCCGTGCCTGGCTCTCGCAGCAGGACTGCGACCTCGACACCTTCCGTGCCCTGGTCGAGCGGACCACGGACCCGGCCGCCTACCCGCACGCCTCGGCCGTCGAGGAGAACGTCCTCGTCTACGACAGCGAGCGGCTGCGCACCGCCGGCGCGGCCCACCAGGTACGGACCGAACTCGTCCGCGCCCTCACCGACGGTCCCGGCGTCGTCGTCTTCAAGGGCGCGTTCCCCGACCCGAAGGTGGTCGACCGGGCCACCGCGGTGTTCGAGGCGCTCATCTCGGAGCAGCACGAGTCCGGTGCCGTGGCCGGCGACCACTTCGCGACGCCCGGTGCCAACGAGCGGGTGTGGAACGCCCTGGAGAAGGCGGCGCTGTACGACCCGGAGGCGTTCGCCGACTACTACGCCAACGACATCGTGGCCCTGGTCTCCCGGGCCTGGCTGGGCCCCGGCTACCAGATCACCTCGCAGGTCAACGTGGTCAACCCGGGCGGCGCGGCGCAGACCGCGCACCGCGACTACCACCTCGGTTTCCTCTCCGACGAGACGGCGGCGGACTATCCGGCCCATGTGCACCGCCTCTCCCCCGTGCTCACCCTCCAGGGCGCGGTCGCGCACGGCGACATGCCGGTGGAGTCGGGGCCGACGATGTACCTGCCCTACTCGCAGACCTACGAGCCCGGCTATCTGGCCTGGCGGCGGCCGGAGTTCCAGGACTACTTCAAGGCCCGCCACGTGCAGCTGCCGCTCGCGAAGGGCGACGCGGTGTTCTTCAACCCGGCGGTGTTCCACGCGGCCGGCACCAACCGCACCCTCGACGTGCGCCGGATGGCCAACCTGCTCCAGGTGTCCTCGGCGTTCGGGCGGGCCATGGAGACCGTGGACCGGGAGGCGGTGGCCAACGCGGTCTACCCGGTGCTGCGCCGGCGCCGGTCGGAGGGGGCGGGCGAGGCGTGGCTGGAGCACGTCATCGCCGCGAGCGCCGAGGGCTACCCGTTCCCGACCAACCTCGACAGCGATCCGCCGGTCGACGGCATGGCACCGCCCTCGCAGGCGGACCTCGTGCGGCGGGCGCTGCGGGAGGGGTGGGCGCCGCGGGTGCTGCGGGACGGGCTGCGGCACGCCGCTGCGCGACGGGAGAGCTGAGGCCGGAGGTCCTCTGCGGGTTCGTTGTGGCTGGTCGCGCCCGCGCGGCGGCAGCCGCATATCGATACAGCCCCGCGCCCCTTTGGGGCGCGTCATACATCAAGGAGTTACAGGCACATGCGTATCGGAATCCTCGGCCTCGGCCGTATCGGTGCTTTTCATGCCGAGACCCTCTCCGGGCTCGACGTCGTCGAGTCGCTCGTCTTCACCGACCCGTTCGCGGACGCCGCCAAGGCCGCCGCGGAGAAGTTCGGTGCCGAGGTCGTGGACTCGCCCGAGGCGCTGCTGGCCGCCGGTGTGGACGGCATCGTCGTGGCCGCCGCCACCGACGCCCACCCGGCCCTGATCCTGGCCGGTGTCGAGGCCGGTGTCCCGGTCTTCTGCGAGAAGCCGGTCGCGAAGACGATGGCCGAGGGCGTCGAGGTCCTCCGGGCCGTCCAGGGCAGCGGCGTGCCGATCCAGATCGGGTACAACCGCCGCTTCGACGCGGGCTTCGTCGCCGCCCGGGCCGCCGTCCAGGCGGGCGAGCTGGGGAAGCTGCACACCGTCCGCTCCACCACCCTGGACCCGGCCCCGCCGCCGGCCGCGTACATCGCCGCGTCCGGCGGCATCTTCCGGGACTGTTCCGTGCACGACTTCGACATCATCCGCTGGGTGACCGGCCATGAGGTCACCGAGGTGTACGCGGTCGGCGGCAACCGGGGTGCCGACTACATCAAGGAGGCCGGGGACGCCGACACCACCGGCGCGATCCTCACCCTGGACGACGGCACCATCGCGGTGGTCTCCAACTCCCGGCACAACGCCCGCGGTTACGACGTGCGCATGGAGCTGCACGGCTTCGCGGACTCCATCGCCGTCGGCCTGGAGGACAAGCTCCCGCTGCGCTCGGTCGAGCCCGGCGTGACCTTCCCGGCGGGCACCCCGCACGACTTCTTCATGGACCGCTTCACGGCGGCCTACCGCGCCGAACTCACCGCCTTCACCGAGGTCGTGGCCGGCACCCGGCCCTCCCCCTGCACCGTCGAGGACGCCCTGGAGGCCGGCTGGATCGCCGACGCCTGCACGCTGTCCCTGCACGAGCACCGGCCGGTCACCATCGCGGAGGTCCGCGGCGCCTGACACCCGCGGACACTCCTGCCACGGCGGGGCGGGGACCGGAAACACGGTCCCCGCCCCGCCGTCCGTCGTGTCAGGCCCGCAGTCCGTCCTCGATCGGCGTCAGGATCCGCGCCGCCCGCGCGTCGGCGTCACCGCGTGCCGGGTCGATCCGCCACAGCGCGCCGGGCTGGAGGAGCACGTCCTCCGGGTCGATGCCGGGCTTGAGCGTGCCGTCCGCCGTCCCGGCGTCCAGCAGGATGCCGATCGCGGCCACGAACGGCCCGTACCTGGAGGTGGTGGACGTCCGGGACCTGGTCGACCTCCACCTCAGGGCCATGACCTCACCGGCCGCCGCGGGCGAACGCCTCCTCGGCACCGGTGAGCTTCGTGTGGACGGCGGAGCCGGCGCGGGTGCTGCGGGAGAGTCCCGGCGAGCGCGGGCGGCAGGTCTCCACCCGTCGGCTGCCGGACTTCGCGGTGCCCCCCGCGGCCCGCTTCCGGGACTCCGCGCTGCGGGAGATCACTCCGGCGCTGGGCCGGCGCAACCGGCACAGCACCGAGAAGGCGGCGCGGCTGCCGCGCCGGCAGCCGCGCCCGGCCCGGCAGACGGTGCTGGACTGCGCCGAGAGCCTGCTCGCCCACGGCGCGGCCCGGGTCCCGGCGGCGGCTCAGAGGCCGTAGCGCACCGCGAACTCGTCCGGGTCGTAGGCGTCCCGGTCCGGATCGTGCTGGGTCGCGGGCCTGGTCTCCACCATGTCCTCCGGGCGTATCCGCTCGGGCAGCGCGCCGAACCGCTCCTTGCGTGTCACGGCCTCGGCCGCGGTCTCCTCGTGGCTCATGCTCGTCCTCCCCGTCGTAGCGGGCGTCACCCGTCACCTGGAAAACGCGCGCGCCCCGGCGGGTGTTCCCGAACCCGCCGGGG
>NZ_JBHXLU010000104.1:0-41853 GCF_042720695.1 Streptomyces sp. NPDC058457 | reverse complement strand
GCACCGAGGCCGGCCCGGAAATGCGGGTCAGGATGCGGCCTGACCGACCTCGGCCTGGTCAAGCCGACCGGGCTTGGGGATCAGCAGCACCAGCAGCGCGGCTGCTGCGGAACCGCCTGCCGCGAGCCAGAATCCGTTGGTGAAGCCGGAGTCGCGGTAGAACTGGGTGCCATGCATGATCTTGCCGCCACGGGCCATCAGGGAGAAGGTGAGCGTGGTGAAGATCGCCTGGACTATGCCCATCATCAGGGCCTGGGCGCCATTGGCGAGAGCCTGTTCCTTCGGCGAGACCGCTTCAATGATCATGATCGGGGCGACGGCGACGATCAGGCCGGCGCCTGGGCCCGACACCACACCCATGATGATCAATTGGGCTGCCGTATGGTGCAGGTGCGAGCCGAGGCCGTAGCCGACGGCGGCCAGCACTCCGCCCGTGGCCAGCAGGATCCGCGCGTCGAACCGTCGTGCGAGCACACCGGTCGCGATGGCGGTCGCGATGATGATCAGACTCAGCGGGGAGGTAACCCACGCGTTGTGCGTCGCCGTCCAGCCCAGGCCGTCGGAGACGGTCGGGATCTTCGGCATCAGTGCTAGCAGTTGTGTGTCCGTGCCGACCGCGTAGGTTGCTGCTGAGCCGACGGCGGTGGCCAGGAACACCGCCCAGACCTGGCGACGGGTCATCAGCGAGGCCGGGAACAGCGGGTGCTCGATGCGACGCTCGGCGAGCACGAAGACCATCAGTGCCAGCAGGCCCCCGCCCATGTAGGCGAAGAACGTGCCGCTGGTCCAGCCCCAGTCCGTGCCCTGTCCGATCGAGTAGACGATCGCGGTCAGGCCCGCGCCCAGCAGCAGCCCGCCGATCCAGTCCATCCGGCTCTGCTCCTCACGGACCGGGCTCTCGGGCACGAAGGCCACCAGGATCACCACACACAGCGCGGTGGAGACCACCATGAACCACAGCGCACCGTGGAAGCCCCAGGTGTCCAGCAGCCAACCGGACAAGAACGGGCCGCCCAGGGCGACGATGCCGATACTGCCTCCCAGCAGTGCGCTGGCCGGCCCGACCAGGCGACGTGGGAACACGTCACGGGCCGTCGCGTAGGCCACGGCCGCTGCCGCGCCGTAGATACCCGCGATGGTTCGCCCTACCAGCAGCATCGAATAGTTCGTCGACAACGCTGCGATCAGATCGCCGACCAGGCCGAACGCGGCGACGACGACCAGGACGCGCTTCTTGCCGTAGAGCGCGGCCGCCTTGACCGCAAACGGCAGCACGAAGGTGCCCACCAGGGCCCCGGCCTGGGTGAACCAGACGATTTCGGTGGTGCGGAAGTGGATCGCGATCTGAGCCTGGGCGTTTCCAGTGAGCAGAACGACGATCGGGTTCAGTGCCACCGCCCAGAGGAGGGAGATCAGCACGAGCGCGTGGCGCATGCCGAACCCGGTGCCTTCCTCTGTTGGTTGTGGAGCGGTCTCGGTGTGGGACATCGGTGTCCTTTCGAGCGGGCGGGGTGGAGCTCGCAGGGCCGGATGGCGGCTCTTACGGTTTCGGCTGCCGAGTCCATCGAGGCCCGCCGTATCGATGCGGACCTCGCTCATCGCGATCAGTCGGCTCAGCGGCAGCGACTCAGCTCTAAGTGAAGCGCATCACTGAAGCGCTTCAGTAAGCTAGCATCGGATGCATCGAAAGCAACAAGGCCTCGTAATGCTACGAATTCATAACGCCACGGCTGGAGACGCAGTCCACTTCACCGGCCCGACGGCATTCGCGCTCTCCATGGCCGTGACCAGACCCCGGCGCCAACGGTGGCCGACTCGCAGGAACAGGGGCCGGCCTGGGATAAGGTCGAGGACGCCGACAACCTCAGAGGACCATGACACGCCCCCCGAAACGGACCACCGGCGTCGACGTCGCCCGCGCCGCCGGCGTTTCCCCCACCACTGTGAGCTACGTGCTCAACGACCGGCCCGGGCAGTCCATCCCGGAAGAGACCCGGCGCCGTGTCGTGGAGGCCGCCCAGCGGCTGAACTACCGGCCGCACGCCTCGGCGCGTGCCCTCGCCGCCGGGCGGAGCGACATCGTCCTGCTCACCATCCCCGACCTGCCGATCGGCCCGAGCATCAGCCGCTTCGTGGAGGAACTCGCCGGCTCACTGGCCGGGCACGGCCTGACCCTGGTCACCCACCTGCTGGGCGCACACGGACGTCCCCTGCTCGACGTCTGCGCCACCCTCGGCCCCTCGGCCGTCCTGGGCCTGGCCCCCTTCGATCAGGACACCGTCCAGGCATTGCACCGACTCGGGGCGACCGTCGTCCTGCCCACGAACGTGGACCAACCCCCTCCCTGGGAATCGGCCGGCCGGCTGCAGGCCGAACACGTCATCCAGCGCGGACACCGGCGCATCGGCTACGCACTGCCCGAGAACTCCTCGTACCGGCAGATGGCCGAGGGCCGCCTGCTCGGCGTCACGAACGCCTGCGCCGCCGCCGGCATCGCCCCGCCTGTCGTCGTCACCATGGATCTGGAGATCACCAGCTCCACCCGGGCCGTGACCGCCTGGAAGGGTCAGGACGTGACGGCCGTGTGCACCTTCAACGACGAGACCGCGATCGTCCTGCTGGCCGGCATGCGCGAACACGGCCTCCACGCACCCGACGACCTCGCCGTCATCGGCGTCGACGACCACCCCATGGCCCGCTTCGCCAGCCCCCCGCTCTCGACTGTCTTCTTCGACGTCCTGGAGGCGGGGCGGCACCGTGCCGAAGCCGTGCTCGCCGCCCTCGCGGGCCGCGAAGGCAACTTTCCCATCTCGCCCACCAACCCACAGGTCATCGCACGCTCCTCCACCTGATACGCGGACAGGCAATCACGGGAATGTGGTTGCCCTGCCGTTCAAGAACGGGGGCGTACCTCGTAGTCGCGGGCCATGCAACGGTATTTCATGTGCCGGCCCAGGGGGCGCTCGACGGTCCAGCGGCGTGGGACCACGCAATACCCCTGCCAGCGGGGGCGCGATGGACGGCGGAACACTCGCGACGACGCGTTCGATCAAGAGCTGGCCTGCGACCGGGCCCTGCACGCTCACAGCGGCGGCCTTTCCCACGTCGATACTCTGCCCAGTCGGAGGACCAGAGATCTTGATGCTCGCGGTCGACACCGGCCAGGTCGCCATGAGTCAGGTGCCCGCTTGTCCGAAGATGAGCGCGGACGCGGCCTCCCATTCCCGGACCAGGTCGGCGTTGTCCGGGTCGCGCAGCCATTGCAGCTCCAGACCGTCCATCGTGGCCAGGATCTGCCGGGCCAGCGATTCCGGGTCCCTGCTGAGAGGCTTGGCCAGCTCGGACAGAGCTGCGAGCGCTCGTCGGTGACGGGCGAGGAAGTACGCGTGCGCCGGGTGGCGTGGCTCCAGTGACTCGGCGGCGAGCACGGCGTGCAGCCGGACGATCTCGGGCTGCACCGCGTTGCGCCGTACGATCGCGGCGCACACCTGCGGCAGGTCGACCACACCCGGCGCAGTGCCGTCCACCGGGTCACCCGTCAAGTCGCTGTCACCCGTGCCGAGTTGCACGGCCAGTTGCAGTGCGTCCTCGATCTCGGCGTGCTCCAGGACCGACGCGAGCAGTCCGTCCTTCGAACCGACATGGTGCAGCAGCCCCTGGACGGTCAGGCCGCAGCCATCGGCGACGTCCTGCATCGACAGGCCCCAGAAGCCCCGCTCGGCGATCAGGCGCCTCGTCACCTCCACGATCTGCCGCCGCCGCTGGGCGGCCGGCAGTCGAAGCCGGTCACGCCGGTAAGCCGGGACTCCCTCAGCCATGTTCACACGGGCCTTCGTATCAGGACATCTCTTGTCGGCACACATCCGATGTTGTAATTTACAGCTTACCTCTTACCTAATAGGTACTCGGTATCGATGGGAGTGCTCCGATGCACCAGTCCTCCCGGGCGGCCGCTCTGCAGGGATCCATCCGCCAGATCGGCTACGTCGTCCGCGACCTTGACGAGGCAGTGGGCAATTGGCTGTCACTGGGGGTCGGTCCTTGGTACGTGATGCACGGACAACCCCTGCACGCGCTCTACCGCGGTCAACCCTGCACAGCCCCCCTGTCCCTCGCTCTCAGCAACTCTGGTGATCTGCAGATCGAACTGATTCAGCCGGACGACGAAACGCCCAGCATCTACACGGAGTTCCTGGCCTCCGGGCGGGAGGGATACCAGCAACTCGCCTGGTGGGTCGACGACCTCGACACGGCGGTCCAGGCCGTCGTCCGGGCCACTGGCTGGCCGGTCGTATGGTCCAGCGACGACAGGAAGAGCCCGATTCAGTACGCGTACCTCGAAGCACCCACCGGCCCGGCACAGGTCATCGAGATCATGGAGCGTTCCGCCGGCACGGACGGCTTCGCCGAGATGCTGCGTACCGCCGCAGCCACGTGGGACGGCAGTGAGCCGATCCGCTGCATGTCCCCGAACGGCACGTCCTGACGTCGGCACCGTCACCATCGGAGGAACGAAGAATGCCTGATTCTCGCCCGTCCAATGAGGTTCGTTGGGCGATCGTCGGGACTGCCGATGTGTCCCGGCAGATCGCCGCGGACTTCGCGACCGTTCCGGGAGCGAGTCGAGCGGCGGTGCTGTCCCGCTCCTTCGACCGGGCTCGCGCCTTCGCCGCCGAGTTCGACTTCTCGCGCGCCTTCGACGACATGGACGCCCTTCTGGCCGACTCGCAGGTCGACGCGGTCTACCTGGCGACCCCGCACGCGCTGCATGCCTCGATGGCGCTGCGGGCCATCGAGGCCGGCAAGCATGTCCTCGTCGAGAAGCCGCTCGGGGTGAACGCGGCCGAGGCCCGGGAGATCGCCGGAGCGGCGCAGCGCCGTGGCGTGTTCGCGATGGAAGCGATGTGGATGAAGTTCAATCCGAGCTTCCGAGCCTTCGTCGACCAGGCCCGCGCCGGCCGCATCGGCGACATCCGCGCGGTACGCGGGTACTTCGGGCTCCCGTTCGGGACGGCGGACTCGGACCGCTGGTCGGCCGAGCGGGCCAGCAGCACCCTGCTCGACCAGGGGATCTACCCCGTCACGCTGGCACTTGAGCTGCTCGGCACGCCCAGCGGAATCATCGCCGACGGTGACATCCGGGCCGACGGCGTCGACCTGACCGAGTACATGACGCTGCGGTACGACGGAGGCCGGGTCGCGCATCTGGCCGCATCCATGGTGCAGTTCATCGAACCGACCGCCTCGGTGAGCGGCACCGCCGGATGGATGACGATCCCCGCACCGTTCATGAGGGCCACCCAGTACGCCACCCATGCCCTGGACGGCACGTTCACCGGCGAGCTCTTCTCGTCACCCGACATCTCGCGATTCGACCGCGAGGGCAACGGCTACATCCCCATGCTCCGCGCGGTGACGGAGGCGATCCTCCGCGGCGACACGGAACACGAGTGGCACCCCCTTCGCGCCACCGTCGAAGTCTTCGACGTGCTCGACGGTATTCGGTCCGCTCTGGTGTCCTCTCGGACTGCACGCGCATGACCACTGAGGCTCAGTCAGCAGGAAGCGGGTCTGTCGGGATCGCAGTCGGACAAGGCAGCGAACCAGGTCGGCGCCTGCCCCTGCGGAGGCCGACCAGCTTGCTGAAGAGCGTTACTGGC
This sequence comes from Streptomyces sp. NPDC058457, assembly GCF_042720695.1. Classification (NCBI taxonomy): domain Bacteria; kingdom Bacillati; phylum Actinomycetota; class Actinomycetes; order Kitasatosporales; family Streptomycetaceae; genus Streptomyces; species Streptomyces sp. NPDC058457. Next base: position 36,193 of record NZ_JBHXLU010000104.1, on the reverse strand, counting down.
AATTACCGCCGCCTGTCCGGCCGAAGGCCCCAACATGACCGGCGTTTCCCGTCGGGCGCGCCTGACGACCTGCTCGTCGAACGACGTCCCGCCCAGGAACGTAGACCGGTCCATTTTCGTAAACATCCCGCACTGCATCACGCAGTCCGGTCCGCCTCGGAACGGGACTGTGTCCTGGATCCCTCGCCACGGGGGAGGGCAGCCCGCCGTCAGGGCTGAGCGGCCACAGAAGGGTGGGCAATGCACCGGACCCGGCCGTGCTCCGCGGGTCCGGCGCTCAGCTCCCCGTGCGATTCTCGGGCAGGTTGCGGCTGCGTGCGGCCTGCGACGAGGCTCTGACTCGCAGCTCCGGGTGGATCTGGTAGTGGCGCGCAGTCGTTCGCCGGCCGGAGATCCGCTCCATCAGCAGCTCGATCGCCATCGCACCCATCTTCTCACCGAACTGCGAGACGGTGGAAAGCGACACCAGCGGGTGGCCGGCGACCTGGATGTCGTCATACCCCACCACGGAGACATCCCTGGTGGTCAGTCCCAGATCCGCGAGCGCGCGCAGCACGCCGATCGCCAGCGTGTCATGCCCGGCGAAGATGGCGGTGATGGAGGGATCACGGCTCAGCAGTTCGCGTGCCACAGCGTAAGCGTCGTCCTGTGCGTCACTGCAGTATTCGATGATCGAGTCCAGGCCGGCGTCGGCGGTCATCTGCTCGTACGTCAGCAGGCGGAGCGAGTGCGGGGCGCGCGGCTGGACCTCGGGCTGCATCCGCATCGTGAGGTGCGCGATCCGCTCATGCCCCAGAGTGCGCAGATGGTCGAGGGCCAACGTCGTACCTGCGACGTCGTCATTGGTGACCGTGTCGTAGTTGACGGAGTCGTCGTGCCGTCCGATGAGGACGATCGGAAGCTCAAGGGCGAGGGTCTCAAGCCAGGCCGGCGTGACCTCGGGCGAGATCGCTATGAGACCGTCGACCTGGCGGTCGGCCAGATTCTCCAGGACCGGCGCACCGCTGAGCTCGCCGATCCCTGGGGCGATCATCAGTTGGTAGCTCGAACCGGCCAACTGCGCGGCCGCACCCTGCATGATCTGGGTCAGGAAGTCGTTGCCGAGGTTGGGGATCTCCAGGCCGATACTGAAGCTCGACCCCCTCATGGCCCTGGCCGCGATGCGCGGCCGGTAGCCCAGCTCCTGGATCGCGGCCTCCACGCGCGTCCGCATGGCATCGCTGACCCCGTACGCATTGCGGATCACCTTGGACACCGCACCCTTGGACACTCCTGCGGCCCGGGCCACATCGTCCATCGAGGGGCGCCGAGCAGCACCGGCGGACGCATCCGATCCCACGGTTGCCCTCCTTCTTGAAACCATCCGCGAGGCTACCACCGCGCATCCGGCTCATGCCCCACGCTTGTAGACCGGTCGCCGTCGAATCCGATCACGCTCGCCTGCGCGCCGCTGCTGAGCAGCGCCTTTGCTCCAGTCCTCCGCCCCATCGGCGGGCCCGAGGCATCGCGAACCAATTTTTGTGAACCGGTTGACACTCGCACTCCCGAGTCCTACGGTCACTAGCACATTGCTGGACGAGTCCTGTTTACGGGGCAATAACGTCCAGGCCCCACGTTTGGAATCCAACGGAGCATTTCATGCGAAGAAACCGTGCAGTCGCGGTCGCCAGTGTGGGTGCGGCCGCAGCGCTGGCACTCGCCGGATGTTCGACCGACTCGAATTCCTCCTCGGGATCCGCCTCCGGCAGCAAGACCCTCACGGTCGCCGGCTGGTCCGGTGACGCCGTGATGAAGGCGGTCGTCGCCCAGTTCGAGAAGGACAACCCGGGAGTCAAGGTCAAGTTGACCGGCTATCCCTGGCCGGCCATCCTCACGCAGATCAACACCCAGCTCGTCTCGGGCACCGCAGCCGATGTCGACGTCGTCTTCCCCGGCAACGGAAACCCGATCACGGCCCAGACCCTGGCCAAGGGCAAGTACCTCGCAGACCTCTCCGCCGAGAGCTGGGCTTCGAACTTCAACGAAGCGACCAAGAACGTCATGAGCGCCGACGGCAAGGTGCTGATGGTCGCCAACAACTCGACGATCATCCCCGCCACATACAACACGCAGGCACTCAAGGCCATCGGCAAGACGGCGCCCACCACGTGGAGCCAGGTGCTCGGCCTCTGCTCGGCCGCGAAGGCCAAGGGCAAGGTGGCCTACGCGATGGCCGGCCTCGCCGGCGGTACTTTCAACTACCTTCCCTACACTCTCACCGCCACTCTTGTGTACGGACCGAACCCGGGCTTCTCGGCCCAGCAGGCAGCCGGCAAAGCGACGTTCAGCGATTCCCAGTGGACCACCGCGCTGACGAAGTACCAGCAGATGCTCAAAGCCGGGTGCTTCACCAAGGACTCGCTCGGCACGAGCCTCGATGTCGCGCAGAAGCAGGTCGCCACGGGTGGCGCCCTCGGCATCGTGACGGTGAGCAACCAGATCGTGGACATCCAGAAGGACGCGCCGAGCGGAACGACGTTCGAGACCGCCGCGCTCCCGGCAACGGACGACCCCTCGCAGACCGTCCTGCCGGTCGGCCTGGGGGCGGGGTACGGCGTCAACGCCAAGGGCAACGTCGCGTTGGGGAAGAAGTTCCTCGACTTCTACATGTCCAAGAAGGGGATGGACGTCGCGGTCAAGGCCGGATCCATCTTCCCCAGCACCACGGTGGAGGGATTCAAGCCCACGCCGGCTCTGGCGGGTGTCTCGGATCAGGTGCACAGCGACAAGACCGCCGCGTTCCCCGACCAGACCTGGCCCAACGCCAACGTGACGCAGGTCTACCAGGACGAGCTGCAGAAGCTCCTGGGCGGACAGGCCTCGGTCAAGGACGTGCTCGCCGCAATGGATGCCGCTTACAAGGGATGAGCTGGAAGAACGGGACGGCGCGGCGCGAGGAACGCGCACCGCGCTGTCCTTCTGCAAGAGACAGCAAGGAGTCTCGACATGGCAACAAGTGCTGATCCCGCGCGCGCTGACGCGCCGGCCTCCGGATCGAGGCGTCGGTACCGCAGTTACGCACAGTCGGTGTGGTGGTTCGTTCTGCCCGCAGCCGCGCTCTACGCGTTCGCGGTGATCGTTCCTGCGGTCCAGGGCAGCCTCTTCGCGTTCACCGACTGGGACGGTGTCTCGTCGGCCAAGCACTGGGTGGGCTTGCACCAGTTCCGATCGATTTTCGACGACACGAACAGCTTGACAGCGATCAAGAACACCCTGCTGATCGCAGTCACGGTGACAGTGGTCCAGAACGCCATCGGCCTGCTCATCGCCCTCGGTGTGAACTCACGGATCAAGTCGCGGAACTTCCTTCGGGTTCTCTTCTTCGCACCTGTGGTGATCACGTCGATCGCGGTGGGTTTCCTCTGGCAGAACCTCCTCGCCCCGGAAGGTGCACTCAACCAGGTTCTCAAGGACATCGGCCTCGGTGGATTGCGGCAGAACTGGCTCGGCGACCCGAAGGTCGCGATCTGGGCGATCATCGCGGTCGTGATCTGGCAGTTTGTCGGATACTCCATGGTCATCTTCCTCGCGGGGCTCCAGGGAATTCCGGACGAAGTGATCGAAGCGGCGGCGATCGACGGCGCCGGCCCGGTCCGGCGTTTCTGGTACATCGTCCGTCCGATGCTGGCTCCGGCGTTCACGATCAACCTGATGCTCTCCCTTATCGGGGGCTTCAAGCTGTTCGACCAAGTCTTCGTCATGACCCAGGGCGGACCCGGCGGTGCGACCGACACGATTTCGACACTGATCTACAAGAACGCTTTTCAGCTGGGGCGATTCAGTAACGGCGCTGCCCTGGCTGTCGTACTCACCTTGTTCGTGGCTGCGGCATCGGCGTTTCAGTATCGGATGATCTCCAGGAACGAAGGCTGAGATGTATCGCTACACATGGAGGACAGGGGTCCTCGAAGTCGTCATGATCCTGACGGCCCTGGTGTTCATTTTCCCGGTCGTTCTGCTCTTCAACATTGCCTTCAAGGCTCCTGGCGACCAGAGCTCGACCCTTGCACTTCCCAAGCATCCGACCTTCCAGAACTTCGTCGACGCATGGCACCAGGGCGCTCTCGGCGGTGGGCTCATCAACAGCGCGATAGTCACGATCCTGACCATCGTCTTCCTGGTCGTCTTCGCTTCGTCCGCGGCCTACCCCCTCTCCCGGCTGCGCTCGCGGTGGTCCACCGTCAGCTACTTCGCGTTCCTTGTGGGCCTCCTGCTTCCCATGCAGCTCGCTCTGCTCCCGCTGTACCAGACGATGCGCGACATCCACCTGCTCGGCTCGCTCAGCGGCGTCATCCTCGCGAACGTCGGCCAGTCGATGCCGTTCACGATCTTCCTGTACGCCGGCTTCATGCGCGCCCTGCCCCACGATTTCGAAGAGGCTGCCGCGCTCGACGGCGCAAGCGCATTCCGCGCCTTCTGGTCGGTGGTATTCCCGCTGATGCGGCCGATCACCGGAACGGTCATCATCCTGAATGCGGTATTCACCTGGAATGATTTCCTGCAACCGCTGCTCTACCTGTCGGGTTCAGGGAACAAGACGATCACTGTCGCCGTCTACGGATTCGTCGGTCAGTACGGCGCCCAGTGGAACCTTATTTTCGCCGGGATCATCATCAGCATCGTGCCGATCCTGATTGCGTACTTCGTACTGCAGCGCTACATCGTCCAAGGATTTGCGGGCGGCCTCAAGGGCTGAGTTCATCGTTATCCCCCCACCGCGATTTAGCGAATTGGAATTTACGTGACCATCTGGACGGGGCGCTTCATCGCGCCCGAAAACGGCATCGAATCCGCCCCGCGGTTCCGACGGGAGTTCTCCACCGAGCCAGGGCACGGAGGACTGGTCTCCGCCACCCTGCGACTGTCCGCATTGGGCATATGTGAGGCCTGGATCAACGGGCGGCCCGTGACGGACGCCGTACTGACTCCGGGGTGGACCAGCTACGAGTGGCGACTGCACTTCGTCGAGCTCGACGTGACCGGTCTCGTCGACGAGATCTCGACGCTCGCGATCACCGTCGGCAACGGCTGGTACCGCGGACGTCTGGGCTGGATCGAGACGAATCGTTATGGCCCGGACATCGCTGCCTTCGCGGAACTGCGGCTGACCTACGCCGACGGGCACGAAGCGGTTGTCGCGACCGATGAGTCGTGGATGTCCGGTCCCGGACCGGTGGTCGCCGACGACCTGTACGACGGCCAGGCCATTGATGCCCGACGCGAGGACGATGCCTGGCTGCGCCCCGGATTCCAGGCCGAAGGCTGGGCCGGCGTCCGCCTGGTGGACTACGACAGCGCCCGCCTCACCCTCGACCCCGCACCGCCGGTACGGCGAATCGCCCACCTGCAGCCGCAGAGAACATGGCACAGCTCCTCCGGCGCCCTCCTCATCGACTTCGGACAGAACGTCGTCGGCTGGCTCAAGCTCCGTGTGCGCGGACCAGAGGGGACGGTCATCACGGCACGGCACGCCGAGGTCCTCGAAGACGGCGAGCTGTGCGTCCGGCCACTGCGTTCGGCTCTGGCGACCGACCATTTCACGTTGAGCGGCGGCGACGACACCTTCGAGCCGACGATGACCTTCCACGGGTTTCGCTACGCCGAACTCAGAGGCTGGCCGGAGGGGCTTCCGGTCGATGGTGCGGTGACCGCCGTGGTCGTCTCGTCCGATCTGCGCCGGACCGGTGAGTTCGAGTGCTCCGATCCGGATCTGACGACCTTCCACGCGAACGTCGTCCGCGGAATGCAGGGCAACTTCGTCGATGTCCCCACCGACTGCCCGCAACGCGACGAACGCCTCGGCTGGACGGGAGACCTCTCGGCGTTCGCACCGACGGCCGCCTTCCTCTTCGACGTGAAGGACTTCCTCCTCGACTGGCTGCGTGACCTCGCGCTTGAGCAGTCCCACGCCGACGTCGTCCCACTCGTCGTTCCCGACATCCTCAAGCACGCCGTCGACGCGGCAGCCGACCAACCGGCCGGCCCACCCACAGGCCATCCGGTTGCCCTGTGGAGCGACGCTGCTGTCTGGGTTCCCTGGACACTGTGGGAGGCGTACGGCGAGATCACGATCCTGAGCGAGACCTTCCCGACGATGCTCGCCCACGCGCGGAGGGTCCGCGCGGCGCTGTCCCCTTCGGGCCTGTGGGACACGGGCTTCCAGTTCGGCGACTGGCTCGACCCGGACGCCCCTGCCGAACACCCAGAACGCGCCAAAGCAGACCCCGGTGTGGTGGCAACGGCGTGCGCGTACCGGACGATGATGCTCGTCGCACAGACGGCACAGCTGCTCGGCAAGTCCGCGGAAGCCGCGGAATTCTCCTCTACGGCCGCGGACATCCGGGCCGCGTTCCGTCGCCATTACGTCGGCGATCAGCGCATCAAGAGCGACTGCGCCTCCGTTTACACGCTGGCTGTCGCGTTCGGGCTGCTCGACGAAACGGAACGAGCCTGGGCCGGCGACCGGCTGGCTCAACTCGTCGAAGCGAACGGCCACCGTATCTCGACCGGCTTCGCCGGAACGCCCTTCGTCACCGGCGCTCTGAGCTCGACGGGGCACATCGACACCGCGTACCGCCTGCTTCTCCAGCGTGAGTGCCCGTCGTGGCTGTACCCGGTCACCATGGGCGCGACGACCGTCTGGGAGCGCTGGGACTCCATGCTGCCGGACGGTCGCATCAACCCGGGCGACATGACCAGCTTCAACCACTACGCGCTCGGGGCGGTCGCCGACTGGATCCATCGCGCTGTCGGAGGCATCGCGCCCCTGACCCCCGGTTACCGCGAGGTCCTGGTGGCACCACTGGTTGCGGACGGCATCGACTGGGCTCGGTGTGCACTGCAGACCCCCCACGGCCGAGTCGCTGTGGATTGGCACCGCCTGGACGACCGCGTGACGGTCTCGGTGACCGTCCCCGTGGGCAGCAGCGCGGTCTTTCGCTGGCCGGGCCACGCCGACCGCGAACTGCCGTCCGGACATCACACCCTCGACGTCGAGTTCTCGCGGTCGCCCGTACAGAATGGAGTGGCTGGATGAACCGCCCGCCCGTGCGCGCCGACGCCCCCGAACGCCCGCATCTCGAGCCCTACCTCGATCCGAGCAGGCCTGTCGACGAACGCGTCGCCGACCTGATCGCACGCATGACCTTGGCCGAGAAGGTCGGCCAGATGCTTCAACTCGACGCCCGCGGTGACCTTGACGACCTCGTCCTCGGCTCGTTGTGCGGCTCGCTCCTGCACGCTTCTCCCGAGAAAAGTGTCCATGCCCGCGAACTGGTGATGCGGACACGTCTGCAGATCCCCTTGCTCATGGCGGAGGACTGCATCCATGGCCACTCGTTCTGGCCGGGTGCGACGATCTTCCCGACCCAGCTCGCCATGGCATGCAGCTGGGACCGTGAGCTTGTCGGGCGCGCCGCGCGAGCGACAGCCGTGGAGGTGTCGGCCACCGGAGTGCACTGGACCTTCTCGCCCGTGTTGTGCATCGCACGCGACACGCGGTGGGGAAGGTGCGACGAGACCTTCGGTGAGGACCCGTACCTGATCGGCGAGCTGGGCGCGGCCATGATTCAGGGATACCAAGGGGAAGGATTGGACGACAGGACTGCGGTTCTTGCGACGGCCAAGCACTTCGCGGGGTATTCGGAAACCCAGGGAGGCCGTGACGCGAGCGAGGCCGACCTGTCTCCCCGCAAGCTCCGCTCGTGGTTCCTGCCGCCCTTCGAGAAGGCTGTGAACGCCGGGTGCCGCACCTTCATGATCGGCTATCAAGCGGTAGACGGTGTGCCGATCACAGCAAACAGTTGGCTGTTGAACGATGTACTCAGAGGCGAGTGGGGCTTCACCGGAACCCTGGTGACCGACTGGGACAACGTCGGTCGGATGGTGTGGGAGCAAAAGGTGTGCGCCGACGACGTCGAGGCGGCCGTCGTGGCAGTCACAGCGGGCAACGACCTCGTGATGACGACACCGGCGTTCTTCCACGCCGCCCAGGCCGCTGTGGCGCAGGGACGCCTCGCAGAGTCCGCGATCGATGCCGCGGTCGCCCGACTGCTCCGGTTGAAGTTCGAGCTCGGGCTGTTCGAAGATCCACGCCTCCCCGACCGCTCGCGGCAGGAGTCGGTCATCGGCTCCGCCGAACACACCGCTCTCAACCTCGAACTGTCGCGGCGCTCACTCGTGCTCCTGCGCAACACCGGGATCCTGCCGCTGGACGGGGGGACAGCACCCAGCGGGGCCGCGCGGGCGTCCTCGGCGACACCACGCACGATCGCAGTCCTCGGACCGCTCGCCGACGACCCCCATGCCCAACTGGGCGACTGGGCGGGCGCATCCGGACAGGTGGACTGGCTGCCCGACGGGCACCCCCGCGAGTTGACCACCACCGTGCTCGACGGATTCCACCGCGTTGTCCCCGGTGACTGGACCGTCGTCCATCGACGTGGTGCGGAGGTCGGCCGCCTGATCCCGGATCCGGCCGGCCCTGTACTGCCGGACGGCCAGCCGCGACCTGAGTTGTTCGTGCCCGCCGAGGTCGACGAGGCGGAACTTGCCGAGGCGGTGGCGGTCGCGTCCCAGGCGGACCACATTGTCGTGGTCGTCGGCGACACCGTCGGTCTGACCGGAGAAGGTCGCTCCACCGCGTCGCTGGAGCTCATGGGCGGTCAGATCGCCCTCCTCGATGCCCTACAGAAGCTTGATCGGCCCTTCGTCGTCGTCCTCGTCCAAGGCAAACCCTCGACGCTCCCCGCTTCGGCCCTGGGAGCAGACGCCATCATCCAGGCCTTCAACCCGGGGATGCAGGGTGGCCGGGCGATCGCCGAGCTCGTGCTCGGACACATCGAGCCGACCGGGCGACTGCCGCTCAGCGTTCCACGCCACGCCGGACAGCTGCCGATCTACTACAACCAGGTCCGGGGACAACACGGTTACAGATACGCCGATCTGACACAGGATCCGCTGTTCGCCTTCGGCGAGGGCCTCAGCTACACGTCGGTGCACTACTCGGAGCCGAAGATACAGAATCCTGTCGTCCCGTCCACCGGCACGGTGCGAGCCACGGTGACACTGACCAACACGGGCCGGCGCCCGGCGCGAGAGACAGTGCAGGTGTACGTCCGCGACCGCGTGACAAGCGTGACGTGGGCCGATCGCGAGCTGAAGACCTTCACTCAGGTCGACGTCCAGCCGGGTGATTCAGTCGAGGTGGAGATCCTGGTTCCGGCCGCTGACTGCACCCTCGTCGGTGCCTCGGGACGCCGTGTCGTCGAGCCAGGTGAGTTCGACCTCCTGGTCGGGAGTAGTTCACGCATCGAGGATCTTCGCGCCGTGACCTTCACCATCGAGCGTCCGGGCGGAGCGACTTCTTGATTCCCGCCGCGGCGAGGCTGTTTCCCTCATCAGACCAGTCGACCTGTGCCTGGGCCCGCGGGATCACCTCGAACCGAAAGTGCAGACCGGCGAGTTCGCCGGAACCGATCCCGCGCAGGCACCAGCCATACAGGACACCTGATGGTGTTCCGTCTTCATCGATCTGGTTCGGCGGCGGGCCGCACCTGAGTAGCTGGTGCCGGTCGGATCTTGAGGGGTGCGCGTCGAACGGGAGTCCAGAGCGAACCATGAACAGGCTTGGCAACGACCGCCCGAGGCACGTAGGTGGACTGGGTCCGCCTGCACTGCCTCCGGGCGGGATGCGGACCTCTTCTCGTCCTCCTTCACAGCTGGTCGCGGACCTCGCACTGTCGGCATGCAGATCGACGGCCTGTCCGTCGGCAAACTGAGCGATCCGGCAGAAGGGCAGCATGTCGAGTCCGGTGGCCGTGGCATCGCCGTGCGCTCCGGATACCGGGCAGGGAATCGGTCGACAGTCCGGACAGGTTCTGGCCTGAGCTTGAGGTCTCAGGTCCTCATGAGCCGCCTCGCTTGGCGCGGAATGAGGTGCGGCCGTTTCGCCGCACCATTGCCACGGTGGTGGCGAGTCTGCCGCGACTCAGGTCGGGTTGCAGGCCGTTCCCGAGGCGGTGTATCTGGTCGGTGTGCCAGCTGAGGTCCAGTACTCCGTCGAGGGACTTGAGGTCGGTGATCCTTTCCAGCAGGCTTCGCATGCCGTAACGCAACTGGTGTGCCGTGAGTGCGTCGGCTTCGCCCGCGAGCATGAGCCGGGCTGCGTCTGGTGTGGTGATCGTCGGGCGGCCGATGCCGACCATGTCGCATTCGCCGTCCTGTACGGCTCGTTGCATGGCATCGCGGGTGCGGAATCCGCCTGTGACGGCGATGGGGATGTCGCCGACGAGTTCGCGAACAGTACGGGCGTACTCCAGGAAGTACGCCTCGCGTGCCCTCGTGCTGGGGGCGGCAGAGCCGCTCATCGCCATGGACTCGTAACTACCGCCGCTGACTTCTATGAGGTCGACGTGTTCGCGGGCGAGCGCGGCCAGCACGGCCTGAGACTCCTCCTCGGTGAAGCCGCCCCGCTGGAAGTCTGCGGAGTTGAGCTTGATGCCCACGGCGAAGCTGGGGCTGACACGGGCACGGATGCGCCGGACGACCTCAAGGCCGAAACGCATCCGTCGTTCGAGGTCGCCGCCCCAGTGGTCGTCGCGTCGGTTCGACAGCGGTGACAGGAACTGAGAGATGAGATATCCGTGGGCCCCCTGCACCTGTACCCCGTTGAAGCCGGCTGTCTCGCACACGGCCGCGGCCGCGGCGAAGCGTTCGATGATCTCCTCGATTTCTGCCGGTCGCAGCTCCCGCGGCGTCTTGGCTCCGGGTAGCTTCGGTGCGATCGGGCTGGGTGCCACCGGCGTGTGTCCGAGCGCCAACGGGTTGGCCTGACGTCCGGGGTGGTTGAGCTGTGCCCAGATCGGAACACCGGCGTCCTGGGCCGACTTGGCCCAACGTGAGAGGGCGTGGAGATCGCGCTCGTCCTCGATGACTATGTTGCCCGGTTCGCCGAGCTGGGTGCGATCGACCATGACGTTGCCAGTGATCATGAGGCCATATCCGCCTCGGCTCCACCTGGAGTACAGACGGCCAAGGCGCTCGTCCGGCGCGTTGTTCTTGTCTCCCAGTGCCTCGCTGAGCGCGGACTTCATCAGGCGGTTGGCCAGCACTTGGCCGTTCGGAAGAGTGAGGGGGGTGTCCAGCATGTTCATCGGGGCTTTCCTTGGGTGTGGCCGGCGCAGCCGGGACGGCAGGCAGGGTCGGGTTCAGGCCAGCGCGGGCCGATGGATCGTCACGCGAAGGCGGGAGGAGGCTGGTAGCCCTCGAGCTCTCGACCCAGGAGTTCCGCGAACTTGATGGTGGTGAGGTCGCCGCCGCTCGGACCCATCACCTGCAGCCCGACGGGCATACCGTCCCTGCCCGTTCGGACTGGGACGGTCGTCGCCGGAGAGCCAGCCACATTGGCAATGGCGCTCCACTTGACCTGGTCCCAGTAGGGGCGGGCCCGCCCTTCGACCTGGATCCGGCGTCCGAATCTGTCGATCGGCTTGTTGTGGTGAGGCGGTGCCGTGGTCGGAGTAACTGGCATGAGCAGGACATCGAATTCCCGGAAGAACTCGGTCCACCGCTGCCGGAGCTCATGGCGTACGACGTCCGCCTGCAGCCAGCTGTAGTGCGACTGGAAGGTTCCTCGCAGGGCGTACAGCGCCTCACCGCCAGGATGCTGGGCAACACGCGCGAGGAGCGCAGCGTTGGAGGCCGCTGTCAGTCCGGACCGGTCGTAGGTGAACGCACCGAAGAGAAGGCGCAGGAAAACGTCATGGCTGGTCGCCATGTCGACAGGGAGGACGGTGGGCTGCAACTCGACCTTCGCGTCGGCGGCCTTGAGGGCGCTCAGGGCATCGTCCACTGCGGCTTCGACGTCATGGTCGACGGGACACTGCGCGTCCTCGCTCCACACCGCGACCCGGAAATCACCCAACTTGCTCGCTCGGGGAGGTGCGAGGGTGTAGCTGAAGCCGCCGTCGCGCTCAGGCGGTCCGACCGTCGCGTGGAGGATGGGAACAAGATCGCGCGCCTCGCGCACCTGGGCGCCCGCACAGGCGAGGTCGATCTCCCCCCATCGCCCTACGCCTGGTCCGCCCGGCACGTGGCCGATGAGCGGGATGGAGCGCCAGGTGGCCTTGTGCCCGTAGAGGCCGCTGAAGTGTGCTGGGATCCGGGTCGATCCGCCGATCTCCGAGCCGAAGTCGAAAGCGGTGAGCCCTGCGGCTGTCGCGACGGCGCCACCCCCTGCGGAACCTCCGGACGTGCGGGCGGTGTTCCACGGGTTCAGCGTCGGCCCGAACACCGGGTTGTCCGCCTGGACGTCCTGGTTTCCCGCGGGCATGTTGGTCTTGCCGATGATCACCGCGCCCGCCGCACGCAACCGTCGTACCGCCTCAGCGTCCTGTTCGGGCACGTATTCCTTGAGGTCGGGCCGACCACAGACCGTCCGCATACCGGCGGTCTCGTAGCTGTCCTTCAGTGTGATCGGCAAGCCGTGAAGCGGGCCGATTTCCGCCCCGCTCGCGCGTTTCGCGTCGGCATTCCTGGCCTCGCGCTGCGCCCGCTCGACGTCCACGGTGACGATCGCGTTCAGCGTTCCGTTGTGGGCGCCGATCCGGCTCAGGTAGATCTCAAGCAGTTCCTCGCTCGAAACCTGGCCCGAGGCCAGCGCACTCAACTGGTCCGCGGCTGACTGGAAGGGGAGGTCATGCACGAAGAGCCTCATTTCTGTATGCGCGGATTCGGCGGGCCCAGAAGTGGAGATGTGGCCGCACCGGCGTCCCGAGAGGGAGATCGCGTCCGCGGTGTGCGCTCCATCGAGGAGCGCCGCTCCGCCGCGACCGCCCGAAGCGTGTCGATGCCGGCCGTCGACACCTGTCTGCTCGGAGCTCCTGGGGTGCTCGGCCGGAAGGTCCCTCGCCATGCGAGGAAGGGGGCGGGCGAGGTTCCGTGGCGGCGAGTTTTCGCCCCGACAGCACGAACGCCCAGCAACCTCAGGAGGTCAGGAGATCTTCGCCCTTGCGGGCGTCGAGGCTGGCGACGATGCTCTGGACCTTGCTGTCGCCGATCAATCGGGACTCCATCGCAGGCGCGAGGACGCCTCGCAGCGCCGAGACGGCGGACCAACGGCGGGGGCGGACGACGCGCGCGTCCCGGCGACGCAGTCCGGCGACGATGGCGCGCGCCGCCTGCTCGGGGCTGATGCGCTTGTGGAGTACTTTCGGCAGGCCGTTGAGGAGTGCTTGTGCCGCGGGGTCCTGGTCGACGCTCTGCCGGATCATGTCGGTGTTGATCATGGCGAAGTAAGCTGTCGTCACACTGGCCTCGTGAGCGGCGAGTTCAACTCGCAGTCCCCGGCCGAGTTGCTCGACGGCCGCCTTGCTCATCGCATAGGGGATCGTCCCTGTGCCGTTGACGTAGGCGAACACCGACGACAGCAACACCAGGCGACCCTTGCTCTCAATGATGTGTGGCAGCGAGGCGTGGACGGTGTTGAGTACCCCGCGGACATTGACATCGAAGAGCTGATCGATCACAGGAGGCGAGGAAGCGCGGAGTGTTGCACCCCTGGCCGCCACACCTGCGTTTGCGATCACGATGTCGAGGCAACCGGTTTTCTCCACCACGTTCTCGACGACTCTGGACATGTCGGCAAGATCGGTGACATCCCCGCGCAGCGCGGTGACTCCCTTGTTGACGCCCTGGCCGGCGCTCGATTGATGGAGGTCGACCACGAAGACCAGGGCCCCCTCCTCACTCAGGCGCCGCGCAGTCGCGGCACCCAGCCCCCTGGCACCGCCGGTCACGAGTGCGACGTTCCCTGCTATCGAGTCATCTCGCCTGTTCCCTGCCATAGCGCCTCCCTGAACATCGTCGTCCAGACCCTGAAGGCAAAACGCCGGCGGGTCGGCGGAGCTTTACATTCCAGTCATAATATTACGACCGTAAGACATTGCCAAGGGTGACGTAGGTTCTTGAGGGCATGTGACGGCCGCCACTCGTGTCGTCCGCTTGTCCGGCGCGTGCGCAGGGGAGCGGAGGCGACCAGCCGGAGAGGGGGCTTGTCGAGCCGCTCGCGTTGCCGAAAGAAACCGCCCGCCCGAAGGCCACAGGGAGACCAGAGAGCTCGCGCTGGCATCGCCACCGGCCAGATCCAAGGCCGGGTCGACCCCGCGCTCATCGGTCGCCGCCGCACGGCCCTCCCGAACGCGCCGAGATGGGCAGCGTCGGATTGCTCAATCAGTCCCCCTAGCTGCATCACATGGTCCTCTCCCTCCGTGCGCGCCTCCCCTTTCACGCCGCTCTTCGCAACCGAGCGGTCTCCACCAGGTCCACGAAGGCGATCGCCTCCGCGACATCCTTGGCAAACGCAGCAGCGCCCCAGCACCGCGGCTCGTCCTCGAACCGACCGAGACACCCGCCCACCGGCATGCGCCCGGCTCATCCGGCGGAGCTGGGGAAACGGCCATGGCCGCGGACTCCCCTGCCGAGACAACGCCCTCGGACACGGCAGCACCCGAACTGCCCGCCCAGTTATGAGCCTGCGGCGGATCCTTCCCACAGAACACCCCCCTCTGTCGCCACCCGCTGCCCGGCTGACCGTTCAACCAAAGGGTTGAACCGGAAGACAGCATCCGGACGACGCGCAACGGCGCAGCTCATCGGCAGACTTGCCGCGCCGCCGCATACGAAGCGCGACGGCAGAACCAGCAGGAGGATCCCCACCACCATGCCCAGGAACTTCAGCAGGCGCCGGCTGCTCACCACCGGAGCCGGTGTCGCACTCAGCGGTGCCGCCTCGGCGGTCACCACCAGCGCGCAGGGTGCTCCCCCGGTCAGCGCCTCACTCACCGGTGTCCGTGAAGAGACGCGCTCCCTCGACGAGCTCTACGAGCAGGCCATCGCCGAAGGCGGCAAGCTCGTCCTGTACCAGGGCGGGGACGTCGACGGCCAGGCGGCCGGGGTGCGGGCCGGCTGGGCCGCCCGCTTCCCGAAGGTCGAGCTGACGGCCGTCGTGGACTACAGCAAGTACCACGACGTCCGTGTCGACAACCAGCTCGCGACCGACACCCTGGTCCCCGACGTCGTCCAGCTGCAGACGCTCCAGGACTTCACCCGCTGGAAGCGGGAGGGCAAGCTGCTGCGTTACAAGCCCGCCGGGTTCTCCAAGGTCCACAAGGGTTTCAAGGACCCGGACGGCTCTTGGACCGCGCTCATGGTCATCGCCTTCAGCTTCATGTACGACATCCAGGCCGCCGGCTCCAGCGCGCCCACGACCCCACTGGATCTGCTCGACGAGCGCTGGAAGGGCGCCATCGCGTCCTCCTATCCGAACGACGACGACGCGGTGCTCTACCTCTACCACCTGTACCAGCAGAGGTACGGCTGGGACTGGGTGGCGCGATTCGCCGCGCAGCAGCCGCAGTTCGGCCGGGGTACGAACACTCCGGGTGTCGCCGTCAACAGCAAGCAGAAGACCATAGGTGTCGGCGGCTCGGGCAGCACGGTCTCGACATCGACCACCGTGAAGTGGGTCGTGCCAACTGGTGACCACCCCTTCATGGCGTGGGGGCAGCGGGCCGCGATCCTGAAGAAGGCCGCTCATCCGGCGGCCGCCAAGCTGTACGTGAACTGGCTGCTGTCCGAGGAGCACCAGATGGCCAGCTTCAACGGCTGGTCGGTGCGTACGGACGTCACCCCGAACGCGAACCTGAAGCCGGTCTGGGAGTTCCCGAACGCCCACGTCGACGGCTTCCCGCAGTTCATGGAGGACCGTGCCGAGGCCGAGCGGCTGAGGCAGACCTTCGCCCTCTACTTCGGCGAGGTCAAGGGCGACCCGTCGCCGGGCTGGCTCGGTCTGCACCCTGGGCGCTGACACCAACGCGTGGGATCACGGCCCCACCTGAGCGCTTACGGTGATCACACAGGCCACGGCTTACCATTCTGGCCCTGTTGTCGTCGCCGCCCGGCCCGCCCCAGGGAGCCGTAGCCGTGTCCCTCACCGCCCCTGCCGTACGCCGGCCCTCCGTGGCGGAGCGCTACCTCCCCCACCTGGTGTTCCTGGTTGCCCTCGCCGGCACCCTCGTACGGCTTTTCGAGCTCAACCACGAACTCTGCTGGCGTATCGCACCGCCCACCGCGGGGCTGGCCCTGGCGTACGCGACCGGGCTGGCCCAGTGGGACCAGCTGGGCCGCCGGGCCCGAACCGCTTGGCTGGGCCTCCTCCTGCTGCTGTGGACCTGGGTGGCCTGGAGCCTTCCGGTGCCGCTCGCCTTCGGATACGCGTGGCTGGCCGTGCCGTTGGCCGTCCTGGCACTGCGGATGCCGACCCGAGCGACACGTGCCACTGCGCTCGGTGTGCTCACGGCAGTGCTGTTCGCGGTCCTGTTGCGGGCGGGCGGCGGCCTCGATCCCGATGTGCTCGCACCGCCGGTCGCCGCCCTGTGGGCAACCGTGCTCCTCTACCGCACCCAGCAGCGACTGACCTGTGAACTGGCTTCCACACGGGGCGAGTTGGCGCGACAGCAGCAGGAGGCCGGGCGCCTCGCCGAGCGGGCCCGGATCGCGCGGGACCTGCACGACACGCTCGCCCAGGAGCTCTCGGGCAGCCGCATGCTGCTCCAGGCCGCCGAGCAGGACTGGGAGCGACGTCCGGAAGCCGCCCGCCGACACGTGCGGACGGTGGCCGGCTCACTCGGCGAGCATCTCGCACAGACCCGGGGCATCATCGACGACCTCACCCCACCTGTGCTCGCCCGGGAGGGCCTGGAGGCGGCGCTGCGCGACCTGTGCGCCCGCGCCGGCACCGCGACCGGGTCGCCCGAGATCTCCTTCCGCACCCAGCACGACCTTTGCTCCCTGCCCACGGAACAGGCCGTGGCCCTGCTGCGGGTGACTCAGGGGCTCCTCGCCAACGCTCGCGAACACGCGCGGGCCGGACACATACGCGTCACCTTGGTCTACGGCGACAAGGCGACCGCGGCCGTCGAAGTCCGCGACGACGGAGTGGGCTTCGACCCGACGGCCGTCCGCCCGACGGACACCGGCCGCGGATTCGGACTGACCGCGGCACGTGACCGGCTGGGTCTGTTCGGCGGAACCCTCACTGTCGACAGCGCTCCAGGACACGGCACCCGCGTACGGGCGGCCCTGCGAGCCGAGGAACGAGTCCCGGTCGGCGCTCCATGAGCGAGGCTCCCGATTCGCCGCTGCGGATCCTCGTCGTGGACGACCACGCCGTCGTACGAGCCGGGCTGCGGGCCCTTCTCGAAGGCGAACCCGGCTTCGAAGTCGTCGGCGAGACCGGCGACGGCATCGACGCGGTACGTCAGGCGGAGCGGCTGCGTCCCGACGTAGTGCTGATGGACCTCCGGCTGTCGGACGCGGGCGCCACGCACAGCGGCCGCCACGGTATCGACGGCATCGAGGCGACCCGCCGGATCCTCGCCGGCTCCACGAATGCCCGGGTGGTTGTGCTCACCAGTCATGGCCACCAGGCCGATGTGCTGCGAGCCGTGGAGGTCGGCGCTCGCGGCTACGTCCTCAAGGCGGGCCCGCCCGAGGAGTTGTTCCGCGCGGTACACGCCGCGGCGGCGGGAGGCATGGCGCTGGCGCCGGAAGTCGCGGCGCAGTTCGTCGGGCGGCCGGCCGAGCGGGGTCCTGTGCTCAGCGAGCGCGAGGTCGAGGTCGTCCGGCTCCTGGCTCAGGGACACAGCAACCGGTCCATCGCAGGCGCCCTGCACCTGGCTGAGGCGACGGTCAAAACCCACCTCATCCGTATCTACCGCAAGCTCGGCACCGAGAACCGCGCCGGCACCGTCACGGAAGCGGTCCGACTCGGCCTGATCGAACTCAACTGAGCCTGATACGGGCTTCGGTCTTCGGAAGAGCGGCAATCGCCGGAGACTCCGCGGAATCCGAAGCCACCGTCTCGTGAAGTTCCCGGCAGACCTGCCCAGCGCCCGGGAGCACGACGCACTGGCTCGCGTTCCAACTGAGCAGCCATCCAGTGCGACGACAAGGCCGGAGCCCTGCTCGCGATCAGCTCGAACGGCGGTGACGGCTCGCCAGTCGATCTGGCGAACCGTCACGGCCCGCAGGATTGGGCACGTGTGCCGTTGACGCTACTCGTCGAGGAACTGGACAGCGTGCTTCAGGAACCGCTCGGGGTACTGGAACTGCGCTCCGTGCCCGGCATCGGGGTAGATGATCAGCTGGGCGTCGGGAATGTTCTGGGCAAGGTGCCAGGAGTTGATCGAGGGGATCATCACGTCGTCCTCGCCATTGATGACCAGCGTCGGCTGGGTGATCGCGTTCAGGTAGACGAAGGGCGTCTCGCCCGGCCGCAGCGGCGAATAGACCGCGATCGCCTCCGCCTGCGCCGTCATGAGTTCGGGCGAGCTCGGCGGGTCCTGGTCGACCCGCTGGTGACGCCTCTCCCAGAAGGCCTTGCCCGCTTCCCGCGCGACCTCCGAACGTCCGAAGAACAGGAAGAGGAAGTCGTCCACGGTCGGTATCGCATTCGTCGCGACCTCCGGCACCTTGGTGTTGGTGGACTCCTCCCCGCCCCGCAGACCGGTGCCGATCAGCAGGAGCTTGCGCACCAGCTCGGGGTGGCGCAGCACCACCTCCTCTGCCTGGACACCGCCGATCGAGAAACCGAGCAGGTCGACCTGTTCCAGCCCCAGCGCCCGGATGACCGCGGCGATGTCGTCGGCCATGTCCTCGATCCGGTTGCGCGGCGTACCGGACGACGAGGCGAGGCCACGACCGTTGAACAGGATGACCTCACGGCCCTCTGCCAGGCCGTCGGTGATCAGCGGATCCCAGTTGTCCATGCCACCGCGGAAGTGCTGGACGAAGAACAGCGGAACGCCGGAGGGCTTCCCCCAGCGCCGGTACGCGAACCGGTCTCCGTCTACCTCGATGTACTGAGTCGGTGCGGTCACATGTGTGTCACTCACGGCCTGGCCTTTCTGTAGTCGGCGCCACTTAGAATGATGGTCATAATCCAAAAAGTCAACCACTTTGATGTCGATCGTCATCTATGTATGGTGGACAGTCGGGCTTCGACAGAAGGGCGGGCTGGACATGCGGGTCACCAAGGCGCAGGCGGAGCAGAACCGTGCACACATCGTCGCGACAGCCGGCAGGCTGTTCCGCGAGCGCGGCTACGACGGTGTCGGCGTGGCGGACCTGATGGCGGAGGCCGGATTCACCCATGGCGGGTTCTACAAGCACTTCCACTCCAAGGCCGCCCTGATGGCAGAGGCATCCGCGAACGGGCTCTCACGGACCGCGTCACTGACGGAAGACCTGGACATCGCCGAGTTCGTCGAGTCCTACGTCTCCCGGGAGCATCGCGACGGGCGCGGCGAGGGCTGTACCATCGCGGCCCTCAGCGGCGACGCCGCGCGTCAGCCCGAAGGCATCAAGACGGAGTTCGCAGCGGGCATAGAGAGCCTGACAGCGGCCCTTCAGGCCGGAGGCGACACGGCTGCGGACACGGACCAACGCACGGCCCGCGCCACGGTCATCGACGTACTGGCCCACGCGGTCGGCGCACTCATGCTGTCCCGGGCGTGCCCCGACCGCTCTCCACTGGCGGACGAAATCCTCGATGTCTGCCGTGAGGCAATCCTCGCGTCTCTGACACACGGAGACGGCAGCCGGCCAGCAGCAAAGGGCCTGGTGAATTGATCTTGAGTCAGGCCTGTGCCGCACAGAGGTCGAGGCCGTCCGCCGAGACGGAGTCGCCCACGACACGACGACCACCCGCTTCACAGAGCACCACAACCGGCTCACCGACCTGCTGAGGGATGCGACCGCCGTGCAGGGCGAGCGGCTCCGTTCCATGGGACCTGCGCCGCGGCACCAACCCGCCCCCGAGCGGCAGTTGCGCACGTCGGCGGCACAACGGTCCCATACTCACTCCTGAGGGTGCCCCGACGGGGCAACGCGCCAGAGCCGCCCGACAACAGCGCGGTCACCACTGCGCGCCACTTCGTCCCACAGGCCTTGACTACCGCGGTCGCGCCTTGGAGGACCTCGCCCCCCGCAATGCGCATTCGCCGGCACAACACTGTCGATAGATTCACATCCGGCACCCCGAGTACCTGGGCGACTCTGCTTGACGTTCGCCAGGGGCAAGGTATTACGGTCATCATATGGATATTCGAGCGCTCGTATTCGATGTGTTCGGCACGGTCGTGGACTGGCGCTCGGGCGTCGCGCGTGACATCCGTCGGCTGGTACCCGACGTGGACGCCGAGGCGTTCGCGGATGCCTGGCGCAGCCAGTACCTCCCCTCACTGGATCGGGTACGGCGTGGCGACCTGGCCTGGGTGAACCTCGACGCGCTGCACCGGGCGTCACTCGACGAACTGCTCGCGGAATACGGGGTGCCGGATGTGCCCGAGAGCGTACGCACCGAGCTCGTGCTCGCCTGGCACCGGCTGGACCCCTGGCCGGACTCGGTCTCGGGGTTGGAGCGTCTGAAGAAGCGGTTCGTCATCGCCTCGCTGTCCAACGGCCACGTCGCGCTGCTCGTGAACATGGCCAAGCACGCCGGACTGCCCTGGGACACCGTGCTGTCCGCAGAGCTCTTCGAGCACTACAAGGGCGACCCCGAGGCCTACCTGGGCGCCGCGCGACTGCTCGGCCTCCCGCCGGAGCAGGTCATGATGGTCGCCGCACACGTCGACGACCTCGCTGCGGCCCGAGCCTGCGGCCTGCGCACCGCCTACATACATCGTCCGCAGGAGTACGGCTCGAAGGCTGTCCGGCCACCGAGCACCGATCCGAAGGCCGATATCTCCGTGGCCTCATTGACGGAGCTTGCCCAACGTTTCAATGCCTGAGACTTCAGAGCCCGTTGGGAATCCGCCAGTGACCACCACTTGCCGGCAACTGCGATCAGCCAAGTTCCGCACAGCCGCTGACGTCACCGCATTCCTCGCGAACAGCAGCCCTGCCAAGATCAAGTCGTCGCGTTGACTCTCTGCGAGCCCTCAGAATTCGTAACACGATCTTGCTGAGGTACACGGTGCGACCGAGCACGTCACCTTGTAGCAGCGGACAGCCCGCGGCGAGCCCGGGAAATGCCAGGTAGTTGCGGGGATGACGCTTGTAGCGGGGGCTGAGTCCGCGGTAGCCGGACAGCCACGACATCGTCTTCTCAATCACCCACCTGCGACGCCCCAATCGTTCGCTGGACTCGATGCCTTTGCGGGGGATCCCTGTGGCCAGGACGTGCCCATGCACCCTTCGGCCACGGCAGTTCATGGAGTGGGGGCCGTGCTCTCGGCCAGGGCGCCGTCCGTCGGTCTCACAGGGTCCGCAACGGCTACACCCAGCCGCGTTGAGAAGCCCGCATCCCCAGCTGGAACCGGCTCGCCGCCCCCAGCCGCTCCTGCAGCTCGCGCACCCGCCGCCGCAGGGTCCGCAGACTCACCCCCAGATGGCGAGCCACCGCCTCGTCCTTCATTCCGGCCGCCAGCAGCCGGGTCAACGTCCTCTCGCTCTCGGAGAGTTCACTGTCGTCGGCGGCCTGGCCCAGTGGAGTCGCCTGCTGCCAGGCCAGCTCGAAGAGCTTCTGCAGGGCCTCGGTCACTGCCGAGTGCCAGACGACGACGGCACAGTAGCCGCCGGCCGAGGAGGCGGTCAGCGGCAGCAGCGCCCGGCATCCGTCGACCACCAGCAGCTTGAGCGGCACGGTCGGCAACACCCGGGCCTGCTCGCCGAGTTCGACCATTCTCAAGGCGCGGGACAGAACCTTCGGATCCTCCAGGCCGGTCGCCGCGTAGATCCCGCGAGAGACTATCCCGCGGCTGAGCAGATCGGCCTGGAGATCCACCTGCGGAGCGGGCGGGGCGAGATACGGCGGTGTGTCGAGAAGGCACACCTCGTGCTCCGCGCGCGCGTACATCTCCTCCAGGCGTGCCGCGATGGCGCCCTCGCCGGAGGCCACTTCGACGAGCCGGGACGGCTCCTCGCGCAGCAGCCCGACCTCGTGCGCGGTCGCCATCTCCTCGGCGGCGGCGGCCAGCAGTTCGGACTCCGTCTCGCGCCGCCGGATCAGCGCACGGATCGCCACCCGCGGGTCGACCGCCCGTAACCCGCCCATGGAGTCGGATGGTTGCAGCAGCCCGAGCGCGAGCAGCCGGTTACAGGCCTCCCGGACCCGGGCCGGGGAGGCACCAGTCAGCAGCGCCCAGCCGCCCGCGCCGGCGTCGGGCTGGTTGAGGATGGCCTGGTACAACAGCTCGTCGAACGCGGAGACCCCCACCGCGGCCCAGGAGCTCGCGGCAGGGGTCTCCCTTGCCGTGTCGTATGCCGTGTTCACCATGGCCCGGCACCGTAGACGATCTTTGTTAAGATCTTTCGCAACGCTTGGCTGCGGTCGTCTACTTCAGGGCGAACGCCCGTACGACCGTCTGGTCGACGATGTTGCCGTCCGGGTCGCCGGCCCGTACGCGCAGCGACACGAACCGGGCGTCCTTCTTCGGGTTCTTGAGCTCCGCCATGCCGTGCTTGACCTTCACTTCCTTCCACGAGGTGCCGTCGTCGTACGAGACCCAGGCCTTCAGGGAGCTGGCGGTGACGACGCCCGACTGGTTCCGGACGGAGAGGCCGAGCTTCGACGTGTGTCCGGCCTCCGCACTGTTGAGGAGGTCGAGCCCGGCGACGTCGTAGTCGACCGAGAGCAGCCCGAGCGCCGTCTGCTGGTCCGTGTGCGCCGAGGCGAATGACCATTCGGTGTGGGTGCCGGTGGAGTACGCCGCCCAGTCGGCCGTGCGCTGTGTGTCGAGCACGAGGCGGTACGAGGACTTTGCCGCCGGGACGGTGAAGGTGCCGTAGCCGCCGAGTGCGGTGTCGCCGACCAGCTGCCCGTCCGCGTACAGCTTGCCCTTCGCGGTGTCCTGGACGTTGTCCACGTATCCGTAGTGGCCCGGTGTGGCATCGCCCAACTCCGGGATGCGGAAGGTGAGTTTGTCACCGGTGCGCTGGGAGAGGCCGGCCTGCTGAGCGGTCGCCGGGCGGACGACCTGGCTCAGCCAGTCCTCGGCGGGCTGCTTGCCCGCCTTGTCGAAGGTCCGCACGGGACCCCACTGAGGCTGGTTCGCCTGCCAGTTGGGATAGACGGCGTGCCAGATCCGGTTGTCGGAGACGTTGTAGTACTCGGTGCGCTCCGTGCCGAGTTGCACGTTGGTGGTGGTGGCGATGTCGGCGCTCTGCCAGGGGCGGTACCGGTACACGGCGTCCTTGCCGACATCACCGGCCCGGGCCCCGTGGTAGCGGACCGTCTGCTTTACCGTGTTGGAGCTGTTCAGGTTGTACGTCTGGTTGGCCGAGATGGCTCCCACCTGCGGGAACATCACGTTGTACACATACGGACTGACCGGAGTGCCGGCCAGCTTCAGCTTGACCTTCTTCCCGCTCTTCAGCAGGGCGCCGAGCTTCGCGCCGTCCTCGCCGGTGGCGATCATCAGCGGGACGCTCGTGCTCTTCGCCCAGGCGAGCCAGTACCCGGGCGTCTCGCGATAGGCGAGGACGTAACCGGCCCCGGCCGCGGTCGCGTTGGCCAGCGCCTCGTCCGGCGTCCCGCCGGCGGCAACTCGGACGACCGCCACCTTGCCCTTGACGTCGAGTCCCGCGAAGTCGGCCGCGGTGCCGGCGCCCGCGTCCACCGCGCGCACCGTGTGGTCACCGCTGACCTTCACGGGCAGACCGATGTCGGTCTGCGCGTAGTCGAGGGGCAGCGCGTACTTCTCCGGGCCGGTGACGCTCGCCGTCAGCTCCTTGGCGTACAGCCGGAACTTCGAGGAGAACTCGAACGTGCCCTGGGTGACCTTCTCGGTGGGCGCCACATAGATGTGGTCGGTCCACCAGCCCTGGCTGTAGGTCACCCCGAAGCCGGTGCCCGGGCCTTCCCGGTGCCAGTTGGTGCTGAAGCCCTGGAACTCGGAGTCCTCCTTGGTCCTCGGCTTGATCTCGACCGCCTTGCGGGCGTCGAGGACGACCTCGGTGTCACGGTCGACCTTGATCTCCGGATCGCCGACGACCGAGGTGTTGACCTCCAGTCCGGCCGCGTCCCGCTGCGAGATCCAGGACGCCGTGGAGTACGTACCGGCCGGCACCTTGAAGGTGTAGCTCTTGCCGATGTACCCGTACGTGTCCGGGTAGGCGCCGTTCAGCTCCTGCAGCATGAAGATCGACGACGAGGTGGGCGGCTTGCCGTCACGGCCCAGCAGCGACACCTTCAGGTCGTAGGTCTTCGGCAGCTTCTCGAAGCCGATGGCCGTGGTGACGAGGACGCCGTCGGCGCTCGCGGTGATGTGGCCCGTGTACCGGCCCGTCGCCTCCTTCGCCGGGTCGACCGTGACCGCGACAGTGGCGGTGCCCTTCGCCGGGACGGTCACTGTGTCCGCGTTCAGTGTGGCGTCGCGAAGTGACGAGGACACCTTCAACTCCACCGCTTTGTCCGTGGTGTTGGTGTACGTGATGTCCTTGCCGGCGGCCTCGGTGTCGGTCTCCTCGTACTTGCCGAAGCTCAGCGTCGGGGTCGCGAAGACGCCCTGGTTGACGGCCCGTACGGCGTCGACCCGGCCGTCGCCCTGCTCGAAGACGTCGGCGTCCGGCATGGTCTTCGCCGTGGTCGCCAGCGCCTGCTTGATCTGCTGGCCCGTCCAGTCGGGGTGGGCCTGGGCGACCAGCGCCGCGGCGCCCGCGACATGCGGGGTCGCCATCGACGTACCGCTCGCCGTGGTGTAGTAGTCGTCGACCGGCGTACCGCCAGGCATGCTGGTGCCCGCGGCGCGGGCCGCGGTGATGGCCACGCCGGGCGCGGTGATCTCCGGCTTGACCGCGTAGTCACCGACGCGCGGACCGCGGCTGGAGAACGAGGCCAGCTTGTCGGACTTGTCCACAGCGCCCACTGTCAGCGCGGAGTCGGCGATGCCCGGGGTGCCGACGGTCTGCTCGGACGGGCCGGAGTTGCCCGCCGCGATCACGAAGAGGGTGCCGGTGGAGGCGGACAGCTCGTCGACGGTCTCGCTCAGGATGTCGGAGGGACCGGTGGCGTCACCGCCCAGCGACATCGACACGATCTTCGCGCCGGATTTGGCCGCCCACTCCATGCCCGCGATGATCCAGGAGTCCTGGCCGTGGCCGGTGTTGTCGAGCACCTTGCCGACGCGCAGTTCCGCACCCGGTGCCACGCCCTTGTACCGGCCGCCGGAGGCCGCGCCGGAGCCGACGATCGTGGACGCCACATGGGTGCCGTGACCGAAACCGTCCTGCACCGTCTCGCCCGGTACGAAGCTCTGCGTCTCGGCGATCTTCCCCGCCAGATCCGGGTGCCCCATGTCCACGCCGGTGTCCAGGACCGCGACGTCGACGCCCTTGCCGTCGTAGCCCGCCTTCCACACCTCGGGCGCACCGATCTGCGGCACACTCACGTCGAGGGACGCCTGCACCTTGCCGTCGAGCCAGATCTTGTCGATGCCCTCGCCGAGCTGTTTCGCGGCCTTGGTGGTCGGTTCGGTGCCGAGGGCGGGGGCGATGTCGGCCCAGAAGGAGGTCGACTTCTTTGCGCTCAGCGCGGCCCCGTCGATCGCAGGCAGCTTGAGCGTCCGGCGAGCGCCCTCAGGGGTCGCGCTGCCGCTCTTGTACGTCGCGATGACCGGGGTGGCGCCGGTCTTCGAGTCCGCGTATCCCTGCTTCACCAGCTGGGTGACGTTGAACAGGGCCGGGTCGAGACGGCCCGCCTTCACCAGCGGGATCGCGTCCGCCGGCAGGACACTGACCTCGCCGTCGCGCTCGCTCGACAGGAAGGTGGCGGCCTCACGGCCCTTGCCGCGCTCGATGTCGACGGCGGACTTGCCGTCGGGCCCGGTGGTGACCGAAACCCTGTCGCCCGTGATGAGGGTGACGGTCTGGGTGTCGGCGTGTGATGCCCGCGTGGCGCCCGGCTGGTCGAGCGGGGACGCGGGACCGGCCGCCGCAGGCGTGACCGCCCCGGCGAGCAGCCCGGCCGCTCCTGCCACGGCCCAGAAGGCGTGGAGTCTTCGCATGTGTGGACGTCCTCCCCTGAACACTGAAATGCCTCCGCCCTCGTGGAGCGGAAGCCAGTGCTCAGAGTGAGTGCCGCGCGCAAAGCGACTCAAGGGATTGCTGTGGCCGGGGAGTGCCAATGCCTTTCTCGGCCACGAGGGTTGACGGGCGGATAGGGCGTCGGCGGGGTTTGGCCTGTGATGGTGACGCGGTGCGTCGCCGCATCCTCAGGCGCAGCCGGATCACGGCGCGCTGATGGGGCCCGTGGGGCAGATTGGGCGCGGGGGCTGCCGACAACGAATCTTGCTTCTACGGTGCTGGCATG
Organism: Streptomyces sp. NPDC058457; assembly: GCF_042720695.1. Classification (NCBI taxonomy): domain Bacteria; kingdom Bacillati; phylum Actinomycetota; class Actinomycetes; order Kitasatosporales; family Streptomycetaceae; genus Streptomyces; species Streptomyces sp. NPDC058457. The sequence goes on along the minus strand of NZ_JBHXLU010000104.1, from coordinate 9,786 downwards.
GGCAAAGACGGGGTGCCCCGACTGAAGCTGGCCATGCCCGCGGACTGCGACACCGGGCTGCGGTTGTGCCGCAGGTGCGGTGGTCCGCTTTTCGCACGGATGTGGGAGCCGTCCACATACGCTCTGGACCAGTCGAATTCACCCGCCGCATTCGATTCGGCGAGCAGAATGCGGTGCAGGCGGTCGAAGACCCCAGCCCGCTGCCGCCGCTCCAGACGCCGCCAGCAGGTTTGTCCGGAGCCGAACCCCAACTCCAGGGGCATCAGTTGCCAGGCTATGTCGTTGTGGAGCACGTACAGGATGCCCTGCAGACACATCCGGTCCGGCACCGGCCAAGGGCCCGGTGATCGCTCCGGCCAGGGCGGAAGCAGCGGCTCGATCAGCGCCCACAAGTCGTCATCCACGATCCGCGGCCGAGTACTCACACCCTCCCGAACGGCCGAATCGTCACACCGGTCACGCCCAGCCAGGACACCTCAACAAGATCGTGTTACGGGCTCAAAGCCCTTGCAGGCATCGCCCATTACACAAGGGTGCGGTTCCTCTCGGGGGTCAGCCGAGCTGGGTAGACACTGATTGGCATGTGGTCAGTGCCGTCACACTCCTACCGTGGTGGGGTGGAGGCAGGGCGCGATCGTGTCGTTGCCGGAGGAACTTCAGGCGCGGAAGCCGCGGATCAGCAGCGAGTGGAAGGGCTCCAGGCCGAGGCTGCGGAGTTGGCTGTCCAGCCGAAGAGAGCCCGAGCGTTTCTGTCGCGGTCGGAGATTGCACGGAAGATCGTCGCACAGGTGCTAGCGGAGGTGGCGATCACCGACCTGGCACTGCTGCGTGACGAGCCCGAGGTCTTCGGCCCGGTCGCCTCCAGCCCCACCGCGTGGCGACCGCTTCCGGGCATCGACCCGGCCGCACTCGGAACTCTGTGCGCGGCCCGTGCCACCGCCCACGAGATCGCCGGGCTGTAAGCCCAAGAGAACCGGAAGGCGATACCGGCCTCCTGCACAGGCAAACGCGAACTGCACTGCCCGATCCAGGACATCGATGCCACGCTGGTCACCTGCCGCTCCGAGACGGAGCACGCGGCGCAGTCTCTCCTGGCGAGTCACCTGCTGCCCGGCCGCCCTGGGCTCAGATGCTGGCGCTTGGAGATCACGAGAGAGCGTTTTACTACCACTCAATGCGCTGCCGCGGCAAACCGCGGTCTGCACCGGAGGATCAGACTGTCTTCTCGACCCATGTGACCTTGAGGATCTTGCATGCCCACGCAGTTCATGAACGCCCAGCAGACCGCCGAGTATCTGAACATGTCGATCACATGGGTGTACCGAGATGCACCCAAACTCGGACTCATCCCCTACAAGTTCGGAAACGGCCGCAGCGCCAAGCTGCAGTACAAGATCACCGATGTGCACGCCTGGGCTCAGCAGCAGAAGCTCGGCTGAGGTACGCCACGCTCGGTTCCTGGCCGCCGGCGCGGCCAGGAACCACCCCTCGCGTCAGGCCGCGAGTGCCATGTCCAGCACCTGCGCCGCCTTGCCGATCGATCCCGGCAGGAGATGCCGGTAGATCTTGAACGTGACGTCGACGCTCTTGTGCCCCATCCACTCGGCGACATCCGTGATCGGAATGCCGTTACTCAGGCAGTTCGACGCGTAGAAGTGCCGGTTCCCGTAGAGAACCATCCCTTCCGGGATGTCCACCTCGCCCGACGCCTTGATCCGCTTCCACTGGTTGTCCGTCCCCCAATACGGATACGGCTTGCGCGGATCGGTCGGCTGACGCAACAGGTAGCCGTCGAACGTGCCGTGCTTGTCCGCATACCACTCGATCGTCTCCCTGATGCGAGCAGGAAGGGGCACGTCGCGGTACTCCCCCGCCTTCCTGTGCTTGAGCGGACCGTACCGGCGCGTCGACTGCACGACCTGCTCGCTGACCCGGTACACGTCATCGGCCACCATGTTGTTCAGGTTCACCGCGTACGCCTCGCCGTTCCGCAGACCACACCCGCTCATCAAATCGGCGACCAGCATGAAGGCATCGTCACCTGCGGTTCGTATCGCGCGAAGCTGTTCCAAGGACGGGATCACCGCGCGAGCCGGGTCATACTGTGGCGGCTTGACGCCGTCCAGCGGGTTGTCGCCGTAGAGGCCGAGCCGATGCGCGTCGAGGAGGACCGCGCGCAGCTTGTCGAAGGCATTGGACTGGGTGGCCAGTCCAGCGCCGTTGCGCTCCATGGTGCGGATGAAGCCGTCGACCACCTTGTGGTCGAAGGAGTTCATCCGCCGGCTGCCGAGCGCCGGGTAGAGGTGATGCTCCAGAAGCGATTCGAGGTGCCGTACCGAAGAGGCAGCCAGATGCCGTTGACCGCCCTTCCACTCCTCGACGTACTCCTCGAACCGCATCGTTCCGTACTTCCTGATGCGCTCCGCCTTCGACTGGGACCGCCGGCCCGCCTTCTTCTCTTTGTAGATCTCCGTCAAACGCTCTTTCGCACTGTCCTGCGTCGCGAAGCCGGACTCCTCGCTCTGCATGCCCGCCGCGCTGCGGTACCGGATCTTGTACTCGTGCGGGCACTTCGACCAGCGGGACTCAGGGTGCTCGCAGCCCTTGAAGAAGGTACCCATGCCGCGGGCGAGCGTGCGTGCTGCCATGTGGTGGTGACTCCTCGGCGTCCGATGCTGACCTTTTGCTGACGCCCGAGGGTGTTCGATACCTCTGACCTGGGAAGAACCGTTGATCGCGTGGTATGTGGTGGAACTTCGTCGGGCGTACCCAGCAGGAGATCGAACAGGCCCGCGAGGACTGGTCCAAGGGCACCCGCTTCGGCGAGGTGAAGGGCTACGACGGGGCTCCGCTGCGGGCGCCGACGATGCCCGAGACACCCCTCAAACCGCGTGGAAGGACACGCTGAGCTGCATCAATGCGGCGGACCAGCGAACAGGCCTGACGAGGCGCTGTTCGCTGTCCTGAAACGTGTGGGACCTTGCTGCCGCCTGGTGCCGCTTGAGGGGGAGCCTCAGTGATCCGCGCTCGCGGGTGCGGCCGTCCGGGAGAAGCCGTCGCGCCATGCCGCCTTCGCACCCGAGTCCCCTATGCGGTAGACGTCCACCACGGCGCCCGCCGCCACGACAAGCGAGAGGACCACCGCCGCCACGCGCACCGGCGCGGCGGACCAGATGGCCGTGCCCATGACGTCCGGCCGGGGCTCGGCGGTTGCGCGGGCACCCCACCAGACCAGGGCTGCCAGGAAGAACAGGCCTGCGGCCCACGGGAGCAGACCGTCTCCGAGCTCGGCGTGCCGCTGCACCAGGGCGCTGTCCGTGACGTGCCGCTCCAGCCACTCACCTGCCTGTGTCGTGAGCGGCACGCTGACCAGCGAGACCAGGGCCAGGAGCGGCAGCACTACGCCCATGCGTCGGGCGACTCGCCGGGAGACCGCCGCGAGCACGAGCGCCAACGCGGTCAGAGGAACGAGCACCACGACGAGGTGCACGAGCAGGACATGTGCGGGCAGGCCGTTTACCAGGGTCATGAACAGGTCCTTGGATCAGATGGTCGCAAGCCGGTGACAAGGCGCGTCAGCGTCGCACAGGAACCTCTCAGTCAGCTCTCAGGCGACCGATACTCCTCAGACGGCGTTGTCGTACCGAACCTGATGGACGGGTTTCCGCAGGTCAGGCGTGATCTTGCCCCGGGTGCGGAAGGGTTGGACCGTCGGGTTGCTTCGTCGGCGGAGGTGTTGGGTGGGGTCGGTCGTGGGTCTGCTGGAAGCAAGGGAGTCGGCCGCGCGGGAGCGTGTGGAGGGGCTGCGGGAGGAGGCTGACCGGGTCCTGGCCGAACTCGCCGATGCCGAGACCGATTGGAAGGGCTGGGTGATCGCCCGGCAGCGTGTTGGCGAAGTCCTTGCTGAATCCCCGAAGACGGGGGCATCTGCGGTTGCACCGACGTCCGCAGGCGGGGACCCCGCTCCTGTGGCCTCGCCGGAGCAGTCTGCGCCGTCTCCGGCGAGGCCGGTCAGGCCGGGCTCGATCGTGCCGGTGTGGCGTCCCGGGCTCGCGGCAGGGTGCACTCGCGGTCGACTACCAGCGCATCCTCGCTCTGCCGGCCGGGTCCTCGCCAGGCGGTGAGACGGTATCGTGCCAGGAGCTCGCGGCCGGCCTCGGGCTGGAGCCGACCTCGGCGAACATCGAGGGCCGGGTGCGCTCGCGGGCCAAGCGGCTGACGGACCGGGGCCGGCTGGCCGAGCCGGTCCCGGGAACGTTCACGCTCGCTGTCGGGCCTGCCGCCGACTCATGAGCATGGTCATCGACCACAGCACCATGGCCTCATGAACCTCAGGCAGGGCCTCGCCTGTGCGGGAAGCAGTCACACGCCTGGGCAACCCGGTTGGACCCCGGCGGCACCAACAGGGAACACCGCACCACAGGGCCTCCTGTTTGCTATGGACTTCGGCACCCACGAGCTGTGCAGAAGGCCCTGCGCCTATGCGCTAATCGCCAGAAGACCACCCGACCGAGCCACCACGCTCGAACTCGCGCTCAGCATGATCGGTACGACAACGCCGTCTCAGACACCGTCCGGAAGCACCAGCCGGCAGGTGTCTCCCGGCTCCACGCGGACCGCGCGGTCCGGCAGCCGGATGTCGATCGGCGACCGGTCCGAGGCGGGCACCAGCATCTCCAGCCGTCCTCGGGCCAGGCACAGCCGTACGCCCCAGTGGCCGCGGTAGCGGAGGGACACCGCGTACGCCGACAACTCGGGCAGCGGCACCGGGTCGAGCCAGAGCGCTCCGTCGCGGGTCTCCAGGCCGGTGAGCCCGCGCTGGACGAGGTCGAGGGTGCCCGCCATGGCGCCGAGGTGGATCCCCTCTCCTGTGGTTCCGCCCTGGACGTCGGCGATGTCGCCCCGCAGGGTCTCCTGGACGAACCTCCACGCGTCCGCGCGCCGGGCGCGGGCCAGCACCCAGCCGTGGACCAAGCCGCTGAGGGTGGAACCGTGGCTCGTGCGGCGGAGGTAGTAGTCGACGGTGCCTGCCCAGGTCCCGTCGTCCACGGCGTAGCCCAGCCTCTCGAAGAGTGACCGGAGTTCGGCTGGTGAGAAGAGGTAGCCGAGCATCAGGACGTCGGCCTGCTTGGACGCCTTGTAGCGGTTGACGGTGTCACCCTCCGCTTCCAGGATCCGGTCCAGGCGGCGGATGTCGCCGTACCGCTCCCGGTAGCCCGCCCAGTCGAGTTCGGCGAGGTCGCCGTAGCCCTCGAACTGGCTGATGACGCCGTCGTGGAAGGGGACGTGGAGGGTGTGCGACACGTCCTCCCAGTGTGCGAACTCACTGTCGTCGAGGCCCATGCGGCCGACGAGTTCACGGCGACGCGGCTCGGGCAGCCCGCGCAGCAGTTCCAGGGCGCGGGTGACGACCCAGGCGGCGGTGACGTTGGTGTAGGCGTTGTCGTCGAGGCCGGGCTGCGGGGCGTCCGGGTAGGTGTCGTGGTACTCGTCGGGGCCCATCACGCCCAGGATGCGGTGCCGGCCGAGCCGGTCGTCCCAGGTGGCCGAGTCCGCCCAGAAACGGGCGATCTGCAGGAGCGTCTCGGCGCCCTCGCCGTCCCGGAAGCCGGTGTCGCCGCTGGCCTCGCAGTACTGCCACACGTTGTACGCGACCGCCGAGCCGACGTGCCACTGGAGCCGTGAGTGGTCCGGGAGCCAGCGCCCCGAGCAGGGGTTGAGGTGCAGTTCCTGGGACTCCTCCCGGCCGTCGCTGCCGCTCTGCCAGGGGTACAGCGCACCGCGCCGGCCGAGCGCGCGGGCGGCCGCGCACGCCTGGTCCAGACGCCGGTACCGGTAGCGGAGCAGGGCGCGGGAGACCTCCGGGAAGTGCAGGTTCAGGAAGGGCAGCACGAACAGCTCGTCCCAGAAGACGTGCCCCCGGTACGCCTCCCCGTGCAGCCCGCGGGCCGGCACGCCCACGTCCAGGTCCGCGGTGTGCGGGGAGAGGGTCTGCAGCACGTGGAAGAGGTGCAGCCGCAGAATCCGTCCGGCCCGGCCGGGGACGTCCAACTCGGCTCGCCGCCAGAGGTGTTCCCACGCCGTCCGGTGCGAGTCGAGGAGAGTGTCGAAGCCGGGAGCGGCCTCGACGCGGTCGACGGCGGCCCGCAGGGGCTCGCCGGTCGCGGAGTCGCGCGAGGTGTGGACGACGGCGATCTTGTCGACGACGACGGTACGTCCGGGTGTGAGCCGGAGCAGGAGGCGCTGTACGGCTCGCAGCGGCTCGGGCGTCGCCTCGGTGATCCGCACGTCGGCCACCAGCCGGGCCGCCACTCCGATGCGGATGCCGGAGGTGCTGGTGCGGCAGCGCAACCAGACCGTGTCCGGGGCGGCCACTCCGCCTTGCACGTGGGTCAGATGGCAGCCGTCGAGGTCTCGGTAGCGCGGCACCCCGGCGTTGGTGACGCTTCCGTCGAGGGCGGCCTCGACCTCGAGGTCCCCCGCGTAGCCCTCGGCGGTGAACTCGGTGCGCAGGGCGGCCAGATGCGGGTCGGCCATATGCACGACGCGCTGCTGGCGGACGTGGAGCACGCCGCCGCCGAGGCCGAAGCGCGTCCGGCGCTCCAGGAGGCCGGTGGCGAGGTGCAGGACCTGCCGGTGGTCGAGCACGGTGGCGGTGTCCGGGGTGAGCCAGTCGCAGCCCGGCAGCCGGAACCGGAGCGGCAGCCAGTTCGGCAGGTTGACCATGTCCTCGTTCTCGACCCGGTGTCCTGCCACGTCCGAGGCGAGCCGGTTGTAGCAGCCGGCCGCGTAGGTCCCGGGGTAGTGCACCTCGTCGGCGGTGCACTCGGGCAGGGTGCCGCGGGTGGCGAAACAGCCGTTGCCCAGCGTGCACAGCGACTCGCGCAGCCGCTCGTCGGCGGGCAGGTAACCGTCGTACTCCCACGTCCAGCCGCTCACTTCGGCTCCCTCCCTGCAAGTGGCCGACGTGGAGAGCCTGCGGGCCCCCCGGCCAGGCCCGCACCCCGCAGCACCAGGGCGATCACGAGATGAGGCCGAACGGCCATGCGGCGCCCCCCTCCGCTGCGGGAACCGACTGAGCGGGTCGCCCGCCTCAGCGTCTGTGGACAGGTGCAACGATCACTCCGTCTGCGGCACGACCGCAACCGGGCACTCCGCATGGTGAAGCAGTGTGTGGGCCACCCGGCCGAGCTGGAGACCGACGTGTCCGTGCCGACGCCGCGCTCCTACGACGACGAGGTCGGCGGCGGCCGAGCGGTCCGCGAGGATCCGATGGGCCGGTCCCTCGGCCGTCACACTGCGGACCCTGACCTTCGGATGGGCGGCCATGGCTTCGCCGAGCAGTGCGTCGAGCAGCGCCGAAGCCTTCTCCTCGTGCTGGCGGGCGACCTCCGCGAGCGCCACCTGGTTGCCGATCTCGTGGGCGGGGCAGCGCCAGGCCCGGACGACGTACAGGGCGCAATCGCGGACCTCGGCCTCACGGAAGGCGAACCGTACCGCCTCATGTGCGGTGCCGGGTTCCCCCGCGCCCAGCAGGATCCGCTCGTGGCCGCCGGCCAGGCCGGTCCTGTCGCCCCGGACCACGATCACCGGGCAGTGTGCCTTGGCCGCGACGGCCAGGCCGACCGACCCGAGGAGCAGCCCGGTCAGCTCACCTCGGCCGCGCGACCCGGTGACCAGGGCATGTGCGAGGTCACCCTCGCGCAGGAGGGCGTATGCCGCGTCGTCGGGGAGGATGTCGGCGGTGACCTTCACATCCGGGCACCGCTGTGCGGCGCGCTCGACCGCGGAGGCGACGATGTGTTCGGCCAGCACGCGTTCCGAGGGGCGTTCCGTGCCCTCCGACGGCACTCCGGCCTCGTAGCGCTCCCAGCGGGAGGCGTACACCAGCCGCAGCGGAATGTCGTGGCGGGCGGCCTCGTCCGCCGCCCAGTCGACCGCGAGCAGGCTTCCGTCCGATCCGTCGACGCCTACGACCAGGGGAAGTGTCATCGTCCCCACCGCCTTTCGTCGGACTGCCACGTCGTGCAGCAGGGGGCTCCGATGTCACCGTGCCACCTTCCGGGGACGGGTTGGAGGGGCCACTCGGCCCGTTCGTGTGCCCGGTCAGCACCTGTCGGCGCGGCGCGGCGCGGCGGACGCTGGGCCCGGGCCCACCGGAGGGGCGGGCTCTCGGTACGACCCGTCTCCGCACGGGTCACGGCCCTGAAGGAGGCTCGGACATGAAGCCCACGAAGGTCGACGCCGTCATGGTCACCGACGTCGTCACGGCTGGGTACGGCACGCCGTTCAAGGAGTTGGTGCGGCTCCTGGAGGAGCACCGCATCAGCGGCCTTCCGGTGGTCGACGGGGACGACAAGGTGATCGGCGTGGTCTCCGAGACCGACCTCATGCTGCACCAGACCCGCGATCCCGAGCACGACCACACGCACATCATGGGCCGCGGCGCCCGGCGTGCGGCCGTCAAGAGCAACGCGACCACGGCGGCCGGTGCCATGTCGACGCCCGCCGTCACCGTCCGCTCCGATGCCACGGTCACCGAGGCGGCCCGGCTGATGGCCGGACACCGTGTCGAACGCCTGCCCGTGGTCGACGCGGAGGACCGGCTGGTCGGCATCGTCACACGCGGCGACCTGCTCAGGGTCTTCCTGCGTACCGACGACGAGATCGTGCGGGAGATCCGGCAGGAGGTCCTCGGCAACACCCTCTGGCTGGCCCCTTACACCGTCGAGGTCACGGCGCAGGACGGCGTGGTCACCCTCACCGGACAGCTGGAACGGCGCAGCGAGATCCCCGTCGCGGTCGGCATGACGCGCCGGCTGGACGGTGTCGTCGATGTCGTGGACCACCTCTCCTACCGGATCGACGACAAGCACCTGCGGCCGACCGGGCAGAAGCTCCACGGGGTGGCCGACGACTGGCTCCGCAGGCTCTGACGGTCGCAACGAGCATGGGTCCGGGTGTGCGGGTCGGAGGCCGATCCGCTCCCGGAGGAGGAGTTCCGGGACAGCGACGCGGACCGGTTCACCCAGCGGCAGCGCCTCGACGACCTGGCGAAGGCCGGCGCGGTGACCGCCGGGGAACTGCTCAGCACGCCCGCCGTGACCGTGCACCCGAACGCCACGCTCGCCCAGGCGGCGCGCATCATGGCTCAGCGCAAGGTCAAGCGGCTGCCCGTCGTCAACGACGAAAGCCTGCTCGAAGGCGTCATCGGCCTCACCGGCTGGGTCGAGGACAAGGGCCTGGCCGCCGTGGCCGAGCGGCTGGCCCGCGCTGTCGAGGGCGTGGGCGACGCCCACTGCTGCCTGGTCCCGGCGTCCGCGCGGAGCGACCCACGATGACGGGTCCGGGCACCCAGAATCACCGCTGAGTCGCGCCCGTCGACAGCAGGACACAGCGGTGTGCAGGTCGGCCTCCGAGACGACACCGGCGACGCGGCCGTCGTCGTCGAGGACGGGGGCCGCGCTCACGTGCCACTGCTGCATGGCCTTCACGATGTCCTTGAAGGCCGCGCCGTGACGCAGGGCGTGAGCCGAACGGTCCACTCCCCGGTCCGGACTTCCCGGGCCGGGACGCGACAACAGGGTCAACCCGCTGCTACGGCTCCCTCACCGGCACCCGCCACACCAGCGTCGTACCGCCGCCTCCAGGACCCCCGGAATCCCCGGGGCAGTCCCATTCCAGTCGGCCTCCGAGTTCCGCCGCCCGCTCCGCCATGTTGCGCAGCCCGCTACGACGACCGTCGGGCGGGATACCGACGCCGTTGTCCCGGACAGTGAGAACCAG